>DAISYB010000017.1:0-78302 GCA_036825545.1 Crocinitomicaceae bacterium | reverse complement strand
TTTATTCATCTATTTTAAATTTTAAAACAGTCAAGCTATTTCAGGGAATGACATTTGATCTTGACAAGCACGTCTATGCAGATTAAGCCATTCACTCAATTTCGAAGTCTGATATCTTTGTGACCTAAAAATTGTGTTTTTCAACTTCCTTTCGTGTCCTTGAGGTTAAAAAGCAGTATTGTATTAAATTCAGTGGAATTAATACTCACCTACACTCAACATCACCAAGGTACAAGCTACTTCATGCTCAATCCCATGTGATTCCAGCATAGCGTAAAAATCGTTATTCTCTGTTCCGGGATTGAAAATGATACGACGTGGTTGAAGGGCAAGGATCTTATTGTAAAAGTCATGTTGCACCCTTGGATTGATATAAAGCGTTACGGTATCAACTTCCCAATTTGGATTCCAGCTCGTCTCAATTTCTGTTTCACCGATCTTACCTTTCTGCTTACCAAAAGCAATGACTTCATGACCGTAGCGATTCAACATGTTCACCGCTTGATAAGCGTATCTTGAAGGTTCAGGACTGGCACCAATTACAAGTGTTTTCATCCGAAATACTTTGAATTACAAACTCTTCAGGTAATTTTCTACATTCGTTTGAATGCGTGCCTCAATGGCATCTGTATCTGCCTTAACGAATTGTTTCCCGGTAATACGCTCATACAATTCGATGTAACGTTCAGTGATCGTATTCACAAACTCATCGGGCATAAAAGGCATTTCTTGTCCTTCTAAACCTTGGAAACCATTTTCAATCAACCATTGACGCACGAACTCTTTAGACAATTGCTTTTGAGGCTCATTTCGATCCTGACGGTCCTGATAACCTTCTGCATAAAAATAACGGGATGAATCAGGAGTATGAATTTCATCAATCAAAACTACTTCTCCGTTGCGTAAACCGAACTCGTACTTCGTATCAACGAGGATCAATCCACGCTCAGCGGCCATTTCTGTACCTCGCTTGAACAATGCACGCGTGTACTCTTCCATTTTAAGGTAAATCCCTTCCGGAACGATGCCTTTTGCTAAAATATCTTCTCTTGAAATGTCCTCGTCGTGACCTTCATCTGCTTTTGTTGCCGGCGTAATGATCGGCTCCGGAAAACGATCATTCTCTTTCATACCTTCCGGTAAAGCCACACCACATAACATGCGTTTTCCAGCCTTGTATTCTCGTGCTGAATGTCCCGCCAAGTAACCGCGAATCACCATTTCTACCCGGATCGGCTCGCAAGCATAACCAACAGCTACATTCGGATCCGGAGTAGCCAACAACCAATTTGGAACAATGTCGCGTGTAGCATCCAAAAACATAGTTGCAACCTGATTCAAAACCTGCCCCTTGAATGGAATTCCCTTCGGGAGAATGTGATCAAATGCCGATATACGATCGGATGCCACCATCACCAACAATTCGTTGTCTAATGTGTACACATCCCGCACCTTCCCTTTGTACACTTGTTTTTGTCCCGGAAAATTAAAGTCAGATTTGATGATTGCCTTATCCATGTTCTTTTGTTTGATCTGTTCTTATTTCTTATTCGATTCTTTATCTATTTTCGCCACTTTCTCTGCTGCCTCTGCCACATCAAAAGCATCAATTATTCGCTTTACCAGACTATGACGAATGACATCACTTTGTCCTAAACGAACAACACCAATTCCTTCGACATCTTTCAAAACATCCAATGCATAGGACAATCCTGAACGCTGGCGATGTGGCAAATCCACCTGCGACATATCTCCCGTGATCACAAATTTTGCTGTCATCCCCATGCGTGTCAAAAACATCTTCATCTGCATAGACGTTGTATTTTGTGCTTCATCGAGAATTACAAATGCCTTGTCCAAGGTTCTTCCACGCATAAATGCCAATGGTGCGATCTCGATGACGCCAAACTCGATCATATCCGCCAACTTTTCGGGTGGAATCATATCGCGCAAGGCATCGTACAGAGGCATTAAATACGGATCCAGTTTTTCTTTCAGATCTCCAGGAAGAAATCCAAGATTCTCTCCCGCTTCAACAGCAGGACGTGTCAATACAATTCGTTTTACCTCTTTGTTTTTCAGCGCTCGAACAGCCAATGCAACTGCGGTGTAGGTCTTTCCTGTACCGGCCGGTCCAACAGCAAACACCATGTCATTCTTATCAACGGATTGAACCAGTTTTTTTTGATTGAGCGTTCGCGCCTTGATCTTAACCCCTTGATTTCCGTGAACAATTGTTTCTGATCCATCATCAGAAGATATCATTTTCGCCCCTTCTTCCAGCATCAAATTATCAATATTATTCTCTGTAACAGAATTGAATTTGTGGTAATGTTGAATGATCAATTCAAACTTGCGTTCAAATTCATCCATCACCTCTTCATCACCTGTAAGTGTCAAGGTATGACCACGCGCAATAACTTTCAATTTTGGAAAGAAACTTTTGATGTGCTTGAGCTTCGTGTTGTTTACACCGAAAAGCTCAACCGGGTTGATCCCCTTAATTTCAATTTTTTTCTCCTGCAAGACGATAATTTGTGTGCTGGTTAACTAAAAATAGTCCGAATAACGTTAATTTTGAGCCAAAAGTAGAAAATAATTCAGCACAAAAAACGGCCTTAAGCAGGGACATGCAAATTATTACCTTGACAACAGACATGGGGATTCAAGACCATTATGTAGCGACGCTGAAAGGCACGATCCTCAGCACGCTTCCTGATGCCCGTATTGTTGACATTTCTCACACTGTCAAGCCTTTCGATGTTGTACAAGCTGCTTTTTACGTAGCATCCTGCTTCGAATCATTTCCAGCAGGCACAGTTCACGTGATTGGTGTAGACAGTGAACCAATGGTTAATTTCGGTGGCTCGGAAGGCTCTTTTCCTTCAGTAATGAAATTTAAGGGGCAATACTTTGTATCGAATGACAACGGATTTTTCGGCTCCTTAGTGAAAGAGGAAGATCATGAAGGATTTTACCGCTTGGATGATGTTTTGTCCAACATGCATTTATTCCGTTTCCCGACGAAGAACATGCTTATTCCAGCTGCTTGCAGAATTCTCAATGGAGAACAATTGGAAAATTTTGCTTCGGAATATCCGACATACAAGAAAGCGTTCAGTCTGACGGCAGTAATTGAAACCAACCTGATCAAAGGCAACGTTATCCATACTGACAGTTATGGCAATCTGATTACCAATGTACATCAATCACTCTTTGAACGATTTGGGAAGGATACGCCGTTCATTATTAAATTCAGGAACCGCGACTATTTCATTGACGAGATTTCACCGACATACAATGCTGTTCCAAGCGGTGAAAAGGTAGCTGTATTTAACCAAAATGGTTTATTGGAAATTGCTATTAATCGCGGTGCTAATGCGGGTAACGGTGGTGCTGAAAAACTGTTTGGAATGCGGATTGGCGATGTTGTTCGCATTGAATTTACCCCACGGGGCTCACACAACACACTTGAATCCCTTTTCTAAATGTTGATCCGAATTGTTAAACTTCATTTTCAGGAAGACCGCGTAGAAGACTTCCTGACTTTTTTCGAAGGCATCAAGCACAACGTCAATTCATTTCCTGGCTGCCTCGGCATGAAATTACTCCGTGGAAGTGATGATCCAACAATCGTTATGACCTATAGTCATTGGGAAAAAGCGGAAGATTTGGAAAATTACCGTACTTCCGAAACGTTTGGTGAGATCTGGCCGACAATCAAACCTTGGTTCAAGGAAAAACCGGAAGCATGGAGTGTATATGAACACTTCAATGGTTTTGAGGAAAAAGTGAACAAGGATCCGATTGTTTAGTACAAATAAAACTGTACCGATTTCAATTTCATCCTTAGTCACATTCATAGACAAACCCTGACTAACAGCTGATTAAGTGATTTCTTTTCATTAATCACAACATTTTTTTGAAAATCTTTAAAAAAGTGGTGCCAGCTCATTTTAAAAACTAACTTTACGTTAATAAATTTTCAATACAATGAGTAAAGGAGTAGTAAAGTTCTTTAATGAAGCTAAAGGTTTTGGGTTCATTATTGATGAAGAATCGAAGAAGGAATACTTCGTTCACGTAACGGGTCTTGTTGACAAAGTTAAAGAAAACGACGAAGTAGAATTCACCCTTGAAGAAGGGAGAAAAGGATTGAATGCAGTGAATGTAAAGTTGGCATAACGATATATTTATTCATCAAGTCTAAAGTCCCGCCTTGTGTGGGACTTTTTTTGTTTTCATCTAGCAAAGGAGATTCATTTTTTCAAAGTATTATTGTAATAAAGGACGAATTTTTGATGTCCCAACCAATGAATCATGCACCTCACACCCCTCACTTTTCCCAATTACTGATCTTTTACACCCTCAACGGTTGATTCTATTTACTCAACTGTCCGTTGTGCTTTCAATTGTAAATCTTAATTTTGAATCGAATTAATTTATAGCAATCAATGCGCGCACTTTATTTCAAGGAGATCAAGAGCTTTTTGAGTTCCATCATCGGGTATATATTTATTTTGATCTACCTGATTGCTTCTGGACTATTCCATTGGATCATTTCCATGAACACGAATCTTTTGCAAGGCACTGAGGCCGACCTCATCCCTTTCTTCAACCTTTCACCGGTGATCTTTCTGATCCTAATCCCGGCGATCACCATGCGATCCATTGCTGAAGAACGAAGAACGGGAACGATCGAATTGTTGTTTACACGGCCGATCTCTGACTTCCAGATCCTCATGGCTAAATACCTGGCAGGCGTCTCCCTGATGGTCATCGCTATCATCCCTACTTTTGTGTATTACATTTCCATGCATTACCTCGGAAATCCGGTTGGAGTCATCGATGACGGTGCAACTTTCACTTCCTATATTGGCTTGATTCTCCTTGGAGCGGTATTCGTTGCCATTGGTATTTTTGCATCATCCATTACCAATTCACAGATCGTTGCCTTTATAGTAGCCATGTTTTTGAGTTGGTTCTTTTACGATGGACTCACCCTGCTCGGTTCCTTCAATTTGATGGGAAGATTTGATTATGTCTTTCAGTACGTTGGACTCTCCTTTCACTACGACTCCATCAAAAAAGGCGTTATTGATACCAGTGACATTGTTTATTTCCTTTCTGTCATTGCGATCTTCATTTTCGCAGCATTGACAGTAATCAAATCCATTAAAAAATAGTCTATGTCTACAAAAAGTACATTCAGCAAAGGCGTTTTTAACTGGACTTTCCTCAGCATTTTCATTGTGGGTATCATTTTAGTGAACATTATTAGTTCCTTTGTTTACACACGAATTGATGTCACAGCAGACAAACGTTATTCACTGACGCAGGGAACGATAGATTTTCTTGAAAGCAAAGAAAATTTTGAGAATCGGGTAACCATTAAAATTTACCTTGACGGTAAACTTCCGGCTCAAGTGAAACTCTTCAGAAATGCCATCGAAGACAAACTAAAAGAATTCAAGCAATTCGCAGGTGACCGAATTGAATACATCTTCATCAACCCAAACGACGGAACAGAGGAAGATCAACGCGCGCTTTTTGAATCACTTTACGCGAAAGGAAAAGGGATCATTCCAATGGACGTGGTGTACATGAAGGATGGCGAACAAAGTCAAATGTTGATGTGGCCGGGTGCAGTGATCGATTATGGTGGATCTACGGTTAGTAATATTCAATTCCTTCCCGGAACACAACCTGGAAAACCTTACCGCTTAGAAGAGATGGGTCAGTTAATCGAAAACTCAATCAACAACCTTGAGTACATGCTGATTTCCTCGCTTCGTCGCGTAACCATGAAGAAAAAGCCACGAATCGGATTTTTACAAGGTCATGGCGAACTACCATTTGCAGAAACACAGCGTGCCCGAGCTTTGATCTCGAATTATTATTCCATTGCCGACATAACGATCAATGATTCATTGGCTGCGTTGAACGACGTTGATGGTTTGATCATCGCTCGTCCCCGCTCACGTTTCAGCGATAAAGATCTATACATTATTGACCAATTCGTGATGCGCGGCGGAAGATTGATGTGCTTTATTGATGCATTGCAATTGGATGAAGACACATTACATGCACGCGGTGTAACGCACACCACGCGATACTCAACAGGAATTGAGCGCATGCTTTTCGATTATGGATTGAAATTGAATGACAATTATGTGGTAGACGTAATGTGTGCACCGAAAATTGTTCCCTACGCTAAGCAATCACTCATGCCTTGGTTTTTCCATGTATTGGCTTCTCCAACGGGACATCCAATTGCACGAAATCTGGAACCGGTTTCCTTGAAATATACCAGTGAAATTCAATTTGTAGACAATAAGAACCTGGTTTTAACGCCGATTTTAACGTCATCTACCAATTCCAATGTAACCGGACTAGCACCAATGGTAAGCTTAGGCATGCCCTTGAACTATGGAAATAAACCTGAATTGGTGGACAATCCGACAGATGAGTTGAATAAGATCTGTTTGGCAGGTTTGGCCGAGGGAATTTTTCAATCGCACTTTAAGAACCGAATTGTCGATGAATTCGCAAAAAACCCGATCATCAAGTACAAAGAAAATGGAGTAAAAGAAGGAAAAGTGATCTTGGTGGGGAACGGTCGTTTTATCGCCAACCAATACGACTCCATGCCTGCAAAAAACAATTTGGGTTACATGTACCGACCAAAGGAGATCAATGATCTTCGCATGGATCCTAAACTGGCTGAGATGCGCATACCCTTGTTCTTTGGAAACCAAGAGTTCTTCCAAAACATGGTGGATTACATGATGGGTGATAATTCTGTGATAGGTATTAGAAATCGCGTTATCCAAATCCGAGCAATCGACAACGAAAAAGTGAAGGCGGATGCCGGTTTCTACAAAGTGATCAATTTACTACTGCCCATTGGAATGATCTTAATACTCGCATTTGTCATGGCGACATTGCGAAGAAGAAAATACGCTAGCGCATAAATTATGGATAAAAAAAAACTCATCATTCTCTCCGGTTCGATCCTCTTGATCGCTGTCCTTTCATTCGTCACGTTTAAATTGATGAAAAAGTCGGGACGTTCCATTACAGAACTCATAGAATTCAATATTGAAGATACATCTACTGTAGATAAGATTATTATCACAGATCCTTTCTCCAACAAAATTGAATTGGTGCGCAATCAAAACAAATGGACTGATTCGGATGGATCATGCGTTACTCAGGAAAATGTGCACTTCATCCTGGAAGCGTTCCGTACCATCGAATTCAAAGGTTATTTAACGGATAATTCCCATCAGCAATTCATTAAGTTGATGTCCGGACAGCACACAAAAGTGGAAATTTTCCAAAACGGAAGTTGGACCAAAACATGGTACATCGGACCTTCTTCTGCTGATCATTACGGACAAATCATGCTCCTCGACGATGCGCGATTAGGAAAAAGTGACATTCCTGTTATGATGAAACTCAAAGGAATGCACGGGATTATTGAACCACGTTTTTTTGCCGATAAACGCAAATGGATGTGTACGAATATCTTTGCTTTGACAATTGACAAAATCAGTCGTGTCGATATCAAATTCAACGACGAGCCAAAACGCAGTTTCACTGTCACCAAAAAAGGGACTAACGTAGAGGTTTTTCAGCAAGGAAAAAAAATACAGGGAGCAGATCAGGCAATGATTTACCGCTATTTACAGAACTACAAGAAAGTGCATTTCGAGTTACCCAACTACGAATTAACACCTAATCAAGTTGACAGTTTAAAGCGCACTACACCATTTGCCGTCATGACCGTCGATGAAGTAAGTGGGAAATCAACGAAACTCCGCATGTTCTACATCAAATCTGACATAGAGCAGCGCAATGAGTTTGGAGCAATTGTGCAGATGGACATGAACAAATTTTGGTGTGAATTGCCTAATGGTGAAATGGTAAAATGCCAATTCTTTGTCTTCAACGAACTTTTAATGGGGCATGTCTACTTCCCGATGGACATGACAGGTATCCGCACCGATTAAAACATTGGACAATTTCAACAACAACTTTAGTTTTGTTGATAAAAATGGTAAAAAAACAGCAATTGATTCGTGAATTATCGCTCATGCTTTCCTAGTTTTGGGTATAAAATTTCGTTGAAATGAACTTCATTGTATCGAGTACAACCCTATTAAAGCATTTACAAAGTATTTCAGGTGTATTGAGCACCAGCAACTCTTTACCTATCTTGGATAATTTCCTCTTTGAGATCAACGACGGACAGTTAACAGTATCTGCGTCTGACCTTGAAACGACGATGCGTACCACACTGATCGTTGAGGCAAATGAGGCAGGAAAGATTGCGATACCGGCAAAATTGTTACTCGATGTATTAAAGAATTTACCGGATCAGCCTTGCACATTTACTGTTGACCCAAAGAATTTTTCAATTGAAATCGCATACGACAATGGTAAATCGCGAATGGTTGGGTTCAATGGAGATGATTTTCCAAGAACACCTTCGATTGACAATAGTGCAACCGTTAAGATTTCCGGTGAGATCATTTCAAAAGCAATCAATAAAACATTGTTTGCAACAGGAAATGATGACCTTCGCCCTGTAATGAGTGGTGTATTTTGTCAATTCTCTCCTCAGGACATTACGTTTGTTGCAACAGATGCACACAAGCTGGTTCGCTACAGAAGAACTGATTCAGAAGCCAGCGGAAGTTCATCATTTATTTTGCCTAAAAAACCGTTGAATTTGTTGCGCACCAATCTTTCCGGAAATGAAGAGGTTTTAGTAGAGTACAACGAATCAAATGCTGTATTCACTTTCGGCGACATCATATTGATTTGTCGTTTAATCGATGGAAAGTACCCGAATTATGAGGCTGTGATTCCTAAGGAGAATCCAAATGTTCTAACGATCGATCGTCAGCAATTCCTTAGCTCCATCAAGCGCGTATCGATCTTCGCCAACAAAACAACACACCAAATCAAGTTAAAATTAGCGGGTTCGGAACTTTCACTTTCAGCCGAGGATATCGATTTCTCGAATGAAGCGAATGAGCGTTTAACTTGTAATTATGATGGTGATGATATGGAGATTGGATTCAATTCCCGCTTTTTGATGGAAATGTTGAACAACATGGACAACACTGAAGTGAGACTGGAAATGAGCGAACCAAATCGCGCAGGATTACTAATGCCGGCAATCAAAGACAACGAAAACGAAGACATTCTAATGCTGGTTATGCCAGTCATGTTGAATCGTTAAGCTCCAGTAGATTTTTCAATCTTCTTTCTTGTCAGCAAGGAATTCAAACGTTTATTTCTTAAATTTGAGAATGACTAAGTCCTTGTTGTATTTATCCTACCTCACAAGTATTTTGCTTGTAGTGACTTCGTGTGGATTGCGCTACACGCCACCCGAAACTGCAGAAGAATTTGAGGATAGAAGACATCGAGCGATAGAAAGACATTTTCAATTGGAGCTTGAAAAAGATTCCTTGGAATACCGATCAATTGCTTTTGGTGAAACCACCTTGATCAAACCAAGTTCTTACAGAGTGTTGGATTCCCTGTTTGAGATCAAATACCAAAATGAAAAAAAAGGTATTCGCGATAAAGAATTGGAGAACATCATCAGCGAACAGCAAGACATCGTTCGATTGGACACTTCAAGGGTGAAATATCTTGAACATCATGTCTTCTCTTATCCTTACAAGGATTCGATTCAAGTTATCGAAAGTGAGGTGATGATCAATCGCGATCTCACCATTCTGTCTGTTGACATCCTCTCCCTTGCTTTGATCACTAAACGCAATGATGAACGTTATAAACAATACTTATTTGAGGAGTCATTTGTGTATCCGGGAACCATGGCTACTGAGGAAGAAGAATTTTTCTATCGCTACTTCAAACAAGCTCATTTTACTGCACCCACCTATGAAAAAGATGCCTTATTGGAGCACATTCTCAATTTGATGGAAATCGGTTATAAACGCAAAACGATCCGCACATTTGACTTGCTAATCATACAAGCCAGAAATGAGTTAACTAAACAATTACGCGCTCTTCCCAGCGAACAAATTAGTGAAGTTTACACGAATATTATCACCTTGGAAAATGGTCAGGAAGAAATTCAGAAATACTGGTTCTCTTATTCCTATGTCGACAGTGAACTGAATAAACGCAGACAATTCTATTTTGAATTTGATCCATTATTGAGAATCGAAAAAAAAGTGGAGCTATAAATTCCTGGGCAATTGGAATTTCTGTCAATTGATCCCGAATGTTAAACCAAAAAACCACTGTATTCCCGTACCAGGATGATAAGCCGGTATAAAACCATTCGGATTGAATACGCTCGATTGAATTTCATCTACAGGCCTGACACCATCTCCGGATTGTCTGCCCATAAATGAATATTTAGCATTCAATACATTCTTAATGAGCAGATGTGCAACCAGTGAGTTTTTAGAAGACTTGAGCAAGTCAACAGATCGAAGATTCAAGTTCACTAGAAAAATAGCATCATTGAATCCATCCGGGTTTTCTTCTGTAACATAATCATAACCAACAGCAGCTATACTTTCAGGTGTTTTCTCGTAATAAAACAAATTTGATAGTGGTGCCTTCGTCTTACCAATCCAATTACATCTCACATTGATATTCCCATATCTTTCCAATTCATAGTTCAATCCTAAATTGACTTTATTGGCGGCTGTATTGTCGATTTGCTCCAAGGATCCGTTGCCAAGAAAACCATAGTTAAAAAACATTCTCAAATTAGAATTGATCTGGAAAATAGAGAAGATATTCATTCCTAACGTTTGCGATTTCCCTGCATTCTGATAAAAATTCGTGTACTCTCCTTTTGGGCCAATGGGATACAGTGACGGGTCAGGATTATCTAAGAGCAGAATCTCGTCGGATTGATGATTCATGAAAAAATTTACCTTGAAAATTCCTCTTGATTTGAGCGTATAAAAAATATCCAAATCTGTCGTCCATGCCGATTCTGGTTTGAGATTGCTATTCCCTCTCCATTCATCGTATAACTCAAAAATTGTTGGTGCTCTAAATCCTCTGGAGCCGATTAATTTAAATCCAAATCCTTCATTTACATTTCTTACTAAAGCCAATCTAGGATTTATTTGACTTCCAAAATATTCATCGATATCAAATCGGCCACCGGTTGTTAAAAACAATTTTTCGCCTAATCGTTGTTCATCCTGAATTAAAATCGCGCCATTCTTTGAAAAATAGACAGGCTGAATGGCAATCCCCTCAAATGCAGGATTTTGTTCATCGAGAATGTCATTTTCAAGATAGATATTGAAATACTGTCTGATCTTTTGTTCAAATTGAACAGAGGTGATGATTTGATTGGATTTGCATAAGTGAAATTTAAACAGTTGTTCAAGTCCAAAAAGAAATCCTTCACTTTCATAGGTTTTCTTTTTGTCCGTTACAGCAGGATCAATTCCGTTGTTTACCGATTGGTACTGGTACGTGTAGGTGAAGCCTGTTTCAGGAAGCACTGATGTGTTCACAAAGTACACTCTCGATAAGCTTTCAATTCTTGAATTGATGTTGTAATTATAATCCAAATACAAAGTTTTGCCCTGATGATGAATATGATAATCAATCGATTTTTCATTCGCAAAATACTCATATCCAACCACCTCACTTCCCAGATCTTCTCTTTTGTTCCAGAAATTAAATCCTAACACAAAACCTCTATCTTGTAATCTGCCTCTGACGTAATAGTCATTGATCCCTGTTTTATATCCATCATTCAGGCGCTTGTTTGGTTCATTGGCAATCATTCCATATTCCTGCGTGAGCACAGAGTCGGGCTCAAAGTTGTTTGTAAAGTAATTACCTGGATCTAGAATACCTTGACCATTATCCCCATCGGTCAAATAATAGCGCCCACTGAGTTGCAACAACAGACCTGACTTCGTTTTAAAATTCATTCTTAATTCCGGAAAGTAGGTATTGTGACTACCATATTGCATAGAAGCAACAGCTCTAAATACCGGTGAATCACCTTTTTCTTCATGGATTGTAATCACATTAATGAATCCGGCATAGGCATTCAACCCGTACAAACTGGAACCGGGTCCACTAACTATTTCAATTCTTTCTACATCTATTAAGGTGAAATTAAATCCGGTATTTCGTACCCAGCCATTGGAAATATCATTTTGAGGAATTCCATCAAGCATAATGACATATTTTTCCTGACCTACTCCCCCCATTCCTCTAAACTTAAAATGAGCCGGATACTCACCGGTAGGCTCCATCATTGCAAAGTCGAAGCCAGGTAAATCGATCATTACCTCGTGTAAAGTTCGATACCCCCTTTGTAAAATCTGTTCTCTAGTAATAACCATAATGTTAATAGGAGCCTTTTCAATCTCTTGATGTGATTTCGAACCCGAAACAACTTTAGTTTCTAAAACGCGTTCAATTGAGTTGAGGGTATCCTGCGCGAAAATCAATGTATTCATCAATGAGTACACTACAAATAAGGTGCTGATGCAGATTGAAATCTTCATGAATCAACAAATAGTGGTTTTGAAATATGAAGTAATTTAACTAAATTTCTGCTTAGTAACACTATTTACATTGAAAAGTTGAGTAAAAAATTCCTTTTTATACTCCAATACTGTTCATGCACCTTATTATTAAGTGTGCTTTTTGCACCTGCATCATTTGCCCAAAAAGATGAATACGAATTAAAGGCACAACTAATTTTAAGCATATCAGAAGAGACAGGTTGGACAGACGAAAGTGATATACATATTTTTCAAATTGGTGTCGTCGGGGATCAACAGTTATTCAATAAACTGTATGAGCTTCTTAATAAAAAAAGTATCCATAGCAAACGATTTACAGTAAAGTATAGCGAAACCGTAGAAAATTTAAAAGATATCCAAGTACTTGTAATCGATAAATCAACAGCACAAAAAAAAGACTTAAAAAAGTTGATTGAGAAAAATATACTGAGCATAGCAGTTGACAACAAAAACTATACTTCGTCTTGTGTAAATGTGTTTGTTGGCAATAATAACCAACTCGAATTTACTGTCAATGCTAAAATGTTCGAATATCAACTCCTAAAACCAAAGGCAACACTTCTAGTTTATGCCACAAACAAGGAGGACGCCATTCGAATGATTGAACAAGCAGAGAAAGAACTAAATAATCTAAAACAAGACTATACGAGTCAGCTATTGAGATATAATACGCTTCATGAGCAATTGACTGATTTGAAATCTGAAATCACTTCAGGTGAGAATAGAATTAAGATACTGGAGGAAGAAATTTCCAAAAAAGAACAGAATTTTCAACTGAAAAATGCTGAAATAAATCGGTTAGAAGCCAAAATGCAGCAACTTCAACGTGAATTCACAAAAAAACAAATCGCGCTTAAAAATGCGTTTATTGAACTTAAAAAGAGTGAATCTCAATTCGACAATATAAATAGTCAATTGAACAAACAAGTTGAAGAAATAAGGCAGAATCAAGAATTTTTAAATGCTCAGAATCAAAAAATTAAAGATCAAGAACAAAAACTCTTTGAGTCAGGTGAAGTTATAAGTTCAAAAACCAGAGTGGCCTATTTATTCGGAAGTCTCGCAATTTTTCTTGTTGTAATTCTTTTTTTCATACAACGAGAAAACAAATCTAAAAAGGAGTCAATTGCCATCATCAATAAAAAAAATGAAGAAATTGTGGCAGCCTCCAAACACAAAGATGAATTCATTTCGAATCTCAGTCACGAATTACGAACACCATTGAACGCTGTAATTGGTTATACAGAACTCGTAAAAAACAATTTAAAAAATGAGGAAAACAAAAAGCACTTGGAAACGGTGATTTATTCCTCCAGAAACTTACTTAAACTAATCAATGATATTCTGGACATTAAAAAAATTGAATCCGGAAAACTGCAACTGGAACAAATGGAATTTGAACTAAAATCAATGATTCTAGAAACATTTCAAACCACCGAGTTGCTCGTTACTGAAAAGAAAATTGAATACGTGCTCCATATCGATGATCATCTACCCGATAAAGTAATTGGTGATGCCACAAAACTCAATCAAGTTTTATTGAATTTATTGGGAAATGCAGCCAAATTCACAGAGAAAGGAAAGATTGAATTAAATGTAACGTGTATTGAAGACAACGAAAATTCCGTCAGCATCAAATTCGAAGTGAAAGATACCGGCATCGGAATAAGTGAAGATCAAATCGAAACCATATTCGATTCCTTCACACAAGGGAGTGAAAATATTACTAAAAAATATGGTGGAACCGGTTTAGGACTTACTATCGCACGAAAATATGTCAACCTTATGGGAGGCGATATTCTCGTGAAAAGTAAAATTGACGTCGGCACAAGTTTTAGCTTTACTATTCCACTCAACAAGGGAATGAGTAATGATTTTCGAAATGAATCAAATCAAGATCTATCGCGCGTTTCGTTAGGAGAATTAAAAATTATTTTCGCTGATGACCTTGCCATAAACAGGGACTTATTCTTAAAACAACTCAAGGGTGTTTCTGATAAAATCCAAATCGATCTTGCATCTGACGGTAATGAGTTGGTGCAAAAAGTCTTAAACAAGGACTATGATATAGTAGTAACCGATGTACAAATGCCCAAAATGAATGGCGTAGAAGCAACTAAACTCATTCGAGAATCAAACAAGGAAATAAAAATAATTGGACTCTCTGCGAATATTCGCAAAAAGGATATTGACCTTTTTCTTGAGGCTGGTATGAACGATTACATTAGTAAACCCTACAATCTTGAGGAATTGATTTTGAAAATATCTGATCTTGTTGGAATTAAAGAAGTTGAGTTAAGCAAAGTGAAAGAGGAATTAAGAATAACTAAACGCTTTGAACGCATCTGGAATATCTCAGGTAATCAGGAGGAATATCAAACAATTGTCAATAACCTTATAAATGAACTGAAAGAAAATCTGGTTGAACTGAACAAAGAACCTTATAATAAAAAGCTTGCTCATTCACTACTTAACAAGGTGATCTACTTAGATAACAAGAGCTTGGAAAATTCCTGCAGATCTTATGAAGAGTTATGTTCGAAACCCTTCTCTGACGAAATTCGTGTAGAATTTGAAAAGTTGAACGAACAGATCACTCAGTTTCTTGATGAAGTTTCCAATTCAGTTTAAATCCACTAATATAGATCAATCAAGACCTTTTTATTAATTCAAAGGCAGACAAAAAGCACCATCTTTCAACGAAATTCCTTGCTCATTTTTTACCCAAGGCATGTGAATCATTCTGGCCTGCTCATGCAGTTTCGGCACTTGATAGCTGGTCGTGAGATAAAATTTGTAGTCATTGATACCGAGTTCAAAATACCCATTTCTGGAACTAAACAATGTGTTGAGATCATCACTGATCATATAGCTATCTTTCTTGAAAATCGGATGGTAAAACACTTCTCCCGGATTGAGACGCGAATAATCCGAAATAACCCGTTCAACCTTATCCATTTCCTCTTCCTCAGCATTGTGAAAACAATGAATCTGTCCACCTGATTTCACAGCAATGATTACCTTATTCGAATTAAAAACACACAATTCCTGAGATTGCATGCGATCAAACCGATCGGAAACAATACTCAGCACAGTAAAAACTACGACAAAAGCACCAACCCATCTCAATCTTAAACCACCTAGATTCAGCATCAGAAGAAGTATTCCAGTGCTGAGAGTAATGCCTTGAAGGAGGTCAATACTATATCCCTGTGCTACCGCCCCCGGTAAATACTCGATCCAACCTAAGAATTCAAGCAAGAGAAACACCACGACAAACAAAGCAAAGGCAATCAACTTGTTTAAAAACGGTATAAATCTCACAACAAATAAGGCTAGTCCCAATCCGAGGAGGAATCCGGAAAACACCATCAATCCAAGGTTTGAAATGATAAAATAATTGGGGAATTGATGGAAGTATCCCAAGGTTAAAGGAAGCGTCATCAATTGAGCAGACAATCCTACAGCCGTACCTTGCCACGCTTTTCTTAGCAACCAAAACTTAAAGCTATATATGGATTCCACTCGTTCGTAGAACAGGAAAATACCCAACATAGCAGCGTATGACAACTGAAATCCGATATCAAACAGTTGTTGAGGTGCAAAAATCAAAACAACAAAACCTGAGAAGAACAATACATTAATTGGATCTTGTCTTCTGGAGAGCACTTGTCCAACCGCTAAGACTGTAAACATAAAAACCGCGCGAAAAACCGATGGTGAAAACCCAGTGATCAGCGCATACAACCAAAGAATTATCACTATAAAAAACAAAGCTGTCCCGCGAGAAATGAAGTTGGATACTCGCTGAAAAAGAAACATAAGTAAAAGCAGGAAAATCCCAACGTGCAAACCTGAAACTGCCAAAAGGTGCATAGCCCCGGAATTACCGAAAGTCGTTCTGGTTTCCTGATCCAATTTAGACTTATCGCCTAAAATTATCGCTTTGAGCAAAGAAGCATGCTGCTCAGAAAAGTACTGCTCAATGGTCGCATTCAAATAAGCTCTTGATTCCCGCAGCCATCGGCCCATTGTCGACTCTTGTGCCTCATCGATCAAATGAAACTCCCATTTCTCCACGAAGGACATATAGCCTATTCCTTTGTTTATCCAATAGGATTCGGCATCAAATTCACCCGGATTATTTTTGTTTTTAATCGGAATCAGCTCACTGGAAACGAGTAACACATCTCCTGCTTCCACTTGTAACGTACTGTTTTTAATGTACAATAAGATCTGAGTTGAGGCGTGAACTGATTTGTTTCGATTAACGATGTTACTCACTTGAAAGACAGCTCTTGCCCATTCCCCATCACCAGCTTTGATCTCAATAAGCTCTCCAATTAATCCATCATCCTGACTGTAATTCGCAGTAAAATGAAGTAATTTACTCTTACCTGAATTCTCCTGATAGAGGTACATACCCAGCAAGACGAACACCGGTGCCAATCCAATAAAGAAATAACTCGAACGCAATCTCCCCAAATACACAAGCACCATAAAAACCATGGACACTAGAATACAGGAAATCATGAGCAGATCAATTTGTCCAACATAGGACGACAAAAAAATCCCACTCACGAAGAGCAAAGTCAACAACACAAATGGCTGTTTATAAAAGCGGTAGTAGATCTTTTCAGTGGGTTTCACTGTATCAAAAGAACAAATTTTTTCGATTCATACAAACATCTATTTGACGATTTACTGCAAAGGAGGTTAGGTATCCAATTTGAACATTGTTCTTTACTTCTCTGGTATTTCCTCACAATTTTCATCAACTTTTCTGAATGTTCTCAAGTTGAATTCTCTATCTTTGCACACTAATTTTCAGTACAAATGATCAACATAACCCTTCCCGATGGATCGGTAAGACAATACGAAAGTGGTGTAAGTGCGTTGGATATCGCACGCAGCATCTCTGAAGGTCTTGCCCGAAATGTTTTAGCCGCAAAAGTTAACGGACAAGTTATAGATGCAACGCGCAGCTTAACGACCGACTGTACTTTGCAGTTATTGACATGGAATGACGGAGAAGGAAAATCAACGATGTGGCATTCTTCTGCCCACTTAATGGCTGAAGCATTGGAATTTCATTTTCCAGGAATCAAATTGGCCATTGGTCCGCCGGTTGCCAACGGATTCTACTACGATGTGGATTTCATGGAACACAGCATCACTGAAAAAGACCTGGAGAAAGTAGAGCAAAAAATGAAAGAACTGGCGAAAGCGAAAAATGCATTCATCCGTCAGGAAATTTCAAAAGCAGATGCAATTGCCTATTTCAAGGACAAACAGGATCCTTACAAACTAGAATTGTTAGAAGGATTAGAAGACGGTGATATTACATTTTACACTCAAGGAAACTTCACCGATCTTTGTCGTGGACCTCACATTCCTGATACTGGATTCATCAAAGCGGTTAAACTGACTTCAATTGCTGGGGCTTACTGGCGTGGAGACGAGAAAAACAAACAGTTAACTCGAATTTACGGGGTGACTTTCCCAAAACAAGCCGAATTGGAAGAGCATCTTCAGCGATTAGAAGAAGCCAAACGACGTGATCACCGCAAACTTGGAAAGGAACTGGATTTGTTTACTTTCTCTCAAAAAGTTGGACAAGGATTACCTTTGTGGTTACCGAAAGGTGCTGCCTTGCGTGAGCGTTTGGAAAACTTCCTGAAGAAAGCGCAACGAAGAGCAGGTTACGATCAAGTAATTACACCGCACATTGGCAGCAAGGAATTGTACGTTACTTCTGGACACTACGCAAAATATGGTGCAGATTCATTTCAACCGATTTTGACACCCGATGTTGGTGAAGAGTTTTTGTTGAAACCAATGAACTGCCCTCACCACTGTGAGATTTTCAAATCACGCCCACGATCTTACAAAGATCTACCGGTGCGTTTTGCAGAATTCGGAACTGTTTACCGTTACGAGCAATCGGGAGAATTACACGGTTTGACTCGCGTTCGAGGATTTACGCAAGATGATGCACATATATTCTGCACCCAAGATCAGGTGAAAGATGAGTTCAAGAAAGTGATCGATTTAGTATTGTACATTTTTAAGACTTTAAAATTCGAAAAATTCAAGGCACAAATTTCACTTCGCGATCCTGAGAATCCGGATAAATACATCGGAAGTGATGAAAATTGGGAGAAAGCAGAACGTGCTATCATTGAGGCAGCGGCAGAGAAAGAACTTCCGACAGTGGTAGAATTGGGCGAAGCGGCATTCTACGGACCGAAACTCGATTTCATGGTGCAGGATGCATTAGGAAGAGAATGGCAGTTGGGAACAATTCAGGTTGACTACAATCTCCCTGAGCGTTTTGAATTGGAATACACTGGTGCTGACAATGGGAAACATCGTCCGGTAATGATCCACCGCGCACCTTTTGGGTCAATGGAACGCTTCGTTGCTGTGTTACTTGAACACTGCGCAGGTGACTTCCCTTTGTGGTTAACCACTGAGCAATATGCAATCCTGCCAATCTCAGAGAAATACAACGAGTACGCAGAAAATATTTCACAATTGCTAAATAATTACGATATTCGCGGATTCGTTGACAATCGCAATGAAAAAATTGGCAAGAAAATCAGGGAAGCCGAGTTAGGAAAAATCCCTTTCATGCTAATTGTAGGTGAGAAAGAAGCTGAAAATCAAGAAGTTTCTGTTCGCCAGCGAGGATCAGGTGACAAGGGCACAATGTCGATTGATGCTTTTGCTAAACTGGTTCAAACAACGATTGAAGAGGAGTTATCTTCTAACCTTTAAATATTGAATGAGAAAAAACACGAAAAAACCTTTTGTTAGACGAGAGGAAAAGGAAGAACACAAGATCAATGAGAAGATCTTGGCACGCGAAATCCGTCTGATTGTAGATGGAGCTGAACCGATGGTCTTGTCAACAGCCGAGGCACTGCGAATGGCTGAAGAACAAGAACTTGATTTGGTTGAAATTTCGCCAAATGCCGTTCCTCCGGTATGTCGAATTCTGGATTACCGTAAATTCATTTACAACCAGAAAAAGAAGCAAAAGGAGCTGAAGGCGAAACAGAGTAAAGTGGTTATGAAAGAGGTTCGTTTCGGACCCAACACGGATGATCACGATTTCAACTTCAAACTGGCTCACGCTAAAAAATTCCTTGAAGAAGGAAACAAAGTGAAGGCGTATGTATTTTTCCGTGGACGAACAATTGTATTTAAAGACCGTGGAGAGATCTTATTGTTAAAATTTGCGCAAGAGCTTGCAGAAGTGGGAACTGTGGAGCAATTGCCAAAGCTAGAAGGAAAGCGAATGATCATTATGATCAACCCGAAGAAGAAATAATAAGGATATTAAGACATTAAGATGTTAGGACTTTAGGACGAAGAGCTTACCAAAGTCTTAAAATCTTAAAGTCCTGAAGTCTTAAAATCCGAAAAGAAGCTGTATAGAGTAAACTTTTAAAAAGAAGAGAGATGCCAAAAATGAAAACTAAATCCAGTGCTAAGAAGCGATTCACGATCACTGGAAGCGGTAAAATCAAAAGAAAGCACGCCTTCAAGAGTCACATCTTAACAAAGAAGTCGACAAAAAGAAAGCGTAACTTGACTCACGCAGGACTAGTTGATAGTTCTGATTTGTCGAATGTTAAATTGCAATTGTGCATGAAGTAATTCACCGCGGTGAATTATGCACGATTCGGTTTTTATTGTTTAACCCGGTACATGAGTAACTAAGTCTTCTGAAACAATGAAGCACCATTTATCAAAAAACTAAAAGAATATGCCAAGATCAGTCAATCACGTAGCTTCAAGAGCGCGTAGAAAAAATTTGATGAAGCTGTCTAAAGGATACTTTGGACGCAGAAAGAACGTTTGGACAGTAGCAAAAAATGCGATCGAAAAAGGTCTCGTTTATGCATACATCGGACGTAAGCAAAAGAAAAGAAATTTCCGTTCATTGTGGATCGCGCGTATTAACGCAGGTGCACGTCAGCACGGAATGAGCTATTCTCAATTCATGGGAGCTGTTCACAAGAGTGGAGTTGAATTGAACCGTAAAGTTCTTGCAGACCTTGCTCTAAACCACCCTGAAGCTTTCAAGGCGGTTATTGAATCAGTGAAGAAATAAAAAGAATTACACTCTATACGCAGAAATCCCGATGAGACTCATCGGGATTTTTTCATTTCTAGCAATCCAACAATGGAATCATTCAGAGTTTTTGATGATCAAAAATTGACCTAGGTTTACCTTGAATTTAAACGCTTTAACTATGAAAAAACTCTTACTTTCTTTATTCGTGGCGGGCTCATTTGGATTGTCTTCCAAGGCTCAGCTCAACAACTACAGCGTTGGACAAACGGCTCCAAACTTTACCGTTACCGACATTCACGGTCAAACCCATTCTTTAAGTGATTATGCCAACAAGTGGGTTATCGTTGATTTCTTTGCCTACTGGTGTGGGCCATGTCAATCCATTTCACCAATTCTCAATGATTTTTACAAAAAGTACGGTTGTAATGGATACGACATAATCGTACTAGCCATTGAAGGAGATGGAACACATGAACAAACTGTAAATTATGAGAACCTATATGGAGGTGACGCCAACTACCCTACTCCAACTGCAAGTGGATTAGCAGGTGGCGGAGCAGCTGTTCACACAACTTATGGTCCGGCAGCTTATCCAACAATCATTTTGATTGGCGCTGATGGAAAGATCAAGAATTCGGACATTTGGCCAATTAGCGGTGTGTCAACTTTCGAAAATGCAGTTACAAGTGCCGGGGGTGGTTCAGCATTAGTGGTTAACAACTGTAGCGCACTTTCAGTAGAAGAAATGGCTATGACCGAATTGAACGTTTATCCGAATCCATCGAATGGTCACTTTTCACTTGAAATGGAATTGGCTTCAGCGGGAACTGTCTCCCTTCAAGTATTCAATTTGATTGGAGCGAAAGTTTGGGAAAGCCAAAAAGAAGGAACTTCAGGAAACAACTCATTCGCTATTTCAGCACCTGAATTACAAAACGGAACTTATTTACTAAAAGCATCCTTTAACGGTGCAGAGATTACAAAAACAATCCAGATCCAATAGGGATCCTTTACTCCAGGAAATGGGGCTGTCTCCTTTGAGACAGCCCCATTATTTTTGTTCGAGGCTGAGCTACGTTCAAAAAACATGACACTTTTTTTTAAAATAATTTACTAAATTGAACCTAATTAATGACCAAACATTTAAAACAGGGGAGTTTCCGAAAAGCCATAAGAGTAGGACAAACTAATCAAACAACCGAATTATGAAAAAAGTATTTATCTTAACAATTGCGCTTCTCGCGGCAGGGGCGACAGTAATCACTTCATGCAAAAAACACGTCACGGAACACGAAGAGAATTTTCCACACAGCAATGTAAAAAGCATGGAAGTTTCAGTTGCACAAAGTGAATGGAGCGGTGGAACTGGAGGATATGAAGCCACAAAGACCCTTTCCATTTTGAGTGCTGACATTGCCTCAAATGGGGCTGTTATGTGTTACTGGAAAACAAATGGTGAATACGTAGCAATGCCGTTGACCTATTCAACTGGCACATGGGTTTCACACATGCTTTTTTCGCATACATCAAGTGCAGTTACATTCATAAGTTATGACGATGATAACTTGTCACCAAATCCAGGATTTCAAACGTTCAAAGTGGTAACAATTTCTCATACAGGCTTGATTCAAAATCCAAATTTGGACTTGACTGATTATAAAGCCGTCAAAGATGCCTTTAATTTAGTCGATTAATTATCGGTTACATTAACCAATGGATCCCGGTGAGTCTCATCGGGATTTTTTTTGTGCCACAAAAAAAATCAGGAACCATAAAGTACCAATTTCAATACAAAAGAAATTCATTTCGAATTCATATCCAAGATCTCATTTTCATCAATGGATCAAAAAATCTAAAAAGGATTAACTCTCGAAATTGAATTTATGCTTGGCAGTTAGGATTGTATTAATCACTTGGAGCTAGTCAACGTTGAAGTAGCTTGATAAGTCCAAAATATAATCAATCGTACTATCCCTATAGATAAGTAAAATTCAGAAAGACTACCTTAAATACTTAAAATGTAACCTCACTTGATTTTGCCCGATAAATTTACATTTAGTAGAAAGCATTACAATAACTGTACTAATCAAAGCTACAGCAATATTCTCTAACATTTTCCATTTAGTTGTACTTAGTAGTTTAGTTAACAAAGATGAATCTTATCATGTTTTAAAAGATCACAGTATATTTTCTAAATTTTCAGGTTCTTCTTCATTCATGCAACAGGGATGTGTGGTGAATCAATGTAGTAAAATAAGTAACCTAAAAGTAAACGTAGGAATAGAACGATTAATAAAGCAATAAGAAATAATCACATATAAAATGATAAATTTAGTACTTTCAACTACAAAAACTAAAAACTATGGATGATACTATACTATTTGTTATAGTTGGCGCATTAGTAGTGCTTGCCTTAGCTGCTTCTTCACAAATTAAGAAAAACGATCAAGGATTAATAAAAGATGAATCCGTTGATACAGATGGAGTTATAAATATCTTAAAAGAGTTTCAAATTAAACAAATTGAAGGTAGAAAGAATGGTTTCACGGAACTTGATATTGAAAAGCAATTAGAAGAAAATTTAAAATCAGTTTTTGAACATGTAACCCGGCAACATGCGGTTGGTGGTACCAATGTCAAGAAAATTGATTTAGATGTTGGTAGAGGACGAGTTGGTATTGAATTGAAATTAGCGTCTGATGTAATTAAAGAAGGAGGTAATGACCGTTTAATGGGACAAGTGGTTAAATATAAAAATCGGCAATATACAAATGATAATCTTATTATCGCCGTCGCTGGATATGGTTACCACGAAAGAGAAACAGCACTAAGTGATTTAAAAGATTGGCTATTAGAGCAAAAAGTAAAATACGTATTTCTAAATGCGGATAAAGAAATTAACCCAGAACAATTAATAAAAGACAATTAAAAGGAAGAGACGTCTCGAACTAAGACTCTGAATTATTTTTCCTTTACAATTTTATAATCACTCAAGAAATTTAAGACACCATCATAGACTATAAAGCCATTACCATCTGTTATTCGGATGCGAAAGTCATTTTGATTATCTAGCAAAATCTTTTCGACATTTTGAATGACTTGGATATTCTTAGATCCCCTATGAATAACCTTTCTTCCAACTAATTTTATCATGTACTAAATTTCGACAAGAATAAATCAAATGAAACTCGAACAAAAACTCTCAACATTAAAAACTATTATTTTTTGTTGTGTTTCCTAGGAATATATGTTGATCGCGCCTCTAAAAAATTGGAATAATCAAAATTCAAATCCAGTATATCCTTCAAATCTACATTCAAACTAGATGCTATTTTGACCAGTGTTAAGATCTGGGGATTACTTTTTCCGTTTTCAATCACAGACAAATTAGAAGTTTCCATTCCAATTCTGTATGCCAATTCTCGTTGACTAATACCCTTTTGGTTCCGTAATTCAACAATTTTTTCACCAAGTAAATCCAGAAAATTCCGATCATTTGCCTCCAACATGAGGCAATTTCATTTTTTTGTATTGTGAAATTGTTATGTATATACATATTTTTATATATTTGGCAGCAAAAAAATAACTTACTATGAAAAAGACATTATTTTATTTCCTCTTTGCTATTGGAGTAATTTCAGCATGTAATAAAGATGATACATGCCCAACAGGATACACAGGAAGTTCTTGTTCCACTCAAATAACACCATCAAAAATAATTGTTTCAAAAATTGAGGTGATTAGGTTTCCAGCAACTGACGCAAATGGAGCTGGTTGGGATTTAACCAGTGGGGCGGATATTTATCCTGAAATATCCTACAATGGCTCCGTTGTTTACACGTCAAGTACTTATTACACAGATGCTAATCCCAATAGTATCTATGTATTTGATCTTTCCCCGTCTTTTGATGTTCACAACCCACTGAGTACATACACTATAAGGCTATATGATTATGACAATTTAGATGCTGACGACTATATGGGGGGAATAACTTTTACTCCATATGAAAGCTCAAACAATTTTCCTTCAGTAATTACGATTGATGCTGGGGGGGCGGTGGCATTCAAACTTCACCTAACATATATTTTTTAACCCGAGGATTGTTAAGAGTCTGAATCTTGACAAATTGTACTCACTTAGTAACAATAATTAAATTAAAAAATCTCTATGAAAAGAATTTCATTTCTACTCATAATCAGCATAAACCTAATTTTGCTTCAATCATGTATGACAACAAAAACTCCAGTTGGAAATTACATTGAAAAAACTGGTGAAGAATACACCTACGACAAAGGAAAACAGGTGTGGATTTTCTGGGGACTTGTTCCAATTGGGAGAACGCATGTTAATACGCCTTCTAGTGGGGATTGTATGGTGATTACAAGATTCCGATTTACAGATGTTCTCATCAGCTCATTGACTTTCGGAATTGTGACATCATACTCTATTAAAGTCAAAGCAAAAAAGGAAAACACAGCTATTGTAAAATAGCTAAAATTCAATTTATTCTTCCCGGTGAGCAATCATTTGGGTTTTTGTATCAAAAAAACGGGAGCCTTACAGCTCCCGTTTCTATTTGAATTTGTTTCGAATTACTTCTTATCATTCACTTCTTCGAAGTCCACATCGGTTACCTCGTCGCCAGGATTACCAGTATCCTGAGCTCCACCGGCTTCACCTCCCTGGTTCGCTGCGTTGTACATGTCTTGAGAAGCTGCCTGGAATACATTGTTCAATTTTTCCATTGCCGGCTCCAAATTCGTCATGTTCTTCGCTTCGAATTCTTTCTTCAATTCAGCTAAGGCATCTTCGATCGCTTGCTTTTTATCGGCAGGGATCTTGTCACCATACTCTTTCAATTGGCGTTCTGTCTGGAAGATCGTAGAATCGACCTTGTTGATCAACTCAGCTTCATCTCTGCGCTTCTTATCCTCTTCAGCGTGCGCTTCTGCTTCCGCCTTCATGCGTTGGATTTCCTCGTCAGAAAGTCCGGAAGATGCTTCGATCTTGATCGACTGCTGCTTACCAGTACCTTTGTCTTTCGCAGAAATGTTCATGATTCCGTTCGCATCGATATCAAACGTAACTTCGATCTGTGGAACTCCTCTCGGTGCAGGTGGAATATCCGTCAACTGGAAGCGACCTAGCGTTTTGTTATCATTTGCCATTGGACGTTCACCTTGAAGTACATGAATATCTACTGAAGGTTGGTTGTCTGAAGCTGTCGAGAACACCTCCGATTTCTTTGTTGGGATCGTTGTATTGGCTTCGATCAATTTCGTGAATACTCCACCCATTGTTTCGATACCTAACGAAAGTGGAATTACATCCAAAAGAAGAACATCCTTCACTTCTCCTGTCAATACACCTCCCTGAATAGCTGCACCAACTGCAACCACCTCATCCGGATTCACGCCTTTTGAAGGTGCCTTACCGAAGAACTTCTCTACTGCATCCTGAATGATCGGAATACGCGTTGAACCACCAACCAAGATCACATCATTGATATCACTTGTTGACAACCCTGCATTTTTCAATGCTGAGCGACACGGCGCTATTGTTCTTTCAACGATATCGGAAATCAACTGCTCGAATTTCGAACGCTGTAAAGTTCTTACCAAGTGCTTTGGAATACCATTCACCGGCATGATATACGGCAAGTTGATCTCTGTTGAGGTCGTTGACGACAATTCGATTTTTGCTTTCTCTGCAGCTTCTTTCAAACGCTGAAGTGCCATTGGATCCTGACGAAGGTCAAGTCCTTCTTCTGCTTTAAATTCTTCAGCCAACCAGTTGATGATTGCATCATCCACATCGTCACCTCCAAGGTGCGTGTCTCCATCGGTTGCCAATACTTCAAATACGCCATCTCCAAGTTCAAGTACAGAAACATCATGTGTTCCTCCACCGAAGTCGAATACAACGATCTTCATATCCTGACCTTTTTTGTCAAGTCCGTATGCCAAAGCCGCAGCAGTTGGCTCATTAATGATACGCTTGATCGTCAATCCTGCGATCTCTCCGGCTTCTTTTGTTGCCTGACGTTGTGCGTCATTAAAGTACGCAGGAACTGTTACAACAGCCTCAGTCACTTCTTGTCCAAGATAATCTTCCGCAGTCTTCTTCATTTTTTGAAGGATCATTGCAGAGATCTCTTGCGGAGAATACATTCTGTCATCAATTTTCACGCGCGGCGTATTATTGTCGCCTTTTACAACTTCATAAGGCACTCGACTAATCTCCTTTGAAGATTCATCGTACGAGGTACCCATGAAACGCTTGATCGAATAGATCGTTTTTGTAGGGTTTGTGATGGCCTGACGCTTTGCAGGATCACCAACTTTACGCTCCCCCCCCTCAACGAATGCCACAACTGAAGGCGTCGTTCTCTTTCCTTCCGAGTTGGCAATTACTACCGGCTCATTTCCTTCCATTACTGAAACGCACGAGTTGGTAGTTCCCAGGTCAATTCCAATTATCTTTCCCATAACTTTTATTTTATATTCAGATTAAATCCTTGCACCTCTTGTCAAGGTTTGTGCCATCTGAATTCTGAAGGAACTACTTGTCATATCTGTCAGTTTTCATCCAATTCAGATTAATAAATACTGTCGTATTGTCACCTTATCTGACAAAAAGAAATATCTTTGAAAGAATTCAAATCGTACACTATGAAACTTTCCCTGTTTATCCCTTTGAGTCTCCTACTCGTATTGTTCAATTCTTGTGACCTGAATAAACAACAAAATGCACTTGATTATAACAACACTATTGTTGATGAACAAATGAAGATCATGGAGAAGTTCATCACCTTCATTGAATTGGATACGGAGGATATGGATGAAATGGATGCTGCGCGACAAGAAATCGTTAAACAATGTAAGATTTCTATTGATGTCGTTGAAAAACTTCCTGCATTTGACGGTGATGCCAGTTTTCGTGACACCGCATTGCGCTTATTTCGTTTCTACCAACAATCAAGTGAAGTAGCTTACAAGGAAATGATTGATATTCTTCGTAAAGGTGAGTTAATGACTGAGGAAGATGAAGAGCGACTCGTGACAATCAACGAGGAAGTAACGAAAGATGAAGCGGAACTGGATGCTCAACTCTCGCAGGCACAAGAGGTGTTTTCAAAAAAGTATAATTTTCAATTGGAAAAGCCGGAAATCCAAGACAAGATCGATGCAATCAATGAGTAGACTCAGGAAAACTGAAGACACCATTTTTTCCATATAGTACTTTCAGCTCAGGAAGATCGGATTTCGTTAAGCTTTTTATTTGTTCCAATGCGCCGTTTGCGGGATCGAGTTGAGGCCCTCCTTCTCCAACTTGTTTGGTAGAGATCACACGTCCACTTACAAATTCGCCATTGCGGGTTAATTTCAACTCAAACACCGGAGCCATTCCACTTACACCCGATAAGTTGAATCGACCGTAGGTACAAAAATTACCCATTGAGTAAGTGATAAACCGTCCTTTGTAATGGTCAATTGCCCGCGTCACATGAGGACCATGTCCCAATAAAACATCTGCTCCGGCATCAATAGCCACACGAGCAAATTCATAGACATTCCCTCGATCCTCTTCGTAGAAAATTTCTTTTTGACGGGTAATATGCGTCCTCGAAGACCCTTCTGCACCGCCGTGAAAAGAAACAATCACAATATCGCAAATAGAATCTAAATGCTGAACGACAGAACGCAACATCGTATAATCATTGATTCTCAGACAACCTGTATTTGGTGCGAATGCCGTCATTCCAACTTTCACACCTTTCACACTCATGGTATCCCATGGACATGATTCCAATCCGGCAAAACGGATTCCGGCTTCGCGAAGTATACGTTGTGTATTGACTCTTCCTTCTTCTCCAAAATCGCCCATGTGGTTGTTTGCTAAGGACAGAAAATGAAATCCTGCTTCTTTGAGTTGTGGGACAAAATATTCCGGTTGACGAAAGGCATAGCACTTGGTTGAATCAGAACATTTCTTCACTTTTCCGCCTTCATTCAAAACCGTTCCTTCGAGGTTACCGAAAACAATATCACCGCCACGGAGAATTCCATGCATGGGCTCCAACAGCAACAAATCTTTCGGCGGCAGGTATTTCGGACTTGGAAAATTAGTCCCCATCATAATGTCCCCTACTGCGATCAAAGTAATCAGTGTATCCTCTTCGAGGATCTGCTCCACGTCCTTTTGATGTGCCGCTTTTGCTTTTGATTTGAATGGAAAGAAAAAGGTAAAGGCTACTCCTGAAAGCAGTGTAAGTGAAAAAATAGCGAATTTCATAGTTCGGTTCATTTAATCCAATGTCTTGAACGAGTTTTTACTCATTTCGATCAATTTCTCGTATTGAGCGGGAGTAAGATCCGAATGGTAATAGTGAATCGGATTAACCTTTACGCCACCTTTTTCCACTTCATAATGCAAGTGAGGTCCAGTAGATTTACCGGTATTCCCTACAAGTCCAATCAGCTCTCCACGCTTTACACGTTGACCTTGCTTAACTTTAAACGCACTTAAATGAGCATACCTCGTTTTAAAACCAAATCCATGGTTGATCACAATTGCGTTTCCGTAACCCCATCCACTTTGCTCCAATTCTTCAATCACTCCATCTCCGGTTGCATACACTTCTGTTCCTACGTTCGCTGTAAAATCCATCCCAGTATGCATTCGACGTGTTTTATAGATGGGATCGATTCGGTAACCAAATCCTGATGCCATTTTCTTAAGCTCTTTATTTCGAACGGGCTGAATCGCCGGAATACTGGCTAACATTTTCTCCTTGTTCTTCGCCAGATCCAACAATTCTTTGAACGACAAACTTTGGCTGTGCAAACGTCGTTCAAGTTGATCCATTTTCTCCGAAGTTGCTTTCAATAATTCTGAATTCGAATAACCATCCAAGTAAGCATATCGGTCACTTCCACCGGTCCCCATAATTCTCAATTCCTCCGGAAAACGATCGGCATACAAGGCCAAACGATACAAATCCTCATCGCGTTTTTCAATGTCATCCAAGGCACGGTCCACCAGTTCCATATCCGCACTTAAACGCTGAATTTCTGCTTTGTAAATTTCAATCTCTCCTTTCAACAATTTCTCTTTTGGTGAGTCCAGCTGACGGGTGAAGAAATAAGCAAAAACCAAACCCATGATGATACTTGGTGAGAGGTACAAAAGTGTTTTTAACAGACGTACCGGCCAGCCGTCATTTACCTCTTCATAGGAAAGTGTCTGAGGATTATAGCGATACTTCTTTTTGGGCATGTGGCAAATGTAGTCTATTCATCCAAAATCAGACGTTAATTTTTGTAAAGATTGAAGCTCCACGAAACACGGATTCAACCTATTTCTAATTATCTTCGCTGCCGTCTTTAAATCAATGGATAATGAAAGAATTCTTAAATCAAACTTTTTACGGAAACAAGATTGAAAGCTGGTTCATTTCCTTTGGGATATTAATCGGAGGAATTATAGTGGCGAAGATCTGTTATTGGGTCATTGGTAAGTATGTAAAACGTATTACCGCCAACACCAAATCGAAACTGGATGACCTTTTGGTGGACAAATTGGAAGAACCTGTTGTTTATGCCATTGGTATCATGGGGTTTTATTGGGGTTTTCAACGTTTGCATTTCGGTGAAGGTGTAGATAAATTCTTTCTGCATCTTTTCACCATCATATTTACACTAAACGTCACATGGCTGATCGTACGCGTGATCGATGCGCTGGTGGAAGAATATATCATGCCACTTGTCGAACGCTCAGAATCAGACTTGGACGATCAGCTCATGCCCTTGATAAGACGTGTAATCAAAATGATCTTGTGGATCATGGGTATTATTATTGGTTTGAACAATGCCGGTTTTGATGTGGCAGCGCTAATCGCCGGACTTGGAATTGGAGGTTTGGCATTGGCATTAGCAGCCCAAGATACAGTCAAGAATATTTTTGGAGGAATCATGGTTTACCTCGACAAACCTTTTAAAATTGGTGACCGAATTATAATCAGTGGGCATGAAGGATTTGTCGAGGAGATTGGAATCAGGAGTACACGTATCCGCACCTTGGAAAATCGTCAGATCACAATTCCCAATGCATCATTTAGCGAAAGTCCGATTGAAAACATTTCCAGAGAACCATCTCGGAAGATCACACTTAATCTTGGGTTGACGTATGATACAAGTCCTGAAAAGATGGAGCAGGCCATCTCGTTATTAAAGGAAATTGCGATTGCACATCCCGGTGTAGCAGAAAATGTATTGATCTCTTTCAATCAATGGGGGAACTTTTCATTAGGCATCTTTTTCGTTTATTTCATCGAACCGGGTAATGATATTTTACAAACTCAAACGGAGATCAACCTTACTATTTTAAAACGGTTCAAGGAGGAAGGAATCAACTTTGCATATCCGACCCAAACTATATACAGCAAGTAAGGGTAAAGCACTATTTTTGCACCAACAAGACGAACACACATGACAGTTAAAGAGATCCGCAAGACATTTTTTGATTTCTTCGCAACAAAAGGACACGAAATTGTTCCTTCAGCACCAATGGTAGTTAAAAACGATCCTACCTTGATGTTTACCAATGCCGGAATGAACCAGTTTAAGGATTACTTTCTCGGTAACGCTGAGCCCAAGGTTCCGCGCATTGCGAATTCTCAAAAGTGCCTGCGTGTTTCAGGAAAGCACAATGATTTGGAAGAAGTTGGTGTTGACACTTACCACCACACCATGTTCGAAATGCTTGGAAACTGGTCTTTCGGAGATTATTTCAAAGAAGAAGCCATCGGGTGGGCATGGGAACTGTTGACTGAAGTTTATAAGATTCCCAAAGACCGCTTGTACGTCACAGTATTCGAAGGAGACGAAAAAGATGGTGTTCCACGCGACGAGGAAAGTATTGCAATTTGGAAAAAATACATTGATCATGACCGAATTATTCTTGCCTCGAAAAAAGATAATTTTTGGGAAATGGGTGATACAGGTCCTTGTGGACCATGCACTGAAATACATGTTGATCTTCGTTCGAAAGCAGAGCGGGAGATCATCGATGGTAAAACCTTAGTCAATTACGACCATCCACAAGTCATCGAGATTTGGAACAATGTGTTTATGGAATTCAATCGCAAAGCCGACAGTTCACTTGAACCACTTCCGGCTAAACATGTGGATACTGGAATGGGATTGGAGCGTTTGGCAATGGCACTTCAAGGAAAAACATCCAACTACGACACCGATCTTTTCCAGGCATTGATCCAACACATGGAGAAAGTATCCGGAGTGAAATACGGTGAAAAAGAAGAAACAGACATCGCTTTACGCGTAATTGCAGACCACGTGCGTGCCATTGCATTTTCGATTGCTGACGGTCAGCTGCCTTCCAATACAGGAGCAGGTTATGTAATTCGTCGAATTTTGAGAAGAGCAGTACGTTACGGCTACCAAACACTTGGCTTGAAAGAGCCGTTCCTTTGTGACCTCTCTATGGTACTCGGACTTCAAATGGGCGATCCATTCAACGAATTGATCAAGCAAGGAGAATTGATCCAAAAAGTGATTCGTGAGGAGGAAGTGAGTTTCTTCAGAACTTTGGAACAGGGAATTAAGCGAATTGACAACATCATTACCAATCTCAAAGAATCAAAAGGTCAGTTAATTGATGGTATTGCTGTTTTTGAATTGTACGACACCTATGGTTTCCCTGTGGATCTCACTTCACTTATTGCTCGTGAAAATGACTTGAGCATTGATGAAGAAGAATTCAACAAAGAATTACAGAAACAAAAAGAACGATCTCGTGCTGCTACAGCCATTGAAACCGATGATTGGGTAACGCTTTACGATGACAATATTGAAGAATTCGTTGGTTATGACCATCTGGAAGTCAATGTAAAGATCGTTCGCTACCGTAAAGTCACCCAAAAGCAGCGCACCTTTTACCAAATGGTGTTCAACCTCACACCGTTCTACCCTGAAGGAGGTGGTCAGGTTGGTGATAAAGGATTCATTGAATCAAAAGGTGAACGGACATTGATTTTCGACACCAAGAAGGAAAACAACCTCATCATTCATTTAACAGAAAAACTTCCAACAGATCCAAAAGCAGAATTCAGAGCTGTTGTTGACAAAAACAAACGTGAGCTTTCAGCAAGTAATCACTCCGCTACTCATTTACTGCATCATGCTTTAAGATCTGTACTTGGGACACATGTTGAGCAAAAAGGATCTTTGGTTAATCCCGATTATCTGCGATTCGATTTCTCTCATTTCGCCAAGGTTACTGATGAAGAATTGGCTGAGATCGAATTGATGGTGAGCGAAGCTATTCGCGAAAACATTGAACTGGATGAGCGACGTAATGTCCCAATGGAACAAGCTAAATCACTAGGTGCAATGGCTCTTTTCGGTGAAAAATATGGAGATGCCGTACGTGTGATTAAGTTTGGGGACTCCGTAGAATTATGCGGGGGGACACATGTTCCATCGACTGGAAAGATCGGATTGTTCAAGATTACTTCTGAGTCTGCTGTTGCAGCAGGAGTGCGAAGAATCGAAGCAATTAGTTCTACGGCTGCAGAAAACTTCTTCAAAGAAAAAGCGGAATTACTGGATAAAATTGCCTTCACCCTGAAAAATCCAAAGGATTTGGTTAAGGCGGTTGAAGATCTTCAAACTAAAAATATTCAACTTCAGAAGGAGATTGAATCATTCCAGAAAGAACGCGCCGGAGCTGTGAAATCAGATTTAAAGAATCGCATCAGCTCTGTTAATGGAATGAACTTCCTCGAAGCGATCATTGATCTTGATGCCGGTTCGATCAAAGACATTCTCTTCCAACTAAAAGGTGAAGTGCCAAATTTCTTTGGTGTCATTGGTGGAAAAGATGGCGATAAATGTTCGATCAGTATCATCGCCGACGATCAATTGGTGAAGGAAAAAGGAATCCACGCCGGAAATCTGGTTCGTGAAGCAGCAAAACACATCCAAGGAGGCGGTGGTGGACAACCGTTCTTTGCTACAGCAGGCGGAAAAGATCAAAGTGGTTTACAAGCTGCCATTGATGATGTGAAAGCAAAAACAGGAATTTAATTGACTGGAACGAAAAAAGCACTACTTATAACGTATTACTGGCCTCCTAGTGGTGGTTCGGGAGTACAGCGTTGGCTATATTTCGCGAAATACCTTCCAGAATTTGGGATCGAACCGACTGTCATTACCGTCGACCCTGAAAAAGGATCTTACGCTGTGTTCGACGAAAGTTTGATTGAAGAAGTCAAGCATATCCGTGCATTTCGCACAGACACCCGAGAACTCATCAAATGGTATTCATTGCTAAAAAGCGGGAACAAGCAAAAGCAGATTCCTCAGGGAAGTGTTGGTGGAAAAAAACCGGGTTTACTCGATCGAGTTGCTGCTTATGTTCGGGGAAACTTCTTTATTCCCGATGCACGGATTGGCTGGAATACGTTTGCCATCCAAAAAGCAGCTGAATTGTTGAAGAGTGAGTCGTTTGATCTGATCATTACCACAGGTCCACCCCACTCTACACACCTTATCGGGCTTGAGCTCAAAAAACGGTTTGGAGTCAAGTGGCTTGCTGATTTCAGAGACCCATGGTCTGAAGTATTTTACAACGAAGTATTCAATAGAACTGCTCGTAGCGATCGAAAAGACCGTGAATTCGAACAAAAAGTTCTGGAATCAGCTGATCAGATTCTTACAGTGGGTCCATCAATGCAGTCTTTACTGCAAAAGAAACTCCCCGGAAAAGAAGAAAAAGTTCAGTTTGTTTTCAGTGGTTTTGATCCCGAAAAACTCAAACGAGCAACGACAGAGAAACAAGAAGCATTTACCATTACTTACGTTGGTACAATGGGTACGGCTTACCCTTATCAAACTGTACAAAATGCATTAAAAATACTAGGGAGTACAGAAAACTGTAAACCCACTGAATTCATCTTGGCTGGAAAGATTGATCCACACGTTTTTGCTTCACTTAAAACAGTAGAAAACGAAAACATCCGAGTTCACCATAAAGGCCAACTTGATCACGAACAAGCATTAAGTCTAATGAAAAGTGCCGATGTACTTTTACTGTGCCTTCCTTTCAATGAACTTTCAACCATTTTTGTTTCAGGTAAACTTCTGGAATACATTGGCAGTGGGACACCGATTGCTGCGATTATCGATTCTCAAAGTGACGCTGCAGTCCTTATTCGAGAACAGCAAGCCGGTCAAATCTTCGGGCAAAATGAGGAGAGCAAACTTTCTACTTATTTAGCAAATCTAATGCTAAATCCCCCAACAAAAAGCGAACGATTTATTGAAAAATACCAACGTACTGAAACAAGTAAACAAGTCGCTGAAATTATTCAAGAGCATTTTTGATTCCACTCAATTTTACATAATTTGGTTAACTGACAATAGTCATATTTTAAGTGTTTTACACTTTCTACTTTTGATCTATTAGAAAAAACAACCATTATGGAACAACAAAACACAAGCTACCTCGTACCGGTTGACTTTACTCCAGCTGCAGAAAGCGCCACTCGATTCGCCATTGAACTGGCTGAAAAAAGCGATGCTGAGATTGTACTAATTCATGTGATCAAATCACAAAATGAAAAATACAAAGCTGAATTGGACATGACAGCCTTTGTCGAAAAAAATGCCGCTAATTACGCAAAACTAAAGACAAAAGTTTTTGAAGGTAGTCTACCGGATGAAATTGGAGATGCGGCGAAAATTCTTGAAACAGATTTGATCATCATGGGTACACATTGCATCACTGGAATTGGAAAAGTATTTAAAAGTATTGCTTTTAAAATCGTTGAAAAAGTACCTGTGCCTTTGATTATTGTTCAGGAAGAAACATCATTTAAAACAATCAACAAGATTGTAATGACCATTGATCTTGAAAAGGAAAGTGTTCAGATCGTACGAATGGCTGCTATCATTGGAAAATTATTCAATTCTGAGATTATCCTCGTAGCGAAAGAACAATCTTCATCACATGATCGTCAGCGTCGCAATATTAACCTTCAGGTTTGTCATAAAGTTTTGGATGAAAAAAACATTGCCCATAAAGTTGTTCTTGTTGAAGGGAAGGACTTTGTTGCTGATATTTTCAAACTGTGCAAAGAAGAAAAAGCGGATATGCTAGCCGCAACCTATTACCAACAACACGTACATATCTTTACGGAATCATTCCTGGAGACCCTGGCATACAATGAACTTCATATTCCTTTGCTTACTATGGAAGAAGAATCTTCTAAGAGTGCGGGATTCAGAGCGATGGGGGGATAGGTGGCAATGGAATGTCGACCTCGGTACATTCTTTTGCTCGCTGAGTGATCCTGATAAAAGCAAAGCTTTAAGCCAGGATTGTATCGAAGCGGCAAAAGAATACTCGGCCGGCATTCCATTGACTTTACTTTACCGCTCGTGGGTTGGCAAAAAGGCGCACTTCTTCACCTTGGATGGTATTACCACAAAGGATGATAAGGCGCTCAATAATGTTGCGCAACTCGCGAATGTTACCTGTCCAATCGGTATTTTTTAATTCTTCCAATGCTTCCGGCGCAAAATTCTTTTTTGGTATTCCATGCTCTGCACAAATCAGCGTCATAAAATGCTCAGCTAATAAAGGTACGTCATCGCGCCGTTCATTCAACGATGGCACATGAATCAGGATGACAGCCAATCGGTGGTAAAGATCCTCACGGAAACGACCTTCTTCAATCTCTTTACGCAAGTCTTTATTCGTAGCAGCTAATACGCGACAATCTACCTTAATGTCTTTTTCTCCTCCTACACGTTGGATCACGTTCTCCTGCAATGCCCGCAGTACTTTGGCTTGCGCACTGGCACTCATGTCTCCGATCTCATCGAGAAACAAGGTTCCACCCGAAGCCAATTCAAACTTTCCTTTTTTATCTTTAACAGCAGAGGTAAATGCTCCTTTTTCGTGACCAAACAATTCACTTTCAATCAATTCCGATGGTATCGCTGCACAGTTCACCTCAATGAAAGGTGCTTTTCGACGATTTGAATTGTCGTGCAAAGCTCGTGCAACTAATTCTTTTCCTGTTCCATTTCCTCCGGTGATCAATACCCGTGCATCCGATGGTGCCACTTTTTCGATCATTTCCTTGATCTTCACGATCCCTTCTGATTCACCAATGATCGAACTACCTTTGAAACGACGCACAGTCGATTTCAACTGCTTTGTTTCTTCTACCATCACCGTGCGGTCCTTTGCATTGCGAATTGTCACCAAAATACGCGGCAGGTCCAATGGTTTCTCAATAAAATCAAATGCTCCTTTCTTGATCGCCTGAACAGCAGTTTCCACGTTTCCATGTCCGCTGATCATAATTACCGGTGTTTCCACTTTCGCCTTTTGCAATTCATCCAATACTTCCATACCGTCCATCAACGGCATTTTGATATCACAAAAAATAATATCGTAAAGGGTCGATTTTGCTTTATCCAATCCATCTTGACCATTCTCTGCTTCGTCCACTGCAAACTCTTCAAACTCAAGAATTTCTCTGAGTGCTCTTCGTATTGCTCTTTCGTCATCAATGATAAGGATCTTGGCCATTGTATAATTTTTTTTGATGAGTAAAGATAGTACGATTTGGTGATATTAGGATATTAGGACTTCAGGATATTAAGATTTTAGGACATCAGGATTTTAGGATTTTAAGACCTTGGTTGTCTTAACATCTTAATGTCTTAGCATCCTGACGTCCTATCATCCAATCACTTCTTTAATTCTTCACTGAGCACGATTTGACCAAAGCGTTCGTAATTTACCAGCCATGCTGCTGCATTTTTCACGTAGCGCCCTGTACCGGCAGAATCCCAATTGTAATAGAGTCGCGTAAAACCTCCATCGATAATCAATCTTTGGCCTTGATCTTCGTATATAGCTGCTACGACATTTCCGTCGGTAGACCAAATCAGTGGTTTCATTCTGTTTTTCGGATCATGAATCTGTGAAATTGTAATTCCTTCGTAAACATATTCCAATCCGGTTGTGATCAAATGGTCTTTTTGCATACCTGAAATGGTAGAGTCCGTTTTGAACGTTACATTTTGAGCCCCCATGTAATATCCGCTCATCGTTACCCCAATTAATCGATTGGCAATGAAATCAGCATCAGCATGGTACGGATCATTATCACCCCAAATATAAACTCCTTTTCCACTATAGAAAAAACGTTCAATAACATCTGCATGTTCATCATTCAACATTTGCGTGATATTGGAAATAATCCACAACTGGCAGGCTTTTGAAAGTGATTCTTCCAATTCCTTAGGTGTTGGTGGTTGATTGATGTAACGATACACAGAAAACCCTTTTTCTTTCAATGCCGCTTTCGGTTTTTCAAAATCAAAATTCTCTCCGGTATATAAATGAAGAACGACGATTGTTTGTCCCTCAAATGCACCATCAACTGCAAGATCATATTGGTTTCCGCTAGCATTTCCATAATTATCTTTCTTTGTAACAGCACGTTCCTCGTACTTGATCCGTTTTTCTCCGGTATTCGCGTCCACCGTTTCAACAGCGACTGATTCTGTAACAACACTTTTTGCAGCGCAAGCATTGTACTGTGCAATGCTGTTATGTCCGATCGACAAAACAGCAAAAATGGTAAGTGTAATTGACTTCATACTTTTATATTTTACAGGTTAAAAAAGATTAATCGTGTTACTAATGATGGAGAACAAGTCGCTTGCTTGTCCACCGTTGTCCATTGTAGTATTGGACGAAATAAACACCATTGCTGTATCGGCCGATATCGCAAGTCGTGATACGATCTTCATGCAATGAAACGCGTTCCAATAATTTCCCATTGACATCTGCAATGAATACTTCTGTTATCTCTTTTGGATTCTGGATATTGAAAATTCCATTCGTTGGATTTGGATACAACAAGATCTCAAGATCGGTGATTGTGTTCAAAGAGTCAATTGTTCGGTTTACATATAGCGTGTCCTCCTGACCATAAGGATTAATGATTTGCAGATTGGTATCGATTTGTACAATTTGTTGTTCATCAATAAACTCTTCACAATCCGGAGTAATACTCATTAAACGGGCAATACGCACCAAAACTTCACGGAAAGATTCAACCTTGTACCCATTTGTACTTGGCTCGATGTGTGTTCCACCCACGCCACTATGGTTGGTGAGAAAGGTGTAGGTACCATTCGTTGTCAACGCTATTGTTCTGCACAAAAATTCAGTCGGCTTATCGATTCCCGAACATCCAACCGGTACAATTCGAATACCTTGTTCAGCCGCTTTTCTGCAAACTTCCAAAAGCTTAGCAATGTTCTCTTCTTCTCTATGTGGAGGTGCATCGAGCAACCAGAAAATAATCCGCGCTCTGGAAGAAGTGCTCCAATTAAGCTTATTGATTGCAACATTCAAGGCTTCATCCGCTGCTTCAGGATAATCACCTCCGCCACCGGCTTCATTTGAATTGATAAAACTTTTGATCAGATCTGTTGAATGACTAAACGGTGCTTCCTTGGTCACATAATCATCTCCTTGATCGCGATAAAAAACGCTCCCCATTCTAACATTGATGTGCTTGTTTTCGGCAGCTATTAAAGAAATAACACTGTCCAAATCGATTTTCAAGTAGTTGATTTCGTCTCCCATACTCCCTGTAGCATCCACTACAAAAGCAATATCCAATTGATCCGAAACGGTACAAGGCACATCGATTTTGAAACTATTCACGCCTTTTTTGAACGAGTGAACTTTGTCAAATTGCTGTTTGAACTCACCGTATTCCACTTGAATACTGTACATGTTTCGACTTGAATATGTGCTATCTCTGATCCATAATTCGGCTTTTCCGGTGTTATCGGTACGTGAGGTCCAAACTATTTCGCCGGAAACATTTCTCAAATCTACTTTTGCATCAATCAAAGGCATTCCACCGGGTAAACTCAGTTGCACACAGTAGCGTTCGTACAACTTATTCTTCCAAAATCCGGAATACACCTTAAATTCATTGGATGTCAAGTCGTTCCATAAATCCCATTTTGCAAAATCGTTCACCTCACCTGCTGTGAGTACGCCTGACTTTTTTGTACTTGTTTTCGATGAGCTCCATCCAGGCTTGGATACACTCATTTCACTAGAAAACCCATCCAACTTAACATGTCTTTCAGCATAACCTGAATGCGTAGACTCTCCATACGAATCGCTCACAACAGGAGCAGAAATGGCCATTTTCTTATAGTTCGTTACTACTTCTTCTTTCACCAATCCGATATTCATTGTATTGGTGGACCCATCTCCTGCATTAACTGAATTCAACTCTGAAATAAAACCATCGGCAACCGTATAAATTTTCACTCTCCCAGGTTTGGTTTTGAATTTAAAATCACCTTTCTCGTCAGGAATAATAAATGTGGTATCAGCGTCTTCAACTACCATTAACTGCACATTATTCAAAGCTCTTTTTGATTCATTGTCATATACATTTCCTCTAAAATTGGCTTGTGAGAATGTCGTGAAGGACAACATGAACAGAAATAAAAAGTACAAATTCTTCATAGTCTTGTATTCAAAATGTGAACAGAACAAGAGCTATTACATGAGGAGTGAAAATTGGTTCAATAAGGAGCGATTTTTAATGGGAGATTTAAGTAGAATCGCATTTAATAGCTACCTTGGTTCGGATGAAATCATTGAAAACCCTCTTTCTCACAATCCTTATTAATATGCTTATCAGTCAAGCATGCGGTCAAACCTTATCCGCTTTTGGAGGTGTCAATTATGGTGGTTTTTACTCAGTGAGGAAGGCAGAAGGTCATTTTATGAAGGAGTTTGATCGTGATTTTGGTATTTGGCTGGAATTGAGATGAGAGATTTGAAAATAGATTCCATTTGGAATTTTACGATTGGACTTGGGCTTGAGCAATACGGTGGAAGTTTTTATCTTCGGGATGGTGGATTGGGTGGATCGAACCATGTCTTGGGTGAATTGAGAAAGGAGGTCCTGTTTGTAACTCTATCACCTGCAAAATTCCGTTTGTTCAAGCATGCTTTCATTCGTCCCGGGTTGAATTTAAATTATGAACTCCATAAAAAAGTATCAGGTGAAAGTTATTCTTGGAATATGTCCATGTCTCAACCTATAAAAAATGATTTGAGTGCTGCTGAAAACTTTACACAAGACTTGAACGGTGGAATTCTAATACAAGTTGGGTATGCAATTGAAATCAAAAAAATCAGTATTGAACCCCGTTATTCGTTCTTTTTAGGCGTGAGCAGGGAGTTGAATAATTCACAAGCATTCGTAAGTTCTTTTCGACATGGCTTTACGTTTGGAGTTAAACTCCGGTAAAAACGTTACCCCGCCAAAACACCTTCTTTCAAGGAGCACGGAGAGATCAAAATCTCCTTAATTCCCAATTTTCGAATAATCCAGCGGGTTTTAACCGCAGCTATCGGCGCCATTTTCTTTCGGATAGGAATGATCCATGGATTGGCATCACGTTCAGCCTGTGTTGAAGATATGATATCGTCCAAACTTTTCATTGTTTCATCAAACGGTACTGAAACAGACTTGATCTTTTCGGGGAAAGCCGTCAAATGAACCAATTCATAAAATGTCTCAAAGCTACCTGAAGCTCCAATCAACAGATTGGATCGCTTTCCTTCGAAAAATCCTTCAGCGCGTTCTTCCAACCAATTCTCAATATTTTTGATGTCAGCTGCGGATAGTGGATCCAAACAATTAAACTGCTGGTAAATTCGTGAAACACCGATGTTCAAAGAGATCATATCATGAACGCCTTTTGAATCAGCGAAAATGAATTCGGTACTTCCTCCACCAATATCCATTATTACACCAGGCTGCGTAAAATCATAAGACCAGTTCACACCTTTGTAAATCAATTCTGCTTCTTGCAATCCGGAAACAATCTCAATCTGCAAGCCAAATCTTTCATGGGCTTCTTGGATAAAATCATCCGCATTAAATGCTCCGCGAAGTGCTGCTGTCCCAATGGCATGGATTTGCTGAACACCAAACTGTTTACATTGCTCTGAAAAGTGCTGAAGTGTCGATTGTCCCCGTTGAAATGCTTCTTCAGATAAAAATCCATCGTTGATACCCCCCATTCCAAGCGCAACACCATCTTTTTCTGTATGAACCAAATCAAAACCTCCTTCATACACATCAGCGATGAGCAGATTAAACGTATTGGTCCCCAGGTCAATAACAGCTTTTCTCATGCTTAGGAATTTCTCAACCACTTTAAAATAGTGGACATTCGCACGCGGTGTCCGAACTGTAAGATACCATTTTTATACAAACGTCCGGCAATTATCAGGGTAAAAACTGCACTTAATAGTAAGATCAATAAGGACAGGTACATTGTATACCCCTGACCTTCAGGATAACCCATAGCTAATTTCACCATGACCACGACCGGTGAAGTGAAAGGTAAATAATGGTAAACCGTGGCAGCAGTAGATTCTGGATTTTGAAGGGTATAATGTCCGGCATACAACGCAAAAAGCAACATAAAAATGATCGGCAAAACAAATTGCTGCCCATCACTTTCAGAACCGGAAGTTGCACCGATCGCAGCAAACAAAGCTCCGTAGAAAAAATAACCCGTGACGAAGAAAAGTAAGAAGCCACTGATCATTACTTTAAAATTGACCCGATCATAAATAAGCTCCACAAATTCGTTGTATTCATGCGCCGCAAAGAGCTGTTCCATTCTACCCTTTTCATTGATCTCTTGTGTTAAACTTAAAGGATCCAGATTAGCCGCATCCAACATATCGAGAAAAATGAACTCCCGCATGAAATACAAGCCGATCCCTATCACCAATAACCAGATGAAAAATTGCAGAAAAGCAGACAGACCTATTCCAACGATCTTACCCAACATCAATTGTCTCGGATGCACCGATGCAAGTAACACCTCTACAATTCGATTACTTTTTTCCCTGGATACACTTCGGAGAATGGTCATTCCGAACAAGAAAATGAAGACAAAAATCAATGCTCCAAAGAAAAATCCGACCCAACCTCGTTTATCTGCTGACTCATCCAGTGGATCATAGGCATTTCTAAAGGCTACATTTAACGGTTGCTTGATCTTTCTGAATTCAGCTACAGACAAGTCGGTAAATTCTCTCACCATTTGCTCTTCCAGTCTGCGCTCAACATGAAATTGAACACGTGTTTGCATTCGAACAGAGGGTTTTTCTCTGAAAAAGACAAAAGCGGTCTTATTCTGAAGTACCTTTTCATTGATCTCTACCATCGCATCGAACTCCTGAAAACGTTTACCATCTCTGAACTCTTCCACTTCAAGGTAACCATCAGCAAAAGAATAAACGACCGACTTATCTTCATGAGCCAGGATCTTATTCTCCATGATACCGGCAGGATCTGTGATCAACACCTTCCAGTTTTGTTTTCCTTCACCTCCAAAAGCAAAGAGCAAGTAGATCAGTAATAAGATCAATATCGGACCACTAACTGACATGAGTACAAATGAGCGCGTTCCGATTCGTTCTTTCCATTCGCGCACTGCGATCAACCAACTGTTATTCATGGCTCACCTCCTTTTTCTCTTGTACCAGATCAATAAAAATATCCTGCATCGATGGTAAAACTTCCCATGCTGCCTCAATGCGTACGTGCCCGATCAACACCTGCAATAGCGAATCGAATGAACTGTCACCCCGCATTCGTACCCTAACGATGAAGCGATCATCTCCCAGGATATCTTTGTCTTCGATCTCAAAACCGGTCCATAAAGCATTGACAAAAGCGATCATATTTCCACGGAATTTCACAGCATACAGCCCCGATTTCTTTTCCTCCTGCAATTCTGAAATGCGTCCTTCCATGATCTTTTTCGCTTGATGGATCAAGGCAACCCGATCACAAATCTCTTCCACACTTTTCATGTTGTGTGATGACAAAATAATTGTCTTTCCTTTTGCGCGCATCTCAATCAGCTCCTGTTTGATCAATTCCACATTAATGGGGTCAAAACCGCTTAAAGGCTCATCGAGAATAAGCAACTTAGGTTCGTGTAAGACCGTGCATATAAATTGTACTTTCTGGGCCATTCCCTTTGAAAGTTCTTCAATTCGTTTTTTTCGCCAATCGGTGATCTCGAATTTCTCCAGCCAATATTCCAGCTGACGCTTCACGTCTGTTTTGGACAAGCCGCGCAATCTTCCCAGAAAAAGTGCGTGATCTTCCACTGTCATCGAGCGATACAAACCTCTTTCCTCCGGCAAATAACCGATCTGCTCAAGATGTCGCGCGGTCATCAGATCTCCTTGAAAGCGCACATGACCTTTATCGGGTTCAATGATACGATTGATGATACGGATCAGAGTTGTCTTCCCTGCTCCATTCGGACCTAACAAACCAAATATTTCACCGGCATTGACATTTACTGAAACATCATCCAGCGCAATTTTTCGGTAGAAGGATTTAGATATATTCTTTACTTCGAGCATGCTTTTCTATGTTGTGATAAAACTACTACAAAGAATTTTTAGAATTGTGAAATAACCAATTTATTATCTAGCATGCAACCCTTTTGAATTGAGAAACATCAGATAAGAAAAATCAACTTTTATGAAAAAGAACATCATCTTTAGTTTATTGGCAGTATTGATCTTATCCTACTCTTGTAAAGATAAAATCTACTCCAAATTTCTAGCAAACAGCCCAATATATATGGACTATGAATCCTTTAGAAATGCTGTAAAGTTTATCGGGCCACAGGCCATCAAAGACAAAGGTCAGATCTATTCAAAGGATGGTTATCTCTTTATAATAGAAAATGGAGAGGGAATTCACTTTATTGAAAATTACAATCCGTCTAATCCTATCAAAAAGGGCTTTCTAAAAGTGCCCGGTTGCACAGGAATGGCCATGAAAGATCATTTTCTATACGTGAATAGCCTAATAGACCTTGTTATTGTGGATATCTCGAATTTCAATGCGCCAAAAGTCGCACAACGAATTGAAGGATTGATGCCGGAATATCTCCCAACAGGAAATGATCAGTATCCGTACGCGAAAATTGACAAGAACAAAGGTGTTGTTGTTGGCTGGGAAATTAAAGAAGTGAAAGAAGAGGCTAATTCTCAACCCTATTTATACAATACAGGGGATGTTTCAATTGCCACCGCAGAAAATACGGGAGGTTTTGCAGGTTCAGGAACAGGCGTTTCCGGATCCATTACAAAATTTACGATAATCAACAACCATCTGTATGTTATGGAAGGACACGAATTGTATTCTATTGGCATTGCGAATCCTTACAGCCCAACAATCGGAAATAAAGTATTTATTTCAAGGGTAGTAGAAACCCTATTCCCCTATAACAATCATATCTTTATGGGGACTACGTCAGGAATGTTGATCTATTCGACAAGCAATCCCAATCAACCAAGTTATGTCGCTGAAGTAAATCACATGACGGCATGCGACCCGGTAGTCGTTAAAGATAATTACGCTTACGTGACTATTCGTGAAGGAAGAAATTGCGGTGGAACGATAAATCAGCTGGATATCATTGATGTTAGCTCAATGACAAATCCGATTTTGAAAAAATCATATACGATGCATAACCCACATGGACTTGGAATTGATCAAAATTTACTGTTCATCTGTGATGGTTCTGAAGGATTAAAAGTGTTCAACGCAAGTAATCCAATCGAATCAGGTAATCATTTAATCAAACAGTTTCAATCTATTAAGGCAATTGATGTAATCCCCCTTAACAATACATTAATAATGATTGCTAATGATGGATTGTACCAATACGACTACACAAATCCTGAAAATATTTTCCTTTTAAGTAAAATCAATTTTAATTAGACATGAAGGCTTTTTTCACAATATTGTCCGTCGTTTTCCTAGTCACAACAACTGCTTTTAATCAGGAAAACATAGATTATTCGAATAAGTATATTGGATACAACCAACGAGTAAGCGCAGGAATTCTAGGTGGCGATAGAAGTTCACTTTCCATTCAAGTTAACAATGGTGTTAGTTTAGGCAAGCACATGGAGCTCACAACGGTATTTGGGTACGAGCGGTTTTACAACCGAAATTACATCCCTATGCTTCTGGACTTTAATTATCTGATTTTAAAGGGTCCGGTGACACCTTTGGTAAAAATCAATGGTGGATATATGATGGATTTAGACCGCAACAGGATGAGCATTTCAGAAAACTACGGTTTGACTTCAGGAGGAAGTATTGGCGTTCGATCTAGAAAATTTGAACATTTTCAGCTTTCAACATACATCGGTTATCGGTTTTTGTTCCTTTCAAAAAAAGAACTCTACTATTGTCATTGGTGTACCTTACCAGAACCTGTGACAGAAATGCATTTAAACAGAGTTGAGCTGAGGCTTGAAATCACATTTAATGAGTAGTACTATTTGTACTATATTGAACGTTAAAGTAACTTGTTGCATTCTAAGAATGTTACAGAATAAACGCCTGTAAAGTAGTGAAGAAAGAATCCTTTAGCGAAGAAGAGATCGTAAAAGCCTGTATCGAACAAGAGCGTTGGGCTCAAAAAGTACTCTACGAATCGTATGCACACTTTCTAAAAGGGCTTTGTCTTCGTTATGCCGCTGATGAAATGGAAGCGGAAGATATTTTACATGATGCTTTTATTCAAATTTTCAAAACGATTGGTAGTTACAATCATTCCGGAGCTTTGGGAGCATGGATGAGAAAAGTAACAGTGAACAAGGCACTAGAACATTACCGCAAGAAGAGTACTCACATGCTTCATTTGAAGCAATACACAAGCAATGTAATGCCTTCAATAATTGAAGATACAGCTATTGAGAATTTGGAGTTGGATGATCTGCTCAGTCTGATCCAGAAATTATCACCCGGATATAGAGCGATCTTCAATTTATATGCTATTGAAGGATATAACCATCGGGAGATTGCAAAAATGTTGAAAATTTCGGAGAATACATCAAAAACTCAGTATAGCCGAGCAAGACAAATGCTCCGAAAAATGATCGAAGAGACATACGAAAAAATGAATTTAAACGAAATAAAGATCAATGGAATCTAAGTTTAAGAACCAGTGGGAAGATTTTGGTAGCAAACCCTCACAAGGATTATGGGATCGTATTGAAGAAACATTAGACGAGAAAAAGAAAAGAAAACCACTTTTGATTTGGTTTTATTACGGATTGTCTGCTTGTTTCATTGCGGTATTGGCAACTCAAATGGTGACTGAAAGTATCAATGGCAATCAAACCGCTGCTAATCAAACACAACACGTTGATTTGAATACAGTTCAATCAAATTTAGAAAACTCAATTTCCACCGATAAAGTTGATAAATTGCCTACTGAACCTAAAAAGAAAACAAATATAAATCAGCAAAACCATCAACAAAGGGAACAGAAAAAAAGTCGATTGGTTGTTCCAAATAAAGAAGATGAAGTAGATAGAATTATTATGATGGAATTAATTGAAACAACAATTGAAACAACACTAAAACCGAATGATTCACAAAATCTTAATACAGATTCAACAATCACGCAAAACACTCAAACGAATGACAGTCTAGTCCCTTGTTTACCTCCTTGTAAAAAACAAAGAAAAAATCGTTTTGAGCTTGGTTTAACAGTAACAATTGGAAGCAGTTTACTTGAATCCATTAATTTACCTACTACAACTGTTTCACAATATGCTGATATCAGTAATTCTATTCCAGTCGAAAATTCAATTTCTGTCCCCGGAAATTATAACTATAGAATCTACAATCCGTTGAATATTCATATTAAAAGTGCATATTATTTCAGCGAGCGTTGGCGCCTCGATGCTGAATTAGGTTATAGTCGCTTTCAGTACCGAATTACGAATGAATCTGATTCGCTCATTTCGCGTGGCACCTATCTGTCTTCATTCTCAATTCCATTAAGTGTGAATTATGAACGTACGTTATCTTCTTCTAAACATGCTGTTCAACTTGGAGCAGGATTGATTCAAGATATTTCACCTGAACAATGGAATTCATTTTCAGTTATTTATTATGGCACATCCCTATTTTCGCAGCTAGGTTATTCTTATCGTTTTGGTGAATGTGAAGTGTGGCGCTTGTCAGCAAATATTAACATTAGGCGCTTAATGTATGAAAACCGTTCGCAGGCTTCATTGTTGTTTCAAAAGCAGATTTATGGAATACAGCTTGGAGTGAGTCGCTTGTTGTAAATTAAAGAAGTCTTTCCTTCCAATTCCTCCACTTATACACCTTCGCAAAAAGGAGAATGAGCAGTGGTTGAAGAACAAAAAGTGTCACGAGGCTATCCCAACCGAAGACAGGGGGAGTATGATCCATGAGTAAGGCGTCGGTTTGAAAGGCTTGCCATTCATTCGTTACGATCAAAGCAGCAAAAATATTGTTGGCCGCATGGTAGCCCATTGACAGTTCTAAACCATCGTCCATGATCGCAAGTAAACCGAGAAAAATTCCTGTTGAAATGTAGTAAACCAAAAGAATGGAACCGATCTTTTCCACTTCCGGATTGGATCCATGTAACAAGCCAAAAACGACTCCGGTCATCAACAAGGGAACCCAACCTTTGCGGAAACTAGCTCCAAACAATTGAAGCAGATATCCACGAAACAGTACTTCTTCACATGTCGTTTGAAGGGGAATCAAAAAGATCGAAATAAACAATAAACCAATGAACGTTTCGCCTTTGAAATTCCAGGTAAGTTGATCTGTTGTCAACAGGGTGATCCCAACCATGGTCAACATGACTGTCATCCACACCCCAAAGGAAAAAAAGATTCTCTTCAGATCAAGTTTGTCTCGTAAGGTAAAAAGCGAGAGGAACGATCTTCCCAGCAAAAAACGATTCGCCAGCAGAATGGTGAGCAAAACTGCTATAAATGGGATCAATAACAGTGTAAGAAATCGATTGTATCCCACAACCTCAGCAATCAAACCTGTATCAGCTAAAAATTCAGACTCCATCAACCCATGATCTGAGAGTACCAGCAACAGTGGAATTTGTCCAATAATTATATAAGCCAACACGATCAGTACGACGATCAATAGTTGCAATGGAATACTAACAGGCCCCTTTAGTGATCGATGGAAAAATGACATAATTGTATACCGCTATTTGTTCGATGTCAAACTTAATACTATTCGGCGACAAGTCGAACAATGGAATCAACATGCGGCTGACCGAGTGTTCTTTTGTCACTTCGGTACAATCCTGACGAAAAGCTTTGCTTTTATCAGGATCACTCAGTGAGCAAAAGAATGTATCGAGGTCAGCATCCCTCCCTATCAATGGAACATATCCTTCATGCGTCCAAAAAAGTTCTTGTCAGAAGCATCCGGATTCGGTTTGAAGTTTTCGCTGCTTTTTAACTTCTCTAACAATTCTTTCTCCTCTTTGCTCACTTTTTTCGGAGTCCAGACATTGATGTGAACGAATAGGTCGCCTGTGCCATATCCTTGAAGAATTGGCAGTCCCTTTCCTTTCAATCGCAATACTTTACCGCTTTGGGTTCCCGGATCGATCTTGATTTTTGCTTTACCTGACACCGTTGGAATTTCAATCGATTCACCTAAAACAGCATCAATGAAACTAATGAACGCATCATAATGCAGGTTCTCCCCTTCTCTTTTCAATTCAGGATGTTCTGCTTCTTCGATCACAACGATCAAATCACCTGGTACACCATTGAATGGACCGGCATTACCTTTACCGGTTACACTCAACTGCATACCTTCTTCTACTCCTGCAGGAATATCGATCTCAATCACCTCTTCTTGACGTCTCAAACCATGCGCATCCGCATCAGCCGGTTTTTTGTCAATCATTTTACCAGCTCCCTGGCAAGTATGACACGTCGACTGGGTCTGCATTGCACCCAAAAATGTTTGAGCAACACGTGTTATTCTACCCGTTCCGTTACAGGTTTGACAGTTCTTATAGGTCACGCCTTCCGCATTGACCAATTTATTCACCTTGATCTTCTTCTTGACACCTTCGGCAACTTCCTCAAGTGTTAATTTCATTTTTACACGAAGATTAGTTCCTCGCACAACACGACTTCCTCCACCACGGCTTCCTCCAAAACTTCCACCGAAAGCCCCTCCGAAAATATCACCAAACTGAGAGAAAATGTCGTCCATGTTCATTCCACCGCCAAAGCCGCCTTGCCCCATTCCGGCGTGACCAAAACGATCGTACTGCGCTTTCTTCTCCGGATTGCTTAATACTTCGTAGGCTTCCGCAGCTTCTTTGAATTTTTCTTCGGCAGCAGTATCCCCCGGATTTTTGTCAGGGTGATACTTCAATGCCAATTTGCGGTAAGCTTTTTTGATCTCGCTTTCGTCCGCATTCTTAGAAATGCCTAATACCTCGTAATAATCTCTCTTTTCACTCATTTCCCTACGGGATTAATGTCTTTGTTCTTTGCTCCTTGTTCTCCTTGTTCTATAACATCCCTACTGACCAACCACTACTTTCGCGTAACGGATCACTTTATCATTCAAGTAATATCCTTTTTCCACGTCATCGATGACCTTACCCTTCAAGTCTTCAGAAGGCGCAGGAACATTCGCGATGGCTTCATGCAACTCACTGTCAAAGTCAGTTCCTTTTGCATCCATTTTCTTTAAACCTTTCGTCTCAAGAATGTGCTTAAACTTATTGAAGATCAAATGAAATCCTTCCTTGACACTTTCGATATCCGAAGCATTTTCATTGTTTAAGATCGCACGTTCAAAATCGTCCATTACCGGAAGCATGTCCTTCAGAATTCCTTCGCCGGCACTGGAGATCAGGTCGATCTTCTCCTTGTTCGTTCTGCGACGGTAATTATCGAATTCAGCATACAAGCGTAAAAACTTATCATTCAGTTCGGCATATTTCTCCTCCGGACTCAATTCCGCTTGATTCTCTTGTGTATCCTCTGATTGAGCTTGTGTTGTTTGCTGTTGCTCAGATGTGTTGTTTTCCTGCTCCTGTTCGGTTCGACCCTGCTCACCACATGCCTTATTTGATCTCTCTTCCGCCATAGTATTCTTTTTTGCATTTTCCGCTTGTCAAAGATACTGCCATTGTGCAATTTCGGACAGAGTGGCAGTGAATGTTTCTTATTCGCTGAAAAGTTGACATTATCAGAATATAAAACTCTTTTTACCTGTGTCAGCTAAAATCGTTAACTCTTGCTTAAATTTGTCAGTTTTAAACGCAAATTTGAAAGAGATCAAACCATATCAAGTGCTGCTTTATGTGGCGGGAGTAATGCTCATACTGGCTCCCTTAGTTTACTTCGCACCGGAAAAAGGCTGGAATTTATGGGGAATGAATCTGCGCTTTATGACACAGGATCAATTTTTCAATCCGGTTAAACCCGAAAAAGCAGATATTTCAACTATCCTTGCCGGGACCGACACCACTAATATCGATCTTTTGGACGATCCTTTGCTTCAGCACCAAAATGGTTCCAAAGGAGATATGGGAGCTCCAAGTGGAGGACAATTGTCGATTGAAAGTTCCACTATCATTCATTTGAATGAAACTGGTTTGGAGAACTTACACCAGTTCTTCGCCAAAATGGATAAAGCATCTGCCGAAAAAAAGAAGGTGCATATTCTTCACTACGGCGACTCTCAAATTGAGGGAGATCGCATGACGGCCTATATTCGTCAGCGGATCCAAAATCAGTTTGGAGGCAGCGGACCGGGATTAATACCGGCGAATAATGTGTATAGCACAATGACCTTCAAGCAAAGTTATTCTGAAAATTTCATTCGTTACACCTGTTTTGGAGGTGACAAACTGAAGAACAAACGTTATGGAGCCATGGGAAGTGCTGCACGATTTACTCCTGAACCGGACAGTTCACTATTGCAAAATCCGGGACCTGTAAAAGAAGCCTGGATCGAGATCGAACCGTCCGCTTCTGCCTATTCCCGCGCGAAACAATTCAACAACGTGACCATGTACTACAACAGTTGCGTGAAAACGTGTATGGTGAAAGTTTACCAGAATGGAAGTCTGATCCATGAGGACAGTTTACGCAGTGATGGTAAATCCCACAAACTGCATTTATCTTTTGAAAACACTCCCGGTAAACTGAAATATGTCTTCAGTGCTTGTATTAGTCCAACCATTAGCGGATTCTCACTGGAAGGTGACTACGGAGTACAAGTGAGCAACATTGGAATGCGCGGATCAAGCGGAACTTTCTTCGGTTCAGTAGATCAGGGATTAATGTCTGAAATGTATTCCAATCTGAATACTGAGTTGTTCATCATGCAATTTGGCGGGAATTCAGTTCCGGCTTTGAAGGACAGTGCCGGAGTTCGCAATTATGCTAAGTATTTCAAAGGTCAATTGAACACACTTAAAAAACTTCGCCCATCTGCTGCTATTGTTGTAATTGGTCCAAGTGATATGTCGACGCCAAGCGGAACGGATTTTGTGACCTACCCCTTGTTGCCTTATTTAGTAGAGCAGATGAAAAAAGTAACCCTTGAAGCCGGAGCCGGTTATTGGGATCTTTTCCATGCAATGGGAGGAATTAATTCGATGCCTGCGTGGGTTGAAAAAGGTCTCGCTGCAAAGGATTACATACATTTTGCTCCTAAAGGCGCGAGCATTGCATCGCAGTTGTTTTTTGATGCCTTCGCTGCTGAATACGCTAAATGGCAACAGAAAAGTCAAAATTAATTGAGTGTGAAATATTTTCTGTCATTTCTTCTTCTTTCTTTTTCTGTGTATTCTTCTGCGCAGGAGGAAGAATTTGTTGTGACCGATTCCCTCAATTTATTGTGTTACGATGATTATTGTGTTATTGATCAAGGTATCAAGGAACAATATCCATTCATTGTCTTTGAAAAAAATAACTTTCAATTTTATTCTGACCGGAGTCCGAACTGGGAACACTTGTACGAAAACCTGTCAGCATTAGATAACGGTGAACACAGAAAATTGAATTTCTATCACATCGGAGGATCTCACATTCAAGCTGATATTTACTCACACGATGTTCGAACCTTTCTACAAACACATTGGCCCTATGCAGGAGGTGAAAGAGGCATCGTGTTTCCTTTTAATCTGGCAAAAACGAACAATCCGGCGAATTACATTTTCAACTCACCGAACAATTGGCAAGCCTATCGAAGTGTAGTTCATCGTCCTGTGGAATATGACTACGGCGTAATGGGTGCTGTTTTGATCTGCAAAGATTCTGTGGTCAATATTTCTTTTCGTCACAATCGAACCAACACAAAACCATCTTTTTGCAAGGTCAGAATCTACCACAACAAAGGATTTTTGCCTTACGAATTGAATTTTGGAGCCGAAGAAATACTCGTTGAAAGTTGTCACCAAAATGAGCGTTTGGGCTATACTGAAATCTGGTTCACAGATCCTATTGACACCATGGATCTGCAATTTTCACGCATCACGGATCAACTTCAGGAACTACAGATTTATGGATTTCAATTCATGAACGATGAACCGGGTATTTCCTACACTTCTATAGGAATTAATGGCGCAGGTTTATACACCTATCTGGCCAATAAAAATTTTGAAGAACAACTCAAGCAATATCCGCCCGATCTGTTCGCTTTTTCCGTTGGAACCAATGATGGGAATGTACCCTACGATGATTTTGATCCGCAAGTTTACAAGAACAACCTTGAAAAAATGATGCTGAAGGTACTGGCTGCAAATCCAAAGTGTGCCATTTTACTCACCGTTCCAAATGATTCCTATTACAAGCGGAAATATTTGAACCGTAACATTGCCCGCGAGCGAGAGGTGATAATTGAATTGGCAGAGAAATACAAAATGCCCGTGTGGGACTTTTACGGGATCATGGGGGAATTGGGAAGCTCGAAAGTGTGGAATAAAAACGGACTCATGCAAGCCGATCTGGTTCACTTCACGGGGTTAGGCTATCACCTAAAAGGAACACTCTTAACTGATGCCTTTTTGAAATTTATGGATCAAATGGAAGTGATCGAAGAAATGAAAAAAACGAATTAAATGGAGCGACTGATACAAGCTTTCTCGTTCAATGAAAAAGAACCATTAATTTTCACTCAACTGGATTTCTGGTTGTTCTTTTTGGCTGTAATGATCATCTTTTCTGCCATTCACAAAAATTACCTTGTAAGAAGTATCTTTTTGACTGCCGTCAGCTTGTTCTTCTATTTCAAGACTTCAGGTTTGTACGTGATGATGCTAGGAATAAGCCTTGTTGTCAATTACCTGTTAGGGGATGCTATTTTCAAAAGTAAATCGAACAAAGGAAAGAAATGGATCATAGCCACTTCAGCGATCTTTAACCTCTCACTACTCGGCTATTTCAAATATGCCTATTTCTTTACGGATTCGTTTAATGCGATGTTCCACACGGATTTTGAAGTTGTCAATCACCTGGCGGTTTGGGCGAATGGCTTTTTTGGCGAAGGCTCCTTTGTCACAAAGATCATTCTTCCGGTTGGGGTTTCGTTCTTTACCTTCCAAAGTATCAGTTATGTAGTGGATATTTACCGCAAGGAGGTGGAACCTGTTAAGGATTTCTTTGACTACACCTTCTTTGTAACCTTTTTTCCTCAGTTGGTTGCCGGACCAATCGTTCGCGCACGTGATTTCATCCCACAGATCCGTCAACCCTATTCCTTGGACAAAAACGATTTCAGCTGGGCGGTGATACAGATCGTTAAAGGTTTGATCAAAAAGATCGTACTCGCCGATTACATCGCCGTTCATTTTATTGACAAAGTGGCCGATGCACCTGAAGCCTATCCGGGTTTTGTGAGCATTTTGGCCATGTGGGGTTATTCATTGCAGATCTATGGCGATTTTTCAGGATACACAGACATTGCGATTGGTGTTTCCCGTCTGATGGGCTTCAAGCTCCTGGAAAACTTCAATTCTCCCTACAAAGCCATCAATGTAGCTGATTTCTGGCGCAGATGGCACAAATCACTTGGTTCCTGGTTACGTGATTACCTCTACATTCCATTAGGAGGAAACAAAGGAGGTGGACTTGGAACTTACATCGCCACTACCGTCATCTTTATTTTCCTTATTTTCATCACCCAATGGTATGAATTGATTTTTGTTTATGCCGGATTAATGGCGATCTATGGGATCGGGATTCTGGTCGTTCCCAACTTTAAACAGTTCGTGCATCGCGATCTTAACTTATTGATCACCATGGTTGTGGGAGGACTATGGCATGGTGCTAGTGAGAATTTTGTGATCTGGGGAGCGATGAATGGTGCTGCTCTTGTGATTTACAAATACTGGAAACAGATCTCTCCGTATGAGAACAAAACATGGTGGATCATTCACTTCTGGAAGATCTTCCTTACCTTCAATTTCATTACGTTCACACGGATCTGGTTCCGTCTTGAAGACGACGGGGCACCGCTTGCAATGATCAACCATATCTGGAACAATTTCAATTTCACCTGGAACACCTTTGTTTTGGTCTTGTGGACTTTCCAAAGTGTTTTCTGGGTAATGTTATTCGGATACATCATTCACTGGCTGCCTGAGCGCTTCAAAAAAGTGTATGAAGGTTGGTTTACGAAGTCTCCGTTATCAATTCAAGCGGTAGCAGTTGCAGTGATCGTGTTTTTAATGTATCAGGCTGTGTCGGATACCTTTAAGCCATTTGTGTACTTCCAGTTTTGATTAGATGATCTCTTGATTCGACACGAGAATCTAAATTCAATACAGTGAAAATACTCAATCAACAAATGTTTCTTTGGTGACACGTTAACATTTGCGTATTTCCTTATCTGAAATCAAACCAAAGATTTTTACAACTCGAATTTTGTCGATTGATCTTATTTGGTCTATCACACCCCAACCATCCTAATTATTATGTTTAACCTTTACTCCTGTTGGATATTTTCTACTTACAGAAATTATTATCTCAAAGTCTGAACATTTATTATTGTTTATTGTTCAAGACGAAAGAACTCTTCTAAATTCATGTGATGACATTCAAGAATTGAAATAAGGGTGCTTATTCGTAGGTTGGCACCATTTTCATACCTTCCGTAATTGGCACGGTTTAAACCATGATCATAAGCAAAGTTTTCATAGTTAGAATAACCTTTTTGGATGCGAAGCTTGCGTAGCTTCTCTCCAATGTTGTTGAGTTGGACTATTTGATTATCTGTTAATTTTTCCTTCGATTTCATAATTCAAAGGAATTCAATTAACATTGTTTTTGTTACGCTAAATTAAATACGCTTTATATAATACATTTTAGTAACTTTGATTTTAATAAATAGCCTGATGACAAACACTTTACAAAAAATTCGTGTTGCAATTGTAGATGATCACGACATGCTTAGGGAAGCTCTAAGGCTTATGCTCGAACACGCAGGCATCGTTCAAATTAAAATTATAGCCATGCACGGTCAAGATTTAATTGAACAAATGAAAGAAAAGGAAATTGATCTGGTGATTTTGGACATACAAATGCCAGTTATGGATGGAATGCAAACTTTGAATTATTTAAAAACTAATCATAGAGACCTGAAAGTAATAATGTATAGTTCTTTAGGAGACGAAGAAATTATAAAAAAATACAAACTGCATGGTGCCGATGGATATGTTGTAAAAAGTAAAGCAATTGAACTGATTGATGAAATTAATATGGTGATGAATTAACATTGATCACTAATCCATAAATCTGGTATTTGAATTTGATTTATTGTTTGAGAGCGGTTTTTAACTGATTTGGTTAAAGATAATAAACTGATGTAACAATTTATACAAATCGTGATAAACTATCGTTGAAGTAGTCTCTTTTCACTCGAACAAAAACACTACTTGCCTTTTGGCACTGCAGCGGGGCTTGACTGTTCAAGGTTTGGCTAATTTGTACACAACCACCTATCCTGACTTAGTTTTTACACCATGGTCAGGATAATAACGAGAGTAACTCTTTCTATCGTTTCGAATAGGCAATCACGGGAATCTCACAATTCCTTTCACGATGTCACCTTTAAAGCGTTTCACCTTATAATCTATTCTTTAACCATTAAACGAACAGCGATTGTAGCATTTGAATAGACCGATTCTGTGAATCAACTTACTTTACAAGATCCGTAGTTATCTTGGCTGAAAGTAAACAAAGTGGAATACTAGGTCCAGGGTGAACACTTCCCCCACAGAAATAGAGATTTTTGATTTTCTTAGAAAAATTAGGATGGCGAAGGAATGCAGCAAATTTATTGTTTGAACTATTACCGTAAATTGCTCCAAAAGCTGAAGATGTTCTATTCTCTATCACACGGGGATCAAAAACCAACTCACACTCAATGAGGGACCGTAAGTCTGTTCCCAACATTCTATCCACTTTTTTAATAATTGCCTCTCGTGCCTCATTAATAAACGCATCCCAATCCTGACCTTGATTGTTAGGAACATTTATAAATGCAAACCAATTCTCACAACCATCCGGAGCATCACTAGGTGTATGTTTTGAAGTAATATTGACGTAGATAGTTGGATCATGGTAAATTTCCTTTTTCGTAAAAATAGTATCAAACTCCTCTCTATAGTCCTTTGCAAACAAAATGTTGTGCAATTTAAGTTGATCAAAACTCTTTTTGATTCCCCAATAAAAAATGATTCCAGAACTCGATTTAGGTTGGTCCAAGGTTCTAGTTGGTTTTTTAGCTGAAGGCATCAACTTATGATACGTGTTATAAACGTCCATATTGCTTATAACTATATCGAAATCTTGAAAGCCATTTTTAGTTCTGACACCTTTAGCGATAGTATTTTCAAGCACTATTTCGTTGACAGGAGTCGAAAACTGAAATTCAACACCAATATCTTCGGCTAGTTTCTTAAGTGCCTTTGTAATTGAATGCATCCCACCTTTAGGATAATAGGCTCCACGATCAATCTCAACGTGTGAAATGACATTTAATGTTGCTGGAGCCGTGTAAGGATTCGAACCATTATACGTGGCATATCGGTTAAATATTTGAACCAAATGAGGATCTCTAAACGCTCTTTCATTGGCCTTATTCATTGTATCGAATGCACCAATCTTGCCAAAATTCAAAAGACCTTTCGCAACTGCCTTGGTGAAAAAATTCTTAGCTACATGTAAAGAATTATGAAGAAATACCTCATCAGTCAGATTATACATTAGCTCTACTTTTTCCAGATACTTCACGATTTCTTCCTTTTTATCATCAGTACCGGTTGACATTTCTTCCGCGAATCTCTTTTTACCATGAAAAGCATCTAAAACAACACCATCCTCAAAGAAGTAACGGTACACCGGATCCAGCTTTTCATACTCAAAATAGTCTCGGGGATTCTTTCCTGAAATTTCAAAAAGTTCATCTACAAATTGAGGCATAGTAAAAACAGAAGGTCCCATATCGAAGCGATACTGACCGTTTTGCTCACTCGATAATTTTCCTCCTGCGAATGAATTGGCTTCAAAGCAAACTACATTATACCCTTTATTTCTCATTCGGATGGAAGCGGCCAAACCAGATACACCTGAACCAATAACCGCACAACTTTTACTATTCCCAGTAGACATATAAGTTCAAATTAACCGTAAACCTTTTCTAGCGATGGTTTACACAAATCATTAATTGACAAATTTGTTCAAAATCCCTTGAAATCCACCATTATTAACAATGAATTTATCCCGCCAAGCTCATTTATTTCAAAATTTCAGCTGAATTCTACCTGAACAAAATCGAACCATTATATTTGCCAGCTCAATGCGCTCCCGGAAAAAACAACGCTATCATACTCACGCCATTTTGATCAATTCACATTTGTGCGGAATCATAGGTATGCAATCCTCACTCAAATGGCTATTCTTACTATTTACACCATACAGTTTGGCATTAAGTACTTTTTTGTTGTTTTATCATCAGACCACCTATTCCAGAAATTTCTGGATCTTTTGCTTCAGTATTTTCTTTTTAGGATATGGTGTAGAGGTCGCCGGAGTGCACACCGGACTAGTTTTCGGGGAATATACTTATGGTAGCACACTTGGATTTAAACTGGCTGAAGTGCCAATTGTGATGGGTATCAATTGGCTAAACCTAATTTATAGTGTTGGTGTAATCTTTAACCGACTTAAAACCTCAATTTGGATAAAGTCATTGGTCGGTGCTACGGCATTGATGTTCTTGGATTTTCTTATTGAACCGATTGCTATACACTATGATTATTGGACTTGGAAAACCGTTTCTGTTCCAATACAAAACTATATCGCGTGGTTCATAATATCCTTTACCTTTTTGATTTTATTTTACTCCATGAAATTCAAAAAAGAGAATAAGTTGGCACTGTTATTTTTCGTGGTACAAGTTTTTTTCTTTGCGGTATTGAATTTCTTACAAATGGAGTTAGAATGGAGTAATTAAGGAATTAGGAGAGGAATTGAGGAATGTGGTAATTTATCAGTAGCGAATTAATTTTCCACTTGGAGTCATTGGCAATTCATCTACGATAATTACTTTCTGAGGCACTTTATAGGTAGATAATCTTTTTCGACAATAGGTTAGAACCTCTTCTACATCAATGGTACACCCTTCATTCAGCACAAGTTCTGCTTGGACTATTTGTCCCATTAAGGGATGTGGAGTACCGGAAATTTTAGCCATTTTAATAGACGGAAATGTTTCTAAAACACCTTCAACTTCTTCCGGAAATACTTTATTACCAGAAATATTGATCACGGATTTTTCACGTCCTTCAATTTTAACCAATCCATCTTTTGATTTAGAGGCAAAATCAGCAGTTAGAAAATACCCATTTACCAATACCTCCTCTCTCATTGTCGGAGGATTTAAGTAAGCGTCAAACATTCCCGGACCCTTGATACCCAAGCGTCCAACTTCACCATCGGGTAAAACTGAAAAATCATCGTCCATAATTTGGACAGCATAATCCGGTAAAACCCTTCCAACAGCCTCCGGATTCTCAGAAGATTCAATGTGATTGATCATTGGTAATCCAATTTCAATAATACCGTAAGCTTGACTTACAGGAATTTTAAAGCGATTATAAAACTCAATGCACACATCTGATGAAATCGCAGCTGAGGTTGAAATCACCATCTTCAAATCCGGCATCATTTCTTCTCCTTTGCTATTGGCTAATAGACGAATTTGCATTGGCGATGCGTACAACAAAGTGCCTTTGTGCTTATTTGAAATATCGATTATGTTCTTCGGAAGAAAATCTTTCGCGATGGCAATTGCAGCACCATACTTAACATACAATAAAATGGAAACAACAAAATGATAGGCCATGGGTAAAACCCAAACAACTGTATCACCTGGGCCTAAATTCAATACTTTATTGGCTCCCTGAACGCGTTCAATTGCTGATTGATGCGAAATGAGAACTCCTTTTGATCTTCCTGTCGTTCCGGAAGTAAATCGCATAAACGCAGGATTCTTCACATGTGGTGCGAACGGGTAATTTCGATCTGTTTTCGTATACGAAAAACGAAAGGATTCAATCTTCATCGGTAAAATAATCTTTTCGCCTTCAATAGGGCAAACCCCATGTTGATCATCCAAAATACCATGTAGTTGCGCATCCCTAAGAATCTCCGCAATCTCTGCTCCTTTTAATTGGTGGGACATCGGCATAACAGTCGCCCCACAACCAATTACAGCAAAAATTCCAGAAATAAAATGCCGACTGTTGCGCGCCATGACACCAATACCCATCCTTTTTGTTATTCCCAATTGTACAAGCTGAAGTTTTAGCTTTTCAGCTTCTTCAAACAATTCTTGGAAAGTAACAGCACCATACTCATCATAAATTGCCGGGGAATTTGGCCATTTCTCAGCAGACTCTTTCAGCACATTGTATACAGGAAAATTCTCCATGCGGCAAAACTAATCAAAAATCTGCTCTTCTTGGATGGCCTGAATTGCTGAACTTACATCTGTACCAGATAGATAGGCAGCCGCGATTTTCCCCGCAGCATAACCCGTTTGTAAACAGGTGCCCATAACCCTTGCGCTTGCAATTGCCTTGTCATCGGCTGAAATTCCACGACCAGCAAAGAACAAATTAGGAATATCTTCAGACATTAAGGACTCTGCTGGAATTTGATAATACTCCTTCTCAGCACTGTATTTCATCTGTACAGAACGGTGTTGTCCCCATTCCTCAATTGGCCAAAACGAATTGGCTATTGCATGCTCAAATTTCCTAGAATTCAAAACATCTTGTTCCGTTAAAACATATTTTCCAAGTGGGCGATCTTCCGTACGGATCCCCACTTCATCAGCTATTCTGACAATTCTTGATTCCTTGAAAGTTGTGCAATTGCTTCTTAGAAAATACATTAGTTCATCAATAATAGCAACTGCTTTCTCTCTTAATTCAAAGTGATTATTTGAGGTTACCGGAATTGGAATAGCCATCTTCAATTGTGCTGAACCATCCTTCAAGGACCCTGGTACAACATACACACGGTCAAAAAAAGATTCCAATTTACCTTCAGATATGCCTTTTGCCGTTTCTCTCATTAAGATGAAACTCAATGTTGCCTCATTATCTACTTGGATATTGGCAATCGTAAAAACTTGAGCTGCAGCCTGCATGCCATTAGAGGGAACCAATGATGATCCGGCGAGTACCGTTACTAAACCGTTACCCGTACAATCGATGATTGATTTACATTCAATTCGATCGATATGTCCTTCAGTTTGAACAGATGCTTCCCTTATTTCCCCACCAATAAATGTAAGTCCTTTCAATTCACTATTCATGCGAAGACATATCTTATCATGACTCATTAAATTCATACTCAACTCTTTGAATCCTTCAACCGAATAGGGCAAAAAATGTAATCCTGAAGAATTAGACAGCGGGTACGAATGTGACACTTGTTGAAGTCGGAGTGCAAATTCACGGGCAAAGCCTTTCACTCCTATTTGTGGATCTTTCTGTTTAGAAAACACATACAAGCCACAAATTGTCCCCACTTCGGCGGCAGTCGCTTTTCCTCCTAAATACGTATTGCGCTCAACTAACACGACGTCGACACCGCTTCTTGAAGCAGCAACTGCCGCAGCAATTCCAGCAGAACCACCCCCAATAATTAGTATTTCGGTTGATTGCACCATCACAACTTATTCTCCACTAGAATAGAACGGAGCTTCGTCTCCATAAAACTCAATTCATCCGCATTAACACAACAATCAGAATATACAATATTCATTTTAAGTGAATTATTAACCCTCAGAAATGAAAAGGTTAATCCGGGAGGAAAAGTCATAGGAGGGATGATCAAAATATCCGAAAATGAATGCTCACTAAGTTCATTCATGTCCCAGGAACCTTCGCCGGCCGAGGTGAATAAAAAACTCGATACAGCACCTTTTGAAGACCGTGTTGTAAGAAAACGATACAAACCAATGGGAATATGTCTCATCATGTCCAAGAGTAAATTGTATTTCTTTGGCATTTCCATTTTGATTTGATCGGACATCTGCTCATTTATTGCCTTTATTGACAATGGGATAGATTCTAATTGGGTTCGTTCCAATCTATAGAACAAAAAAGAAATACAATTTGTTACCAAAGGACCTCTTCCTCCTCTTTTTCGTCCATCATATGGTATTGGGATCCAAATAATTCCTTTCGTTCCCCTTTTCAAATTTACCTGATGTACAGTTTGAGCACAAGCTGCAATTAAAAAATTATTTGCGCCAAAACGAGCACCATTTTGTAACGCATATTGGTCAATCAATCGCGTGTCGTGTTCATCAAAGCAGATCGTTCTCAAACCAAACGAAAGTTCAGTATTATCATTTATTCTTTTTGAAGCAATTGAAGCGATGGGGCCTTTGGATGATCGCTGTATAAAGTGTTTCACCTTGTACATATTTCGGACATAGGTCAAAAATGAAATCTTCTTTTCCACTTTAGGGAAGAAGTCCAAAAAATTCTCATTTCCATATTCTATTTGTCCACTTAAATGCCTCATCAACAATCCTGAACCCCTTCCATCCATTAAGATATGATGCCAAGATAAAACAACAGCAACTTTACCAGAAGGATATAGAACATGATCACATTCAATTAAGCTCGAACTGGTTATTGGAATTTCACGATTCAATAATTCACGAGGCAATTCGTTTTCCACTTCACAAACTGTCCTGTTTATAAGGATCTTATTCACTTTGTCAGAATACTTCCAATACGGTTTCTGGTAAAAAGAACCTTGAATCAATTCAATATTAACCAACCAATGAATAAAAGGCGAATTTTGAATTTGATCGACTAAAACTTCTGCCTCTTTCTGATTCTCAAAAAGTAAACTCAGTCGAATAACATTATTGCCAATCTTATGTTTAAGGGTGTTCGATTCAAGCATTAAAAAAAAGCAATCTGCTCCACTGAGATATACTTTTTCAGGAAATAGGTGAACCGGAGGATTATTCATTGAAGGGAAATTACACTTCAGACACAAGAATTAACGTTGCAATTGCGTGAACTGTCTGAAAATTTTCGGGTAATAACTGCTCATCAGGAATGACCTTACCATACTTACGTTCGATAAACAAAATAATTTCCACAATAGAAAACGAATCAATTCCCATATCACGCAAAGGTTTATCCGCTAAAATCTTGCAGTCCTCATTAACAATGTTAGATTCTAGAAAATGTATAATATCTTTTTCGATTTGCTCAATATGCATAAGCCAGCTTAAATATTTTTCTTTATTCGATTCACGACGGACGAAATACTCATCATCAATAAGAAGAAAATGATTAATTGAAGGCAGTTTCCTAGGATACCAAATAAATCTGAGCCCCGTAAAAACAACTTATAAAAACCTTCCAAAGACCAATTCAACGGAGATATAACACTTACTTTACGCATCAATTCCGGCATAACATAGGTTGGTACTAATATCCCTCCGATAGCCGATAACAACAAAATCGAAAGCGACCCCAAAATGGCACCTTGCTGCTCACTAGAGGCCAAGGTGCCCACTAAAACACCAAAACCCGTGGCTGCAAAAGAAGTACACAAAGCTAAAATCAGCACACCTGTAACACTATTCCCCAAATGTAGTGGTGGCAATCCCAAAAGTGGCAAGATGAAAATACCAACACCAAGCATTAATAAAAACTGAATGAAACAAACCACTACATACACGATGATCTTTCCATTCATGAGTAGAATATACGAAGTCGGCATGGTGTGTAATCTAAAGGAACTACCCTCTTTTTTCTCCTTCATTACGTTGCCGACAACTGATATGACAATAAAGAACATTCCGAAAATAGTCCAAGCCGGCACGTTATGTTGAACAGCTGTTGGAACTGTTTCTCCGATTAAATCGGAAGCATAAATTTCTTTGTATTGAATGATCTGTGTTTTCTTATAGGTATTTTTAGGCAGCGCACCTCCATCAGGTATCATTTCAGAAATGTTATCCGTGAAGGTTTGAAACATAATTTGCGATTTCATCTCAGAGATGAATTCATGAAGATTACTCGTGACGGATGAAACAAAAGACTTCTTTGCCACCGGATCAATGTAAAGAGTAATATCAAATGGATCAACTTCCTTCTCTTCTGGTGTCGGTTCAAAAGAGAGCGTTTCATTCACCATATTCTCCACATTTTGTCGAATTGCTTGAGTTGCTCCTTTTGGGATCACAATACCAATGAGGTACTTTCCATCAGCAACTGCATCACGAATAGATTCTTCTGTTGCAGGTTTACCATCAATCGTATCGCTTAAATAACACAAAGGTGAATTTTTCAATCCTCTGTAAATCGCATTTCCAAGTGAATCTTGATCATTGTTAACAAACACGATCGGAATCCCTTTTTCATTGATGGTTTTAAATGCAGAATCCTGAATTAAGGTCATCACCAAAATCAGAATGACAGGCATAATGAATAAAATCGACAAACCAATTCGATCGCGCAAAAGGATTAACGTTTCCTTCTTAATAATTGCCATCAGTTTGCTAAACATCAGTCTCTCAATTTGCGTTTCGTTAAATTCAAAAAGACGTCTTGTAAATCTTTTGCTCCAAGACTGCCTTCTATCAATTGTTTTGGGGTTCCTTCTGTAAGAATAACACCGTAGTCAATAATTGCAATTTTCTGGCAAAAATGTTCTGCTTCTTCCAAATGGTGTGACGTATAGATTATGGTCATTCCATCTTTATTCAGTTCCTTCAAATGTTCAATGATGACATTTCTGGATTGAACATCAACGCCAACAGTCGGCTCATCCAGAAAAAGAATCTTGGGATCATGGAGAATACTGGCTATCAAGTTCACTCTGCGCTTCATCCCTCCTGAGAATGTTTCAACTTTACGATCAGCCGCCTGTACGAGACCTAGTTTCTCAAGCCAACTGTCAATTTTATCCTTCATGTTTTTTCCTGAAAGGCCATACATCGCCCCAAAGTACTCCAGATTTTCTCTTGCCGTTAAGGTTGGATACAAAGCAATATCCTGTGGAACAACTCCAATAGTCTGTTTAATTTGATTCATATTCTCTGTCAAGTTCAAACCTGCTAAGAATACGTTGCCGGATGTCGGTTTCATCACACCACAAAGAATCGAGATAATTGTAGTCTTACCCGCACCATTTGGACCAAGCAAACCAAAAACCGAATTCGTTTCAATCTTCAAACTTACATCGTTCACCGCAGGTTCGAAAGCATTTTTAAATACTTTCGTTAGATTTTCAATTTCTATGATATGCTGAGTAGACATTCTTAATATTACACTTTCAAAAATTGCTAAATGCTCAAACTGAATACGAAACAATCCAATGGTATATCAAATCATCGTGCTTCGAAACCTTTCTCCTTATGCTAATTCGACTTAATCTTGATTCAGTTTTCTTACCATCGTCAGAATAGTAGCAAGCGCAACCGTTTCTCCGGTTTCGTCATAAACATCTACAAGGAATTTGACGATCCCTTTTGCGATATCATCTTCCGAGCGTTTCTCCTGATCGATCTTTTCTTTCACCGTGAAACGAACGCCAATTGTAGCTCCTGGATAAACCGGCTTTGTGAATCGCGCTTCATCAATACCGTAATTCAACAATACCGGACCCTTCTTCGGGTCAACGAATAAACCTGCTGCTTTTGAGAGTACGAAATACCCATGTGCAACACGTTGCTCGAAAATAGTACCATCCAGAGAAGTCGCATCCATGTGGGCATAAAAATTATCACCGGATACATTGGCGAAATTGACGATATCAGCCTCTGAAACCGTGTGCTTATGCGTAAAAACCGTTTCACCAACTACCAACTCTTCAAAATGTTTGCGGAACACATGGGGATTCGCTTCCGGCATTTCTGCACCAACTTGGAATTGCTGAGTAATTTTAGTTATGGTAGTTGGGTGACCTTGAATTGCCGTACGTTGTAAATAGTGTAAAACTCCACGCTTTCCTCCCATTTCTTCTCCGCCACCAGCTCTTCCTGGTCCACCATGCGTCAAAAGTGGCATTGGAGAACCATGTCCGGTAGATTCCTTCGCACAATCCTTATTGAGCACCAAAATTCGTCCGTGCATAGATGCTGCGTTTACCACATATTCTGTCGCCTCACGGTCACATGGTGTTACGATCGATGACACCAATGAGCCTTTCCCCATTTTCGCCAGTTCGACTGCTTCATCCAATGTCTTGTATGGCATAATCGTTGAAACCGGACCAAAAGCTTCGATATCGTGACAAGCCGTTTTATTGAACGGATCATTGTTTCTAAATAAAATAGGCGAGAAAAACGCTCCAACATTGCGATCAGCTCCCAAGACTTCGAAGTTGTCGAGATCCCCATAAACGATCGATTGCGATTTTGCCAGTTCTTCAACATTTGAGCGTACGCGCTCCACTTGAAGACGTGTAGCCAAGGCTCCCATTCTGACACCTTCAACAGATGGATCACCAATCTTCGTAGTCGCCAATCGTGCTGCAATTGATTTTTCTACCTCATCAATCATATTCTCAGGTACAATCATTCTTCGAACGGCCGTACATTTCTGTCCGGCCTTGATCGTTACTTCTTTAACTGCTTCTTTGATGAAAAGGTCATATTCCTCAGTACCCAACACTGCTTTTTCTCCTAAGATCATGGCATTCAAGGAATCAGCTTCCAGATTGAACGCAACACTTTCCGCAACAATTCGCGGGTGCGCTTTGAGCAACTTACCTGTTGCCGCACTTCCGGTAAAAGTCACAGTATCTTGTGTTTCCACGTGGTCGATAATTCCACGACCCAAACCACAAATCAATTGCAGCGAACCTTCAGGTAATATATTTGAATCGATTATGTCGCGCACCATCACTTCCGTCAAGAAACACGTATATTCTGATGGTTTCACAACAGCCGGAACACCTGCCATCAGATTCACAGCGATTTTCTCCAGCATCCCCCAGATCGGGAAGTTAAATGCATTGATATGTATAGCCACCCCTTCTTTAGGCACCATGATATGATGTCCGATGAACGTTCCTCCTTTCGAAAGAGGGGCAGCAACACCATCTATGTAATAAGGTAAATCAGGAAACTGACGACGCAAAGAAGCATTGGCAAATAAATTCCCAATTCCGCCTTCAATATCAATCCACGAATCAACTTTCGTAGCGCCGGTCCACGCTGATACCTGATAATACTTTTCCTTCTTTGTCAATAAATGCATCGCCAACGCCTTCAGCATTCTTCCTCTTTCCTGAAAAGTCATTTTACGAAGCGCACTCCCACCGGTTTTTCGACCATAGTCAAATATTGCGTCATAATCAAGTCCCTGACTTGACACTTCGCCGATGATGTCTCCTGTAATTGCGTTGTATAAATTGGTTTCAGTTCCTTGACCATCTACCCATTGACCCAAAACGTAATTTTGATAACGTTGCATATTGTTATTTTTAGCGTGCTAAAGATAGTGTGTAATTCACAATTGGCATGCTTAATCAAAAAACAATTCCTATATTCGTCTCATACCTTAACCAGGTTCAAACGTTATTAACACACACTGCATGGATCTTTTTAGTGGAATGGAGGTTTTACTGAAAACTTATTGGTTTATAGCAATACCAGTAAGTCTCATTTTTATTGTTCAAACGGTAATGACCTTTATGGGGACCGATTCAACGGATGGCTTGGCAGCTGATTTCGATGGCGATTTTTCAGGAGATACGCCTTTTCAGTTATTTTCCTTACGTAACCTCGTTAACTTTCTACTTGGATTTAGTTGGTCAGGAATTTCATTCTATTCTACAATTGGTAACAAAGGGCTCTTAATAGCCATATCTGTTGTGATCGGGTTGATTTTTTTGTTTTTATTCTTTTTAATCATCCGTCAACTTCAAAAATTGGCAGAGGACAATTCATTCAAGATTGAAGAAACAGTAGACAAGACCGCAGAAGTCTATTTAAAAATTCCGGGTGAAAAAGCCGGTACAGGTAAAGTGATGATCAGTGTCAGAGGTTCAGTTCGTGAACTGAGCGCTATAACAGAAGGAGAAGCAATTCCTTCCGGATCACTAATTAAAGTTGTAAAAATTGAATCAGGAAATATTTTAATTGTTGAGCGTATATGAATTTAGAAATGTCACCAATCGTAATTTTAGTTGTTGCAGCTATCGTATTGTTTGTAACGATCTCTGCCATTGTTTCACGCTACAAAAGATGTCCATCGGATAAGATTCTTGTCATTTACGGAAGAACAGGAGGCACATCTGCAAAGTGTGTTCACGGTGGTGGTGCTTTCATTTGGCCGGTTATTCAAGACTACGCTTTTCTCGATTTGAAACCGCTTTCAATTGAAGCCAATTTGACCAATGCGTTGAGTCGCCAGAATATTCGTGTCGACGTACCGTGTCGATTTACCATTGCCATTTCTACGGAGGCTGACAACATGAATACAGCTGCAGAGCGTCTACTTGGATTGTCATCAGAGCAAATTCAGGAATTGGCAAAGGATATTTTGTTTGGTCAGTTGCGTTTGGTTATTGCAACTATGACAATTGAAGAGATCAATTCTGACCGTGATAAATTTCTCGACAACATTTCTAAGAATGTCGACAGCGAATTGAAGAAAATCGGACTTAAGTTGATCAACGTGAATGTAACGGATATTAAGGATGAATCCGGATATATTGAAGCACTTGGTAAAGAAGCGGCAGCGAAAGCGATCAATGAAGCCAAAGTGAGCGTGGCTGAACAAGAGAAAATTGGTGAAACAGGAAAAGCCTTGGCAGACAGAGAAAAAGACACACAAATTGCAGAGACACACCGTGACCGTGACGTTAAGATTGCCATCACTCAAAAGGACAGAGAAATCAGCATTGCATCAGCAGCCAAGGATGAGTCCATTGGTAAGGCAGAAGCAGAAAGAGATACACGTGTAAAAACTTCTGAGGCCAATGCCATTGCCATTCAAGGGGAAAACGAAGCACGAATAGCCATTGCCCAATCAGAAGCTGTACGTCGAGAAAAAGAGGCTGAAGCATTGCGAATTGCACTTGCTTCTGAAAAAGTTCAGCAAGCCAAAGCCTTAGAAGAATCATACGTGGCTGAACAAAAAGCAGAGACAGCGCGTGCTGAACGTGAGCGATCCACACAAAACGCCAATATTGTCATACCGGCAGAAATCGCAAAAAGACGCGCAATTATTGATGCCGAAGCAGAAGCAGAACGTATTCGTTTACAAGCAAAAGGTGAGGCAGACGCTATTTATGCTCGAATGGAAGCTGAAGCGAAAGGACTTTATGAGATCTTGACGAAGCAAGCAGAAGGTTACAAAGATGTGGTTCAAGCTGCAGGAGGTGATCCAACTAAAGCCTTCCAGTTATTATTGATTGAGAAGCTGCCTGAATTGGTAAGAACACAGGTCGAAGCAGTGAAAAACATAAAAATAGATAAGATCACTGTTTGGGATTCCGGTGCAAACACAGAAAATGGTAATAATTCAACTGCCAATTTCGTTTCAGGAATGATGAAAACAGTCCCACCGTTGAATGATCTATTCAATATGGCAGGATTAAGTCTACCAAGCTACTTGAAAGGAGCCGAACCTCAAAACCAAGATAAAGGTCAGGTTACAGAAAGTCCGAAAAGCGAAATGAAGTTAAAAAAATCGCCTGGAAAAGCTTCCGATTCAACTGAAAATCCTGAAGAACCTAAACAATAAGTTCTGATGTATTAGGCGAACTGAAATTCGTTTTCGTTTTCTTCTATGTACTGAAGAATATCCAGTATTTCCTGAAGTTCGAAGGATGTAACCAATTTAGTTCTGTACTCTTTGAAATGTGAGATTCCTTTGAAGTAATTCGTGTAGTGACGTTTCATTTCTGCGATTCCGAGGTTTTCTCCTTTCCAATTGATCGACATGAGCAAATGTTCGCGAGCGACTTCTACCCTATCCTTGACTGTTGGTGCCGGAAGGTGTTCGCCTGTTTCCATAAAGTATTTTACTTCATTGAAGAACCAAGGGTAGCCGATGCTTGCGCGACCAATCATGATTCCATCCACCCCGTAACGTTCCTTATATTCAACCGCTTTTTCCGCTGAATCGATATCGCCATTACCAAAAACCGGGATTCTCATGCGCGGATTGTTCTTCACTTCTCCGATTAGTGTCCAATCTGCTTCTCCTTTGTACAATTGAACTCGGGTTCTACCGTGGATCGAGATGGCTTCCACACCAACATCTTGCAATTTTTCAGCAGTACTTACGACGAACTTTGATTGATCATCCCATCCCAATCTAGTCTTAACGGTCACCGGAAGATTCGTTGCCTTGACAATCTCATCGGTCATGCGTACCAGTTTTGGAATATCCTGCAACATACCGGCACCGGCTCCTTTGCACGTTACTTTTTTGACGGGACACCCAAAATTTATATCGATAATATCCGGATTCGTTTTCTCGATTATTTTTGTTGCTTCGCGCATGCTATCAATATCATAGCCAAAAATCTGAATCCCTATAGGGCGTTCGTACTCGTAAATATCCAACTTTTGTACACTTTTCGCCGCATCGCGAATCAGTCCTTCAGAGGAAATAAATTCTGTGTACATCAAATCCGCACCATGTTTCTTACACAATGCTCTAAACGGTGGATCACTCACATCTTCCATTGGTGCCAACAACAATGGAAACTCTCCCAATTCAATATCCCTGATCTTAACCATGGTGCAAAGATAGGGAAAGAAAAAGTTTGAATGGTAATCCTTACTTTTTAACGTATTGAGTTAAAATGACAATTCCTTGTCCGTTGATCTTCCCTTCGATCTGTTCTGGGTTATCGTGTACCAAACGTATGTTGCGCACAGAAGTCCCTCTCTTTGCCGTAAAATTGGCTCCTTTAACATCTAAATCTTTGATAAGAACAACAGTATCGCCATTTTCAAGAACGGCACCATTGCTATCTACGTGTTTTATTCCTGAATCTAAGTCCCGATCGTCACCGGTTGTTTTGGCCCATTTCAGTTCATCTTCTTCCAAATAGATCATATCCAAAAGATCCTGAGCCCAATTTTCATTTTTTAGACGGTGCAGCATTCGCCATGATACAACTTTCACTGCCGGTACCTCACTCCACATACTCTCAGTCAAACAGCGCCAATGATTGGCATCCATTTCTATTGTCTTTTCGATCTGATCATTACATGTTTGACAAACCAAAATATTATCTTCCACCTTTGTACTATTTCCAGGTTCAACGGTATGCGCTATTAGATCAATAGCAGATCCACACAGTTCACAACAGGAACTGCGCTCATATAATTTGTCAATCATAATCCGTGTTTTTGAAATTTAGTGCTTAACGAACTTATCTAATGTGAGGTGTAAATTCAGTCCTCTCAATTCCGCACCTTTAGCCACAATATTTCCTTCTCCATCCACTAAGAAAGCAGTAGGAATAAATTGAACATTATAGGCCTTTGATGCTTCTCCTTTTTGATCCCAAACATGATTCTTCCACACCAGCTTATCGGCTTCAATTGCTTTCTTCCAAGGCTCTTCTGAACGATCCAGGGACACACTAAACACTTCAAAACCTTTACCGTTTTGAAATTTCATGTCCTTGTATTTATTGTAGGCTTCAACCACTTTTGGATTCTCCTGACGACAAGGTCCACACCAAGAAGCCCAAAAATCGATTAAAACCATCTTGCCTTTCAGCTTCGACAACTTCAATGTTTTACCATTTGGGGAAACCAAAGCAATCTCTGGCGCTTTCTCATTTTGTATTTGAGGAACTGAACTACTTTCTCTGAAAGCACAAAGTACTCCAACAGTTAAAAGTAATAGAAATAGAATCTTTTTCATTAGCCAATTCTTCTGATGTCTGCCCCTAAATTATTCAGACGCATTTCAATATCCTGATAACCCCTGTCAATCTGTTCAATATTGTGGATGACCGATTTTCCTTCGGCCGACAATGCTGCTATCAGCAAAGAAACACCGGCGCGAATATCAGGAGAGGTCATCTGAATTCCACGCAGCGCGTACTGACGATCAATCCCAATCACTGTAGCTCTATGCGGATCACACAATATGATCTGAGCTCCCATATCGATCAGTTTATCCACGAAGAACAAACGCGATTCGAACATTTTCTGATGGATCAAAACCGAACCTTTCGCCTGTGTAGCCACGACTAGTACAATTGACAGCAAGTCTGGAGTAAAACCAGGCCATGGTGCATCGGCAATTGTAAGAATTGATCCGTCTATGAAGGTGTCTATTTCATAGTGATCCTGAGCAGGAATAAAAATATCATCTCCTCTTCTCTCTAGTTTGATTCCGAGGCGTCGGAAAACATTTGGAATAATTCCTAAATTATCCCAACTCACATCTTTAATTGTGATCTCGCTTTTCGTCATTGCAGCCAATCCAATGAAACTACCGATCTCAATCATATCCGGAAGAATTCGATGATAGCAACCTTTCAATTCTTTAACCCCTTCAATGACTAACATGTTTGAAGAAATTCCAGATATCCTCGCTCCCATGGAATTCAGCATTTTACACAACTGTTGCAAATAAGGTTCGCAAGCTGCATTATAAATGGTTGTTGTCCCCTCAGCCAGAACTGCTGCCATGACAACATTCGCAGTACCTGTAACAGATGCTTCATCTAAATGGATGTAAGTACCTTTCAGTTTTTTTGCTTCGATGGAATAGAAATGTTCGCCCGCATCGTAATTGAATTTGGCACCCAGCATGGCAAATCCCTCAAAGTGGGTATCCAAGCGGCGGCGACCAATCTTATCTCCACCCGGTTTCGGAATAAATCCTTTCCCAAAACGAGCCAACAATGGACCTACAATCATAATCGAACCGCGCAATGCGCCTGCTCGCTTTTTGAAATCCTCCGATTCGAGGTATTTGAGATCTATGTCCTTGGCTTGAAAAATATAAGTTCCTTTTTCAACCTTTTCCACTTTCACTCCCATCGTTTGAAGGAGTCCGATCAGTTTATTGACATCAATAATGTCCGGAATGTTTGAAATAGTAACTTTTTCAGCGGTGAGTAACGGTGCGCACAAGACTTGTAAAGCCTCATTTTTTGCTCCTTGCGGAATCAATTCACCTTTCAGCGGTTTACCACCATAGATTTCAAATGAAGCCATTGCTTATTTTTTGAAGTTCTTGTTCTGTTTATTCTTGTTCTTATTCTTATTCTTGTTCTTCGCCCATTTGTTCTGATTCTGGTTCTGATTCAAGCCCATTGAACGCAGTAATGTATTTGTGCTCACCAATTCATCCGGATTCTCTAAAATCAATTCACCTTTTGACAATTCCTTCAATTGGTCGGCGATCACATTGTTTTCAACAGCATCATTGTTGTGTGCGAGAAACTGTTTTTTCATGAAATTCGCCATTGAATTCTTCAGGTATTCTTTTTCTTTCTCGTCGGTAACTTCTTTAGCCGACTCAAGAATACGCTGGGTGTATTGACCATAATGACCGTACTTGATCTTACTTTTTGGATATTCCATGATTTCCGGTCGCTCAGCAAGCACTTCCGGATTTGGCTTCTCGTAAGGAGAATCCACATCCAACTTGAAATCAGACATCACAAACAAGTGAGTCCACAATTTGTGACGGTAATCGTCCACATCACGTAAATGAGGATTTAATTGTCCCATCACCTCAATAATTGCCTGTGCAGCTCTATTTCTTTCTTCGCGATCACCAATTTCCATGGCGTAAGCGATCATATTCTGCACATTTCTACCGTATTCCGGCAAAATAAGTGGCCCTCTTGTTGTATTGTACTCCATTGATTCAATCTTAATTTTCAAGGTGCTTTGAAAGCGCATTATCATACACTTCTTTTGCTTCAGTGATGAATCCAAAATGCTCATCATCTACCATTAATTTTCCTTTGGTTACATGTCCCAGTAAAGTGAAAGATACACCCGAACTCATCATGTATTCCAAGAATGCTTCTTCTTGATCTTCATTTACCGCAACAACTACACGTCCTTGACCCTCACCGAATAAATAAGCATCCTCACGAATTTCAGAATCAGTAACAATATCGAACCCAAGTTCTCTTGGCATCGCCATTTCGGCTAGTGTGACAAATAAACCTCCATCCGCAACATCATGTGCCGCATTGATCAATTCACCTTGAATCAAACCTTTTACCGCTTGGTGCAACTCATACTCTTTCTCCAGATCAAAGTAAGGCGCCGGTGAAGCTTTCACTCCGTGGTAAGAAGCCAAGTATTCAGAAGAAGCAATATCTTCAGTACATTCACCCAAAACGAAAATCAAATCTCCCTTTTGTTTGAAATCAAGTGTCATCATGCGGTCCTTATCTTCCAAAATTCCAATCATCCCAATGGTTGGAGTTGGGAAAACAGGAACTTCTACACCGTTCGTTACCGTTTGATTGTAGAAAGAAACGTTTCCACCCGTTACCGGTGTATTGAATTTCAAACAAGCCGCTGACATTCCTTTGATTGCCCCAACAAATTGCCAGTAAGACTCCGGATTGTATGGATTACCAAAATTCAGACAGTTGGTGATTGCACTTGGCTCTCCACCGGCACATGTAATATTTCGTGCTGCTTCAGAAACTGCGATCATTGTTCCTATTTCTGGATCTGCATTCACATAGCGTGAATTACAATCTACGGTCATCGCCAAAGCCTTATTGGTACCTTTGATGTTTACCACACCTGCATCTGATGGCCTGTTAGTAGCCATATTTCGCGTGCCGACCATTGAATCATATTGTTCGTAAACCCAACGTTTAGAAGCAATGTTTGGCATTTGCAACAAGCGATAAGCCACTTCTTTCAAATTATCCGGCTTTTTGATTGTTGAAGGATCGAATTTTTTAAACTCCTGGTAGTATGCAGGTTCCTTATATTCTCTGTGATACTGAGGGGCTCCTCCGCCTAACACCAATGACTCGGCAGGAACATCTCCAACCAATTCACCGTGCATAAAGTAACGTACGCGATCAGAATCTGTAACTACACCAATTTCTTCGGCGTGTAGATCCCACTTATCAAAAATATTTTTAACTACTTGTTCATGACCTTTGGCTACAACAACCAGCATACGCTCCTGAGACTCGGAAAGGAGGATCTCATACGGTAACATATTCGCCTGACGTGTTGGAACACGATCAAGGTGGATATCCATTCCTACCCCACCGGCAGCACTCATTTCACAGGTTGAACATGTAATTCCAGCAGCACCCATATCTTGCATTCCACGAATGGCATCGGTTTGTGCCAATTCCATTGTTGCCTCAAGCAACAACTTCTCCATGAAAGGGTCACCTACCTGAACAGAAGGAAGGTCATTAGCTGAATCCTCTGTAATATCTTTTGAAGCGAATGCCGCTCCAGCAATTCCATCCTTACCTGTAGCAGAACCTACAATAAATACTGGGTTTCCAGGACCTTTTGCCTTAGCAGAAACAATTCGAGTTGTATCAATTATCCCAGCAGAAAATGCATTTACAAGTGGATTTGTATTGTATGAATCATCAAAGAAAACCTCTCCACCAACGATCGGAATACCAAAGGCATTTCCATAATCGCCAATTCCTTTAGTCACGCCCTTCACGAGCCATTTTGTCCGCGCATGCTCAATATTACCAAAACGCAGCGAGTTCAATTGTGCAATTGGTCTTGCACCCATTGTAAAAATATCACGATTGATACCTCCAACCCCTGTTGCCGCTCCTTGATAAGGCTCAAGAGCACTTGGATGATTGTGTGACTCGATCTTGAAAACACAACCCAATCCGCCACCAATATCAACTAATCCTGCATTCTCCTCTCCTGCCTTCACTAGCATGTGTGGACCATCTTTTGGTAATTTTTTCAACCAAACGATCGAATTTTTATAGGAGCAATGCTCCGACCACATCACCGAATAAACTGCCGTTTCTGTAAAATTCGGTGTACGACCAAGAATTTCCTTGATCATTTCAAACTCCTCCGGACGTAGTCCTAACTCAATTGCTTGCTCTAATGTAGCTTCTTGCTGTAATGTGCTTTCCATAAATTTCAATGAGTTACAAATGTAGTGATTAATTTCTTTGAAGAAATCTCATAGTTGCTAACATCACGACTAAAAATCAGCTTAAAAACTGAGAAAAAATTTATTTTTCAAAATTGTTGTTTAAATCATTGGTTTCGTGCAACTTTGAGAACAGCAACCGAGTCTTAACAAAAATTGGCTTGAAATGGGTATTACTACTAGAATTTGTCTGTTCACGTTTTTCCTCAATTTCTACTCCTACTGTGAAGCACAAATAGTGTATAGCAATAGCGCTGTAATCCATGTGAACAATGGAGCTATCGTTCACTGTAACGGAGGAATGAAATTGGACAATTCAACAATTTTAACAAACAATGGTGATCTAACTGTAACGAAGAACTCTACCTTACCTGAAATTGGGAATTTTCACTTTTTATCCAATTCACAAATAAGCGGAAATGGAGCTTACCGTATTGAACAGGACTGGATAAATGATGCCACATTTACAGGGGGAAACAGTACCGTATTTCTTTATGGCAATACACAGCAATTTATTTCAAGTAACAACGGTACGACTACCAACTTTAACCACCTCACTTTATCCGGAAATGGAACAGGACTAAACAGAAGAAAAACACTTCAAGACGTAGACGCCACTACAAGTGCATCGGGTATTTTAAATTTAAATGATCGTGAGTTGAACACCAATACCAATTCATTCATTGTTCAAAACTCGACTACCAATGCCATTACACATAATAACACATTTGGAAATGAAGGTTTTGTAAGCAGTTTAACTCCCGGATTTTTACACAGAAATACAAATACAACTTCCAGTTATTTATTTCCAGTTGGTTCAAGTGATGGCACTTTACGTTATCGCCCTGTCACCATTAGACCTGACAACAATTCACTCAATGAATATGCCGTTCGATTCAACAATTACACTGCCAATTCCGATTCCTACTTCTTAACTCAAAAAGAAAATGAAATAGAAGAGGCTAATTCACTCTTCTATCATTCTGTAGAGCAATTCAACGGCACTTCAAATGGAACGGTCCGCATACATTACCTTCCTTCTTCTGATGGTTCGTGGAGTGGATTAGCGAACTGGAGTAACACACAGAATTTATGGCAAAATACCGGTGAAACAAATTCTGATGCGATTACCAATTATAGTTTTGTCGAAAAAGCCGCGTGGTCAATCAACAGCAAATATCATCCCTATTTATTGATCAATGTAGGTGATGAATTAATCATTCCTAACGTATTCACACCCAATGGAGATGGAGTCAATGATGTTTATTTCGTCTCATCGAAAGGATTAACCGAATTCAATATTACCATTGTCAACCGCTGGGGAAATGTTGTTTTTGAAAGCAATGATGCTCAGAGCGGGTGGGATGGTTCCTCAAACGGGATTAAATGTAATGATGGAACCTATTTTTACATACTCAATGCAAAATCACAATCTAAAGAATATAAAAAGCACGGTCACATTACATTAAATGGCCAATAATCACCTATAACCCAAAAAACAATGAAAAATCTACTTAATCGTTTTCTGACAGCATTTGCTTTTTTACTCGCTGTGAATGCTTCCATGTCTCAAAACAATGTTGGTATTGGAACTAATACTCCGGCGGCATCAGCAGTTCTGGATATTGAAGCCAACAACAAGGGACTTCTTGTGCCACGTATGACAAGTGCTCAACGTATTGCTATTGTCAGTCCTGCCAACTCTTTATTGGTTTACGACACTGATGTAGAATGTTTCTTTTACTTCAAAACCTCAACAGGCTGGGAAAATCTTTGTGAAGGAATTGTTGGACCTGCTGGACCAACGGGACCTCAAGGACCGGCAGGACCAACGGGACCTCAAGGACCGGCAGGACCAACGGGGGCTACTGGGCCACAAGGACCACAAGGGCCGGCAGGACCGGCAGGTGCAGATGGCGCAACAGGACCCCAGGGACCAGCAGGACCGGCAGGTGCAGATGGTGCAACAGGACCTC
>DAISYB010000016.1:0-83592 GCA_036825545.1 Crocinitomicaceae bacterium | reverse complement strand
ATACGATATTGCAATCATTGGAGGAGGAATTGTTGGAGCAGCCACGTTTTACAAGCTTCAAAAGAAATTTCCGGGCAAACGAATTGTGCTTTTTGAAAAGATGGATCTGTTAGCGGATCATCAAACAGGTCATAATTCAGGTGTGATCCATTCCGGGTTGTACTACAAACCTGGATCGTTGAAAGCAAAAAACTGTATTCAAGGACGCCGTGAATTGGTTGCCTTTGCTCAGGAACACAATATTCCTCACGATGTTTGTGGAAAAGTCGTTGTTGCAACAGATCCTGCTGAAATGCCACACATGGAAAAGATTTTCCAGACTGGAATAGAGAATGAAATTGAAGGAATCAAATGGATTACTCCTGAAGAGGTGAAAGAACGCGAACCATTTGTAGAATGTATCGCCGGGATTTTAGTGCCTTGTACTGGTATTATTGATTTCCGCGCTGCAACTGCTAAAATGGTCGAATTGGCTTTGGCAATCAATCAGGAAAGTGAGCTTAAGTTGAAGCATGAGGTTTTGGATATCGTTAAGAATGGAGAAACATCAACCATTAAAACCAATAATGGTGATTTTGAAGCAGAATATCTTGTTTTTTGTGCCGGTTTGCAAGCAGATCGATTAGCGAAGAAGGATGGGGTAAAGTTGAAAGAGAAGGTTGTTGGTTTCCGTGGTGATTATTATGAGTTGACTGAAAGCGGTCACCACAAAGTTAAACACTTAATCTATCCTGTTCCAAACCCTGATTTTCCATTCTTAGGTGTGCATTTCACACGTATGACTGACGGAGAGATTGAATGCGGGCCAAATGCCGTGTTTACTTTTAAACGTGAGGGTTATGGAAAAACCGATTTTTCATTCCGCGACACCTGGGATGCACTTACATACTGCGGGACATGGAAATTGTTTTTCAAAAACATGCGTTTTGGGATCAATGAATACCGCAGAGCATTTTCAAAACGCTTGTTTCTCAAAACCTTGCAACGCATGATCCCATCATTGACTATGGATGATATTCGTCCGGGTAGAGCAGGAGTGAGGGCACTTTTGTTACGACAAGACGGCGACACACGTGATGATTTCCGTATCGAATACCATGGGAAATCCATTCATGTCCTCAATGCGCCATCTCCTGCAGCAACAGCCTCTTTAGCCATTGGAGGTTACATCGCCGAAGAAGCAGAAAAACATTTTGGACTGTAAGCAGAAAATTGTTGTTGTTTTGTATAGGCAACTGAGTGATTCTGACAGAAGGACTTAACTGAACTTTTGTCGTAATAAAGCGATTGTCAGAATCGTATCGAAGTTGCCCTCCAATTGTCAATTGAACTCATCCCGCTATTTCGATCTGATACAATTTCCATACTTTATCAAATTGAGTGAAGTATAGAAAGTAGAATAAGTCACTGGTAACTCCGTTTTTTGTTTGGCTGAAATTGACTTGAAGAATAAAATGGAATTTTTCTTCAGAATCGGTATGATGAACCAGATAATTAAAATTCATCTCTTTCAATCTTGATCTAAATTCAGATGAAAACACTGCGTTCAAATTCTTCTGAAACAGATCACGATCCCAATTGGCCTCATCTTCCTTGAGATCCAGATGATATCCCCATGAACCGCTTAGCGGAAATTGTGTGTTCTTAAGAATTACTTCTTCGTTATTCTCTGCGATCGGAATAATAATCGTTTCCCAAAATGATTTTACGGTTTCCAGATTTGCTTTTTGAGCAGTTAGCGATTGACTGATCAGGACTATAAGGAGTAGGATCAGTTTTCTCATTTATTTCGATTTTGGATGGTTTGCACTTTGGTTCTTGGAAGTTTTGATCATTTTCTGAAGTGCAAGGTTGTTGGGAATTGTGATCATCTCGTTATCAATTGTCCTTAAATGAACAAAAAAGAATGAAATATCTTCCAATTTGCCTTCGATAGAGTATTCTTTATCCAATACTTGTATGGTGTCACCAATTCGCAACGGATGATTAAAAAATAGAATCAGGCTAGATGTAATATTGGAAAGGATCGACCATTGCGCAAAGAATGCAATTCCCAAAACAGTTAGGATGGAGGTTAGGAACAACATTAACTGGGTTTGATCGATGTTCCAGATCGCTGCAAGTACGATGATTGTGATGATCGTGATAAAAATATTAATGATCCGGTGTGTGATCCTTTTGCGCTGAAGATCAACATGTAGCTTTAAGAAAACTTTCGTGGCTTCTTTTCTGCTTAAGTATCGGATAATCACTAATGAAATCAGGACAACAACTGTCTCAATGATTTGTAATTTGTAGGGAAATAAGGATTCTATCATACTCTTCCGTTTTGAGATAATAAGATCGCAATTGGTCTTGTTTTAGGAATCTTAGCTAAAGCAATAATCAGAATAACAGTAACCGGAACACTGATAAACATACCAACTATTCCCCAGATTGATCCCCAAAAAGCAAGAGAAACAAGTGCAACAATTGGACTGATATTCAGGAGGTCACCCATTACTTTTGGTTCAATAAAATTTCCTATCGTCATTTGAATTGATCCCAAAATAAAAAGCATGATCAAGGGGTTGGTGAATTCACCAAACTGAATAAGTGAAAACAAAAAGGGAAAGAGTACAGCGGCGAGTGATCCTACATAGGGAATGTAGTTGAGGATGAAGATCAGAAAAGCCCAGAATAATGCCGATTCCACCCCAAAGGAAAGTAACACAATGTAACTGGCCGCACCGGTTAACAAACTAATCACTGTTTTCAAGCCGATATATTGCGATACAGAATGTTCAGTGTCTGATAGCAGGTCTAAAATGGATGTAAGCCGCTCACCTTTGAAAAGCAGTCGGATCTTTGTCTTGAAATTACTTTGTTCAATAAAAAGAAAAACCACATAAAATGTGATCATCAGGGCATTTCCGAAAATAGTGGTCAGGGAATTGAATGCCGTATTGGCAATATCGGCAAGATTCAGATCATTCAAACTTTCAGTGATCGATAGGATCAGATCAATTCCAAAAGTATCATTGATCGTGTGAAGAATGCTCTCTACGTTGGTTTGATAAGAAGGGAATTTACGGATCAGGTTATCGAAGTTGTAAACAATTAGTCTTAAGACAGCTCCTGCTATTGAGAACAAAATGAAGGTTGCAATAATGTTCTTTATCCACATCGCTACTTTGTCTCGGATAAATGTGATCCGATCAAAAAGCTTGGTGATATAGCGGATCAGAAAATATACCAAGACTGCAGCAATTAAAGGGATTAGAATGTACTGACCGAATATCAGAACGACTACTGATCCGAAAAAGATCAACATGCCGGATGTAATTGCTGAGCTGCTCATAAACCAAAGATAATCAGATTTCAATACCCTCGTTTGTCATTCAGGGATTGTTGATGTATAGAAATTTATATTCAATTATTAAACTCCCCTTTTGATTGATTTTCTCACTTAAAAACAAATAGCATCGATCAACATACCAATCACTGTCGTATTCAAACGTAACTTCACCTTTTCTCAAACTTACCTGTTTGATGAATTGATCTTTTTCGATCCCCATTAAAAGTTCAATATTTTCTTCTGCATTGCCCGAAATTTTGAGAGATAAACCATAAATACCTTCGTTGGATTTTTCGGCCATCAATTCAATCAATTGACTTGCTCCGTTTAGTTCAATTTCAACAGTTTTATAGTCATCAAGCACGAGCTCTTTGATGTAACGATCCCACATAAAAATCAAAATTACGGCAAGTACGATAAGGAGAAATATGGTTGTAAAACGTTGTTTATTAATCATTTGAATGTGGGGTTGAAATATTTTTTTTTAAAATGTTTGGTAAATTCAAAACAAATTTAAAAGATTTGCAGCATCATTTCCACAAGCGGTGGATCTAAGATTTATAAAGAAGAGGTGAGAGACAGGCTCGTTGACCCTCTGGCAACCAACTTTAAGTGCTGACAATGAGGTTAGTATTGGAAAACCGGTGCCAAATCCTGATTTCGACAATGTTGTCGGAAGAATATAAATTATTAAAATGAAGAAGTTAAAGTCATTTGAGATCAACGCGCTGAAGTATTCTGTTAAGCAGAATTTCCAACATTTTTCAGAATTTACAAGAGAAACACAAGTAGTGGTTCTTGCCATGTGCTGTTTTTGCTGCATGTGCTGATGATCCCTTTTCTTTTTTGGTTATAAACAGTACATCCAAATGGATCGGACTTTTCGTTCCCGATTCTGATCATTTAATTCAATTTTTTCAATCGATTAGTAAATAATATTATGTCAACAATTCAATTATACAAAGCCGATCAGCCTTTTCAACTGGAAAGTGGCGAACAGATCAGCGAACTTCAAATCGCTTTCAACACCTACGGAACTTTTGATCCGGGAAAAAACAACGTGATCTGGGTTTGTCACGCTTTAACAGCCAATAGCGATGTTTTCGACTGGTGGAAAGGCGTTTTTGGTGAGCGCGATCTTTTTAATCCTAAAGATTATTTTATTGTTTGCGCAAACATTTTAGGGTCGCATTACGGTACAAGTGGTCCATTGAATACTGAAGTCAATAATGAACCTATATTGGATCGCTTTCCTTTCATAACAACTCGCGACATGGCAAGAGCGCACGAAGAATTGCGAAAGTACCTAGGGATTGAAAAGATCCAATTGCTTATCGGGGCGTCTTTGGGCGGACAACAATCCTTGGAGTGGTCAGTGGAGCGACCTGAGCTGTTCGATAAATTGGTATTGATTGCAACTAATGCACGTCATTCCGCTTATGGGATTGCATTCAACGAAACACAGCGATTAGCAATTTATGCCGATCAGACCTTTGGAAATGGACCCGATGGCGGACGCTACGGATTGATCACAGCGCGTTCGATCGCGATGTTGAGTTATCGTTCGTATGACGGTTATGCAAAAACACAGACCAATCCGGGGAATCATACAACCGACGATTTCCTGGCAGCTTCTTACCAGCGCTATCAAGGAGAGAAACTAACGAAAAGATTTAATGCCTATTCGTACATCACGCTCTCAAAAGCAATGAATGCTCATAACCTAGGAAGAAAACGAGCTTCTGTGGAGATTGCTTTGCAGCAGATCAAATCGAAAACATTGGTGATCGGTATCGAATCAGATTTGTTGTTTCCGGTAAAGGAGCAGGAATATCTGGTAGAGTGGATTCCGAATGCCGTTTTCGGAAAGATTGACTCTGACTTTGGTCACGATGGATTCCTTGTAGAAAACAAACAATTAACAGACCTTATTTCGGACTTTCTGTACAACGATTTCAAGCAGAACCGTCCAACCATTTTTAAATCAACAAAAAAAGAACAAGTAGCATGAGAACTAAATTGAATATTGGATTGATCGGTTTTGGCGTCGTAGGAACCGGATTGTATGATGTGTTAAACAAGAGTAAATTGCTCGATGCGGAAATCTCAAAAATTGTGGTGAAAGATCCGAACAAGCAACGAACGCTGCCACAAGAGGCTTTTTCCTATGATGTGAACACCATTCTGAATGACGAGTCCATCAACGTTGTGGTCGAGTTGATCAATGACAGTGAGGCGGCTTATGAAATAGTTTTGAAGGCCTTAAGAAACGGCAAAAGTGTGGTTTCAGCCAATAAGAAATTGATCGCTGAGCACTTGGAAGAATTGATCGCAACTGCAAAAGAGAATAACGTTTCTTTCTTGTACGAAGCGGCAATTGGTGGTTCCATTCCGATCATCCGAAATCTGGAAGAATACTACAACAACGATTCATTATCTTCTGTACAGGGAATCGTTAATGGAACAACGAATTACATTCTGACCCAGTCGAATTTTGGTGTTGCCTACTCGGATGCCTTGAAAAAAGCACAGGAATTGGGATTTGCTGAGATCGATCCGACATTGGATGTCGATGGATTTGATTCAAAATATAAGTTGGTTCTACTCATCAAGCATGCTTTCGGATTGATCGTGGAACCCAAAAAAGTATTCAACTACGGAATCCGAAACCTCAAACCACAGGATGTGAAATACGCTTCGGAAAAAGGTTACCGTATTAAGTTGTTCTCCCGTGCTGAAAAACTGGATCAGCAAGTACTTGGTTTCGTTGCGCCTCATTTTGTGAAACAGGATCATTTTGCTTATCAAGTCGATAACGAGTTTAATGCAGTTGTTGTTGAGGCACTTTTCTCTGATAAGCAATTGTTCATTGGAAAAGGAGCTGGAAGTTTCCCAACCGCAAGCGCCGTTCTTTCAGATATTTCTGCGCTTCAGTTCGATTATCGGTACGAGTACCGAAAGACGGATGACCAATCGACTGTTGAATTCAGTGAAGATTTTTTCCTGAAGATCTATGCTGGATCAGAATTTATAGAAGCTATTAATGAAATTCCGTTCGCGCGTATTGATGAGGTGTATCAAAGCGGAGGTTACAATTACCAGACAGGTTGGGTGAATTTCAGTGATCTGCGTGAATTTGATCTGAATCAGCGAGCGGATCTTTCCGTAATTGTTCTTCCGGATTCATTTGTGGGAAGTGAAAATTCAAATGTTTTACAGTCAGAACGAATTCAGTATTTGACAGAAATAGAAGCTTGACTCAATTGTAGTTTGGAGTATATTTGAACCGTAACCTCAAAAAAATCAGAACATGAAATTAACGCTCCAGCGAATTGAAGAACCATTTGTAATGGAATTGACCAATGGACAATCGAACAGCTGTTTAATGGATGCCATTCCTTCTCTTGGTGGACAAAACAAAGGCTTTCGACCAATGCAATTATTGGCTGGTTCATTGGCAGGTTGCATTTCAGTGGATGTATTGAATGTGCTTCGTAAACAGCGAATTCAACTGAAGCATTATAAAGTAGAGATTGACGCGAAACGAAAAGATGAAGTCCCTTCACCTTTTGAGCATATTCACCTGATTTTTGAATTTGACAATTCTGTTGAGGAAAAGAATGCCCATCGTATCATTGGACTCGCTAAAGAAAAGTATTGTTCAGTTTCAGCTTCGTTGAGTAAGGAGATCAAAATAACATATGAGGTGAGGATTATATGATGCTAATCAGGCGACTGAGTGATCGAGGAACGAGATCGTATCGAAGTCGCCAGTATAGCATCTTATACACCTTTCAATTTAAATAAGCATGAACAAAAAGACCCAAGCTATTCGTATCCAAAATAAGCGAACAGTGCACAACGAACATTCTGTACCTCTGTATTTGACGAGCAGTTATGTCTTCGAAGATGCTGAGGACATGCGGGCTCAATTTGCTGAGGAAAAAGAGGGAGAGATCTATTCCCGCTATGCCAATCCAAATGTGCAGGAGTTCATTGATAAAATGGCGGCCATGGAAAATGCTGAGAATGGTTGGGCAACTGCTTCAGGAATGGCTGCTGTATTCACTTTTTTCGGGGCCTTATTGCAATCGGGGGATCACATTGTATCTGCCAGATCGGTTTTTGGTTCAACGCATCGTTTGTTTACCGAGATCCTTCCGAAATGGGGGATTAATACAACGTATGTCGATTTTGATGATTACGAAGGATTTGAGTATGCCATACAATCCAATACGCGTATACTATATCTGGAGACACCCAGTAATCCCGGATTGGACATTATTGATTTGGAGCGAATTGCTGCGATCACGAAAAAACACGATCTAATCTTCGCAGTTGACAATTGTTTCGCAACGCCAATTCTTCAACAACCTTTGAATTTTGGTGCTGATATTTCGATCCATTCTGCGACGAAATACATTGATGGTCAGGGACGAACTTTAGGTGGGATCATTTTGGGATCGAATGAATTGATCGATAAGATCCGTGCATTTGCCAGACATACTGGTCCGGCCTTGAGTCCTTTTAACGCGTGGACCCTTTCCAAGTCTTTAGAAACGCTTGATGTTCGAATGGAGCGTCACTGCAAGAATGCACTTGAAATTGCAAAGCGATTGGAGGATCATCCAGCTGTTGAATGGGTGAAATATCCTTTTTTACCTTCTCATCCTCAATTCGAAATAGCGAAAAAACAAATGAGTTCTGGAGGTGGAATAGTTTCTTTTGAGTTGAAAGGAGGCTTGGATGCAGGTCGGCAGTTTCTTGATGCTTTACAGCTGTTTTCTTTGACTGCAAATCTTGGCGATACGAGAAGTATTGCCACGCATCCGGCATCAACAACACATTCCAAATTAACTCCCGAACAACGGAATGAAGTGGGGATTTCAGATGGTTTAGTGCGCTTGTCGATCGGTTTGGAGCATGTTGAAGATATCTGGGAAGATATTTCTAAGGCCTTGACAGTGTAAATTCATTGAAATAATTAACTTGGTACAGTCCTTGCGAAGGGCGAAGCACCAAAAACTAATTTTATGAAGACACTTTACCTTGTATTTATTGCATTTCTTTTCGTAAGCAGTCCTCTAGTTGCTCAGAATATTGATGATAACAAAGTAAACTTTCAGTATATTCAGTTGCCACTTCAAAGGATCAATCCGATTTTCACAACATACGAAGTGCGTATTCATCACGATTACCGCAGAGCAAATGAGGATAGTACGCAAGTATTCAATCAAAGAAAACAGCTGCAAGAAGTAGCTTATCAAAGTCAGTACAATGCTTGGCTCAATCAAAAAAAGCAAGTTGATCGTCAGTATTTGACCCAGATGGCTGCATTTGAAAAAGCGCAATTGGCAGGAACACCGGCAACGCAACCACTTGCTCCACAATATCCGGCAGCACCAGTTTTTGTTCCTTTAGATCCGATTCGTATGAATTCTGAAGTCAACGAGCAAGAGATCAATCAGGGGATAGATCTAAAAGGATATTCGAAAGGATTAGGTGGATTTATTATCAATTACACCGTATTACCCATTCAAGGAATTCGAATTGTAGAATCTAAGAAGGGTTCTGGTGCTAATACACGTTACGAATATGTTTGCCAGTATATGTTGCCGATCGAAGTCACGATTGAAACGCCAACTGAAGGACAGGTCTTTAAACGTCGTTTTTTAGAGTCAACACAGGCTCAATCGATGAAGACCTATAATTCTACGTATGAATTTCAGCTTTGGTGGATGGATAACCAGCAACAGTTCTATACAGATCTGGAACGCGATGCAAGAAAAAGAGCACTAAATGAAGTCAATCAGCAATTGAACAATGAATTCGGATTCGTACTATCAACGCGCGGAACAGAACTGTACACAGTAAAAAAATACCGCGATTACGAGTATTCAGATATGACCAAGGCTTATACCTTGTCAACACAGGCACTTAATTTAGTTGCAAAAGAACGAAATCGTTCGGCGGCATTTGCAAAATTGAATGAAGCGATCAACGCTTGGAAAGAGTTGTTGCAGGAGAGTAATTTATCGGACGACAAAGCGCGTGTAAATGATAAAATCACAGCGGTTATTCATTGTAATCTAGCAGAGTTGTACATCTGGACGGCTAATTTCGATGCTGCTGAACTGCACTTGAATTTAGCTCAAAATAGCGGAGTTATGAAGGCAAGAAATCACGCAAAAGGAATGGAATCCTTCTTCCAAGATCAGAAACGAAGATGGCAGGCGAATTTCTAACAAGCTAAATTTTCATAAAAAAAAACGAATTCCTAAAGAACTGTAATACATTTGTATCATGTTCCATAGCGAACGATATGGCCGGGTTTTGATGCTAATCATTGGATTGGCTTTCCTTTTCAATATTGGAAACTCGTCTATTAATGGTTTTTTCAGTGAATTTACTCCACAACAATTATCGTCTTCAGATACTATTCAAACCTCTACAGGACAGGATGAAATAAAACATCCTTGTTCAATTGTAGATATTGAAGAATCCACATTTGAAAAAGAAGAGAAAGAAGAGAAATCAGATGCGAAATCGTCGGTTGATCATTCCTCGTTTTATGTTTGTGGAGCAGCACTTTTCGAATCCTTAAATCAAGAGCTGGAGCAACTGGAGGTTCCGAATCGCTCAGATAAACTTCCCCTTTTTATATTATTGGAGACATACAGACTTTAGAAATGATACATGCTAATGCCTTTCAAAGGCTTCCGTTTATCATAATTCTAAAGTTTTTTTATGGAACAAAAATCACCCTTTAATAAGGTTGGAGTCCTCGAACATCTTGGTCATTACTTGCCGACTCAGGCTCCCTTGAAGGACTTCATCCACCATAATACACTTCATGCATTTCAGTCAAAGAAATTTCATGATGCTGTTCAAGAAGCTGCTCAAACTTTTGGTTACAAAGTTTACCTGAGGTTGGAGGAATATGCTGCATTGCATGCTCAGGGTCAAATCAATGATACAATTCTTGACCAAATTCTATCACAGTCCAAAATACGTCGAGACGATTTATTCGGTAACCATACAGAACCACTTATCGACCAAAAAATTGGTAGGATTAGAAGTTATTGGAAGAATAGCTATCATTTGGATATGGATACACTTGTTCATCCTGTTTTGTTTCGTGTGATCGGAGCCTATCTGGATCAAGGCGTGGCAATTTGGAATTTTCCAGTTTATCAAGATGGATTTTTGGATTCATTGAGAACGATCGAACGAACAAGTGCTGTAAGTTTTTTCAGGACAAAAAGAGCTCAATCGCTTCTTCTGGATTCAACTGTTCACATGGAAGATTTACTACAAGTAATCGTTGGAAAAGAAGAATATTTTGAGGACTATCTTTTTGATCAACAATTTGCTCACCCGGGTTGGTCGGGCATGGTTAACGTATTGGGAGAATCTCCAAACACACTGCTGGATAATCGAAAGATCAATCTGGAAGAATTTATTTGTTTTGAGTTATTGTTAGAAATTGACGCGTTAGAGGATCATTTTGGTCAGGTGTGGGCGCCCATTTCACAAATGCTGCCTTCAGATTTTTCACTCCATAAAGAGTCGATAGGGAAAAAGCTCATCTATCATCAAATATGGCAAGATGCTTATGAATGGTCCTATTATGATCGTGTGCTGAAGGCGTTGGCTACTGAATATCCCCAACAACAAGAAATTATTGAAGGTTCTTTTCAGGCTTTGTTTTGTATTGATGATCGAGAAGGTTCATTACGCAGACACATTGAAATTATTGATCCAAATTGTCAAACTTATGGAACAGCAGGTTTTTTCAATGTTGAATTTTACTTCCAGCCTATGGAGGGGAAATTTCGCACAAAGGTTTGTCCTGCTCCAATGCAACCAAAGTACCTCATCAAAGAACTGGAAGGCGAGAAACGGATCAAAAAGGATTTTCATTTCGGAAAAAGATCACATAACTTGTTTATGGGTTGGCTGTACACGCATACACTGGGATTTTGGTCAGCGTTTAAATTGTTGATCTCTGTTTTTCGACCAGTTGAAATAGCCGCAGCAGTTCGTTCTGAAGATCACATGCATTCCGAAAGTAAACTGTCTATTGAACACAAAGAAGGGGATTTTTCAGAAGATGGTCTTCAAATTGGGTTCACGCACCTTGAAATGGCAGAACGTGTAGAAGGTCTGCTTCGAAGTGTTGGATTAACCAACCATTTTGCACCTTTTGTTTATTTAGTTGGACATGGATCGAGTAGCGTTAACAATACTCATTTTGCCGGATATGATTGTGGTGCTTGCTCGGGTCGACCGGGATCGGTTAATGCACGGGTCATGGCGCACATGGCAAACGATCCAACTGTGCGAAAGATGCTCGTGGAAATGGGAATTGTCATTCCTTCTTCTACTCGTTTCTTGGGAGCTTTACACGATACTTCACGAGACGAAATACAATTTTATGATCAAAATCAACTGAGCATAGATCAACAAGAACTCCATCTGGCAAATGTGTTGGTTTTTCATAGGGCCTTGCAGGCAAATGCACGCGAGCGCTCAAGAAGATTTTTACTCATTGATAGTTCAAAAGAACCTGATTTGGTGCATAAAAAGGTGAAACAACGAACCATTTCATTGTTCGAACCGCGTCCGGAATTAAATCATGCAACAAATGCCTTATGTATCGTTGGACAGCGGTCTTTTTCGAAGAATATTTTTCTTGACAGAAGATCTTTCCTGAATTCATATTACTACAAGAATGATTCAGATGGGAAACTGCTCAGTGGTATTTTGAATGCAGTGGCACCTGTTTGTGGTGGGATCAATTTGGAGTATTATTTTTCGAGAGTCGATAACCAACAACTTGGCGCCGGAACAAAACTGCCGCACAATGTGATGGGACTCATCGGAGTAGCCAATGGAATTGAAGGGGATCTGCGGACCGGATTACCGAAACAAATGATTGAAGTGCATGATCCACTACGTTTATTAGTGATCGTTGAACAAGCTCCCGAACTTGTTCTGCTGGCAATTCAGACTAATTCTGCTACCTACGAATGGTTTGCAAACGAATGGGTGCATCTTGTTTGTTTTGATCCTCTAAAAAGATCATTCTTTCGATTTCAACACGAGGAATTTGTCCCTTATGTACCTGTTACTTCCGATTCTTCATTAATGTTCCTTCAAGCTGATTCGATTTTTAATGAAAGTGGGAATATTCCGGTCCAACTGCTTAAAACAAAGTCCCATGGAACAGCTTGTTAATTTGTTTGTGTTGATTCCATTGTTTGGATTCTTGGTCAGTTTATTTATTTCCCGTTCAAAGGAAGGATTCATTTCTGTCGTTGCCTTTTTGACTTCCAGCTCACAGTTTTTGCTGGCTTTGGCATTCAGTATTCTGTGGTTGTTCAGTGGTTCGGGAGTAATCAATCTGAAGGAATTCTCAATCTTTCGATCCGATGGATATGATTTTTACATCGATATTTATTTCGACAGGATCACTTTGGTTTACCTCCTTGTAGGTTCCATGTTAACATTTTTGGTTACACGATACAGCCGCTATTACTTACATCAGGAAGAAGGGTACAAACGGTATTTTAATACCATACTGCTGTTTTTTAGCGGATACTCGATTGTTGTTATGGCTGGTAATTTAGAAACCCTTTTTGTCGGGTGGGAATTATTGGGTATTTCTTCCTTTTTGCTCATCGCTTTTTATCGGGATCGGTATTTACCGGTGAAGAACGCAGTGAAGGTTTTTTCGATTTATAGAATTGGCGATGTAGGGATCATTTTAGCCATGTGGTTAAGTCATCATTTGTGGCACGAGAACATTTCTTTTTATAAAATGAACAACTATGAATTGGTACACAATCATTTGACCGAACATAGCGTCGTTGGATTGGCGGTTTCTTTACTCATTTTCATTTCTGCTTCTGCAAAATCAGCACAATTACCTTTCTCATCTTGGTTGCCAAGGGCGATGGAAGGACCAACTCCCTCAAGTGCGATTTTTTATGGTTCTCTTTCTGTTCATATGGGTGCGTTTTTGTTGATGCGGACTTACCCTTTTTGGGAACATCAGCTTGTATTTAGGATTTTTGTCGTGCTAATGGGCTTACTAACCGCTGTTTTAGCCACTTTTTCATCACGAGTGCAATCAACAGTTAAAAGCCAGATCGCTTATTCATCCATTGCTCAAATTGGATTGATCTTCTGTGAAATTGCAATGGGGTGGGAGACAATTGCATTGGTTCATGTTGCTGGAAATGCATTTCTACGTACCTATCAATTATTGGTAACGCCTTCTATGGTCAGTTATCAGATCCGTGAACAATTCTATCACTTTGAACCCCGTAAAATAACAATGGAGGACACTTGGTCAAAACGGGTTGAATACAGTCTGTATATGTTGAGTTTAAAGGAATGGAACTTGGATAACTTTATGCACAATTATTTTTGGAATCCATTAAAACGCATAGGTTCAAAATGGCATTTTCTAACTTTCAAAAACGTTTACTTCTTCTTTGGTTTATCTTTTTTGATTGGAATTTATCTGCTGTTCAATCCTAAGTTAATTCATCAGGATTGGCGTTACTTTTTTTCTGTTATCTATGCATTGGTAGGCTTGTTAATGGTGATTAAAGCCTTTACGGAGCGGGCAAGCGTGCGCTTAAGTTGGAGTTTGATTATTACCAATCACTTCGGTATTGCTTTAGCGGTTTCATTCAATGAACAAGTTAATTTTCTTCATCACAGTTGGTATTTAAGTGGAGTTGTAATCTCAGGCTTGATCGGATATGCATGTATTCAGTACTTGAGAAGACGAGAAATGTGGGTCAGCCTTGACCGCTTTTATGGACATTCTTACGAGTATCCCGGAGTAGCAGTGATGTTCTTGATTTCTTGTCTTGGCGTTTCAGGATTTCCAATCACCCCAACTTTTATTGGTGAAGACTTGATTTTTTCTCACATCCATGAAGACCAGTTGCTGCTGGCATTTTTCGTAGCCATGAGTTTGATTTTGAATGGGCTCGCAGCAATCCGAATTTATGCCAGAATCTTCTTGGGGCCACATATTAAAACGTATCACGAAGTAGCAAAGCGCTCTTCATAAAATAGTAGTAACATGAAAACTATTTCAATAAAAAACGGAATACAGAACCTTCAGAAATATTGGAAGGATGATTTGATTGCCGGTTTCAGTGTATCACTTATTGCATTGCCACTTTGTTTGGGGATTGCGATCGCGTCAGGATTTCCACCCACTTCAGGAATATTTGCGGCTATCGTTGGTGGAATTTTCGTTTCCAGGTTTAATGGATCTTATTTGACTATTGCCGGACCCGCTGCAGGTTTAATTGTTGTTAATCTAGGAGCAATAGAAAGTTTGGGTGGCGCTTGGACCGAAGCAAATCCGGGTGGATTACCTTATGCTTTGGCTGCATTCGTAGTGTCCGGTGCTTTGATTTTGCTTTTTGGTTTATTGAAGATTGGTAAACTGGGTGATTTCTTCCCAAGTGCTGCTGTGCACGGAATGTTGGCAGCTATCGGAGTAATAATAATTGTAAAGCAATTGTTTCCTGCATTGGGAGTAAAAGCAGAAGGAAAGGAGCTTTACGAAGTAATTATGGAAATTCCGAGAGCATTTGTATCAATGGATTGGCACACCGCGTTGATAGCCGGTGTAAGTGTGCTCGTACTTGCTATTCATTCCAGAATTAAATTCAGTGGGATTAAAAAGATTCCGGCACCGCTGATTGTTCTTCTAATTGCTATTCCTACTGCTCAATTGTTTCATTTGCACGGTAATACCATGGTTGATCTTCCAGATAATCTTTCAAAGAGTATTGTCGTACCTGATTTTGGAAAGATCGCCACCTCGGTTTTCTGGTTGGCAGTACTAACGATTACATTGGTTTCATCCATTGAAAGTATTTTAAGTGCTTTGGCCGTAGATCAACTTGACCCGAAGAAACGTAAAGCCAATTTGAATCAGGATTTGGTTGGTTTAGGAGCAGGAACTTCACTTGCCGGAGCAATTGGTGGATTGCCAATGATCTCTGAAATTGTAAGAAGTTCGGCCAATATTGGTTATGGCGCAAAATCACAATGGTCCAATTTTTTTCATGGGATATTTCTATTGCTGTTCATTTTCCTTCTTCGTCCGATTATTGAATTGATCCCTGTATCTGCACTCGCAGGAATGTTGATTTTCACTGGTTTTCGCCTGGCTTCTCCCAAAGAGTTTAAACACATGTGGGAAATAGGCAAGTACGAGTTTGTGGTATTTGTTGTTACTTGTCTTGTCGTTCTGGCAACTGATCTACTTATTGGAATTGGGATTGGTATTTTGTTGAATTTACTGATCACTTTGACGAAAGGTCAATCCTTTTCCAACTTGTTTAAAATTAAAGGTAATCGGGAAAAGGAACTGTTCAAGTTAGAAGGAGCTTTGACTTTTTCCAATTATTTAAGCCTAAAGAAAATTGTTAATGGTGAAAATTCCTCTCAAACGTATAGTTTGAATTTTGAGAAAGTCAATTTCATTGATCATAATGTGATGCAACATCTCGAAAACACGAAGCAATTATGGGAAAGAGATGGAAGGATTCTTCATTTTCAAGCAATGGAACACCTGGTACCAGAAAATGAGTTCCCTACTTCAGCAAGAAGGATAGGAGGTTCATTGGAAATTAAACTTTCTGAAAGGGATAAGGTCTTAATGAAATATGCGCACTCGAAAGGTTATGACTACAATCCGGGTGCTGTGTTTGGGTATGAGTTCCGTAATTTTGAGTTGCTTTCCAACTTAACAATTGACAAGGCACACAACATTATCATGGGATCAAACTTTCAAATTGCAGATGTTCGTGCTACAGAAAGACTAAAGTTGGAAGGAGGAAAAGTGAACTTTACAGCATTTGTCAGTCCAAATTTAAACTTACCTACGTTTAGTATGGACGATCTTACCAAATATGACAGTATTCAGGAACGTTTTGCACCAAAAGACATTCGATTTGAATCCCATCGGGCTTTTTCAGATCATTATTTACTCACAAGTGAAGTGGAGTCAGAAGTACGTGATCTATTCACTACACAGGTACTAGATTTTCTCGAAAAGAACAGAGATTACCGCGTGGAAATCAATGAACAATTTATCCTGGTATTGAAAAAACAACAAATTTTAACAGTTTCAGAGATTGATGAATTGGAAAGATTCAGTGTGGAGTTGCTAACTTTGCTTTCAAGAAAAATGGAGGAATGATGGAGAGGGTTTTACATGTTTTTTTTGTGTCCAATCTGCTTTTGTCCTCTGCTTTCGGTCAGAAAATTGTTGCTGATCAATCCAATGCTTGGCTCGTTTATATTGGGAATCATAAACTAAACGATCGCTGGGGAATTCATACCGATTATCAATTTAGAAGAAGCGAGTGGCTGCGTGACTGGCAACAATCATTAACGCGGGTTGGATTGGAATACTATACGAAAAAAGGACCTCAATTCACCGTTGGGTATGCCCATGTTCGCACTTTCCCTTACGGAGAGCAGCCTGTGATCCATAAAAATGATGAACATCGTTTGTGGCAGCAGATAAGTCTAAAGAACGTAGTCGGCAAATTTGAGTTACAGCACCGTTATCGGATTGAACAGAGGTTACTGGAGAAATACAAAATTACACCGGTAGACGCTGTAGTGTTGGACGAGCGAGTGCTGCGACACAGAATGCGTTACAGGTTGCAAATCCAAATTCCGCTCAACAATGAAAAGATGGAGGATAACACCATTTTTATCAGTGCATCCGACGAAATCTTTTTAGGCTTTGGTAAAGGAGTTGCCAAGAATGTAATGGATCAAAACCGTGTTTATGCCGGTTTGGGTTATCGTTTCAATCAAGCATTTAATTTGCAGATGGGTTACCTGAACCAATACATAGTGAAATCGGATGGGGTTCACATCGAACGTAATCATACGGTGCAGATGGGCGTAGTATATAATCTTTTGTTCAAGCGTCCGATTTGTAATCTTCCGATTGCGAGCCTTTAAAGCGTAACCACAGTTACATTAACTTCCTCACCATGGAGTTATTTTCGCGGAACTATGAGAGGAGTCGTGTGGTTTTTGATGATATTCCCATTTTTTTCCGTTTTTGGACAGAAGGAATTTGTTGACCAAAGTAATTCTTGGTTTTCGCTTACCGGTAATCATCGTTTGAATGAGAGGTGGGGTATTCACAGCGACTTCCAATACCGAAGAAGTGATTTTCTAAACGAGCAACTGCAGGTTCTGGGTCGAATAGGAGTGGAATATTACACATCAAACTCAGGCGAGGTCACTGCGGGATATGCATGGTCCAGATTTTATCCCTACGGCTTGCAACCTGCTGCATCTGTCATGGATGAAAACAGATTTTGGCAGCAATTCAGTATTCGATCGGATTACGGTAGACTTCGGTTGCAGCATCGCTACCGCCTGGAGCAACGCTTTATGCGAAAATGGCTAGAGAATGATGAAGTGGAAAGTTATTTGGGAAAGACAATCGTGCGATATCGGATTCGCTACCGACTTCAATTCTTAATTCCCATTAATCGTCAAAAAATGAGCGACAAAACATGGTTCATCAATGCTTCCGATGAGGTTATCCTAGGTTTTGGGAAAGGTGTAGAGAAAAATGTATTGGATCAAAACCGTTGCTATTTGGGCTTAGGATACCGTTTTGATTCGAAACTCAATCTTCAGGTGGGTTATCAAAATCAATATGTCATCAAAAAAGATGCTGTGCAAATTGAACGAAATCACATTCTTCAGATTAGTGCATTTTTAAATCTTGATTTCCGCAAAAAAGAACCTGAATTGAATCCGTTGGCAAAATTCTAAAGGTCAGGTTCTGGATGGATTTCGTTCGCACTATTTAACTACCTTTACGCAAATTTTTTTCATGACACAAGATAATATAGCAGTAAGTTACTGCGTTGGAATGAGTATAGCAGGAAGCTTGATGGAGCAAGGCCTAGGATCAATTGATACAGATACGCTATCTCAAGCAATTAAAGATGCTTTCGAAGGAAAGGAGCCCCTTTACACACCAGAACAAGCGAATGGAATTATTCAATCATTCCTGCAGGCTGAGAGTGAAAAACAATTCGCTGCCAACAAAGAAGCGGGGGCGTCATTCCTTGCTCAGAATGCCGAACGATCGGAGGTTCAGTCTACCTCGTCAGGATTGCAATTTGAAGTACTAACAGAAGGTTCCGGACCAAAACCAAGCGAACGTGATACTGTTTCAGTACATTACCATGGCACCTTGATCGATGGGACAGTTTTTGACAGTTCTGTTCATAGAGGTCAACCGGCTCAATTTGGTGTTCATCAAGTGATTCCGGGATGGACTGAAGCTTTACAATTGATGAATGTTGGCTCGAAATACCGTTTGTATATTCCACAAGAGTTGGCGTATGGTGCGCATCCACATCCGGGTGGACCAATTCAGCCGTTTAGTGCATTGATTTTTGATGTTGAACTTTTAGAAATTATCTGATGAAGAAATTAGTTTGGTTGTTTTTCGCTGGTTTGGTACTAGCAAGTTGTGGTGATAAGAATGCAACAACAGAAGAAGAAGTTATTAATCTGGATGATTTTAAGGATCGTTTATCCTATGTATTGGGATCGATCAATGCGAAATCGATTGTTGGTTCGGATGATCCGAATATTATGCGATTGAACATGGATTTGATCGTGAAAGGTTTTGAAGCGAACATGAACGATCAGATGCCGACTGAATGTGAGGAGACTCTAATGAAGTTGTTTGGTCCGTACTACCAGGATTTCGATTCAACATACGCAGATGCTGGAGCAGAGTGTTTGGGTCGATTGACAGCGTATTCATTCTTCCGTGAGATGAAGGAAGTGGATGCCTTGAAAAAGATCAGTGTGAAAATGACAGTGACAGGTTTTCGCCACGGTTTGATGAAGAAAGATACCCTTATTTCCGAGCAAGAGAAACAAGAAATCTTCCAGAATTTCATCAAGGACATTGAGGCTGTAATGCAGAAGGAGAATGAAAAGATCGGAATGAAAATGATGGAGGAAGCTGCAAAGATCCCAGGCATTAAAACATTTGACAACGGAATCTTAATTCAAACATTGAAAGAAGGTAAAGGTGGATCTCCGTCAGAAGGAGATGATGTAAAGATTGAGTACATTCTATTCTCAGCAAAAGGAGATACGCTTCAGAGTTCTTACGAAATGAAGAAATTGATGGGGAAAAATGATCCGGTTGCTTTGAGTTTGAATCAAGTGATTCAGGGATGGTCATTCGGTTTGCCTAAAATGAAAAAAGGAGGAAAGTACAAATTGTATGTTCCGTGGAATTTGGCGTATGGTGAGCGAGGAATGTACAATCCCCAAACGCAAACAATGGATATTAAACCATATGAGTCCTTATCTTTTGTAATTGAACTGATTGACTACGGTAAACCGGGGACGTTTGTTAAGGAGCAGCCAATGCCACAGCCGGGGCAGTAAAAATTTTAATAGATTAGATTTAAAATGACGGTTTCGGCCGTCATTTTTTTTGTCTTTTTTCAATGGAATTGTGGTTTTTTCTAACACAAATTAACTAGCACTAACATATTTTAAAGATGAAGTTGAATTGTGTTATTGTTCATTTAAATTGTGCTAGTCAAGTTCAGTTTGATTACTGAATCTTTGTTGAAATACTTTAAATCACGATTATGAAAAAGAAAGGACTATTTAGTAAAATTAACATGCTTACCGGAGTATGTATGTTATCCACAACAATTTTTGCTCAAAATGCAGGAGAAATTGATGTGACATTTGGTGTTAATGGTTATACGTATACAGATCATGTCATAGGTGTACATGAAATGTATAAGAATATCATAACCTTAGCGGATGACAAAATCGTTGCCGTAGGTTACACCTCTGAAGCAAATCAAAATGTCATATTGACAAAGTATGATGCCAATGGAATTCCTGATTTATCCTTTGGAAATAATGGTTTGGCAATTTATGATTTGTCAATTGGAGGAGACGAGCAAGCATTTTCAGTGAAAGAATTGTATGATGGAAAAATGCTTGTTGTTGGTGTTATTGAAGGTATGACGAGCAACAATGGATTTTTGATGAGGGTTGAAGCAAATGGAGATCTTGATCTTTCGTTTGGAACCAATGGTTACGTGATGTTCAATGCTGGTGCCAATACCTTCGCAGTTGGATTTGATCTTCATGTTAACCAAGACAACAGTATCTATGTGGGAGCATCTGTACTTAACGCAAATGCAAATGCAGATTTTGCAATTTTTAAGTTTACACAAGGCGGTGGCTTAGATCTTACTTTTGCTGCAAGTGGATCGAATGTTTTTGATTTTGGAGCTGATGAGATTCTAATGTCTATGGATGTGGATGCCAATGGAAATATTTTCTTAGCTGGAATTAAGGATGATGGACCAACTACTAATGGACTTTTGGTCAAATTGAATTCTTATGGGTTAATCGAAAATTCATTCAATGGCACAGGTATGATTGAATACCAGAATGCAATGCAAGATCATTACTTCAATGATGTGAAAGCAGTTGGGACAAATAAAGTTTTGGTAGTTGGACATGAAGGAACCGGAGCAGACATTGATGGAATTCTACTAATGTACAATGGTGATGGTACCCCGGACAATACTTTCTCAAGTGATGGAAAACAAGTGTCTGATATTGGTATGTCCAATGGGGTGTATTTACATAGAGTTGAGGTATTGTACGATGGCAGAATTCTTACTACCGGACATGTTGCAGGATTGAGCATGTTTGGGATGTATGCCTTGGTATTATTTGATGACGGCAACCCTGATTTTGATTTCGCACCGGGAGGAGATGAAATATATGGATTTCCAATTCAAGTTGACGGTGTCATAATGGAATGCATGACACTCCAATCAGACAATAAAATAATAGTTGCTGGTATTGTCCAGAGTGATGACTTGCCTGAAGTAAATTTAATGATGACCAGAATTCATTTGGAGGATGCTGTAGGACTTTCATCTGAAATGAAAAGTAGTCTAATTGTGTATCCGAATCCAACTCAAACTTCATTTTCAATTCGATCAGATGAATTTATTCAGAATGTAAAATTGTCAGATTTGAGCGGTAGAATAGTTCAACAATGGGATGTAAACCAGCAAATCTATCTTTTTGATCAACAATTACCTGATGGAAATTATATACTGACTATTCAGACAGAAAATGGAACATCAGTACAAAAATTGATGAAACATTAATACAATTATTTTGGATCCGGTAAGCTTTGTCTTCCGGATCCTTTATTTATTCAAAATTATGATAAGTCGCAATAGCGACATTTTTTATAATTTCAACTTTTAAGTAGGATGAAACTAATTACTTATATCAGTGACGCCGTAAAACCGGGTGGCACTCCAAAACGCTATTTGGAATGGGTATGCTTAGTTTTATTGCTACAATCTTTATCCTCTGTTTTGCCTTATGAGCGGTTTTGGAGTAGCTTCAACCTAGCACATGTGCTGTTCCTTGGGACAGTTTTGATTAGCTCTATTTGTCTGGTTTTAAAAAATGATAGCTACAGGATTATTGCCGCGTATGTGATTTTTGTGGTTGGAATTTCATTAAGTGCGATAACCATAATTGCAGGTATTACGTCTCTTTCCGGAATTATTTTTATGGTGACCTGGGCGATGACCCTTTTTGTAGCCGAAAGAAGAGAATATATTTCGTTTGACTTGGTGGTTCTATTCATGGTCTTGATGCTGATCAGTACGGTAGTGATGTTGTTTTTTGATCCAATACATCCTGTAGCGAACAATAATTATGTCTTAGTGACTGGTGCAATCATCACAGCTGTCAATATTTACCTCGTTTATACAGATTTTGGCTTCGAAAAGAATTATTACCAGGAATCCAGAAAAACCTATTCAAATTTGAATGTTTTGAGTTCTAAACTTTCTGATATTTTGTCCCGTAAAGAAAAATTGGATCGAATTCTATGGTATGTTGCACGAGAGTGTGTCCCATTCATGGAGATTGAAGAGTGTGTTTTTTATCTATATGATGAAAATAAAGGTAAGTTGATTCAAATTGCTGCCTACGGCAATAAATCCGATGATGAAGATTACAAAATTGTTGATCCCATTGAAATAGAACCTGGAAAGGGAGTAGTAGGAAGGTGCTTTTTAAGCGGAAAAGAAGAGTTGGTGAAAGAAACCGCTTCAGATCCGGATTATATAGTTGATGATCAACTGAGGAATTCTGAATTGGCAGTTCCGATTTTTAGTGAAGGAAAGGTGGTTGGTGTGATTGATTCAGAGCATTCAATTAAAGGTTTCTTCAAACAACGTCACGTTCAGGCTTTTCAAATAATTGCGTCTTTTTGTGGAATCAAGATTACTGAAGAAAAAGCTAAAAAGTCGATTAAGGATGCTTACGTTGCCATTGAAGAAACACAACGTATGAAAGAATTAGATGAGATAAAAAATAGGTTCATCACCAATATATCACACGACTTAAAGACTCCCTTGTCATTGATTAAAGCACCTGCACTTCAGATTGCACAATTGACAACTGATCCCAAGGTACAAAACCAGGTCAATTACATTTTAAAGAATACTGAACACCTAATGAGGGTTGTTAATCAATTGCTGCAATTGAATAGATTAGATCAAGGTTTAAATGAACTCTATATTGAAGAGGTCAATACTCAGAAATTGGCAGATAAAATTGCACTTCAATACAAAGGCTTGGCCGAAAAAGATGGTGTTGATTTCGAAATGGAGATTGATGCAATTAACTTGAAAACAGATAGTTTCAGGTTGGAACAAATTATTCATAATCTGGTTCACAATGCGTTTCGTTATTCAGGTAAAAATGGCCAAGTCTGCTTGAGAATAAAAGCAGATTCTGATCATTTAATGATTGAAGTTTCTGACAATGGTATTGGTATCTCCGATGAAATGAAAACGAAAGTTTTTGAACGTTTTGTAAAAGTAGATGTGAATAATCATGAAGGAACAGGAATTGGATTGTCCTTAGTTAAAGAGTACGTTGAAAGTTTAGGTGGTAAAGTATCTATGAAAAGTAAATTGGGTCAGGGTACTTCCTTCTTTGTAGTTTTACCTATTCTTGAGCAAGTAGAAGCAGAAGCTCATGAGTTGAGACTTGATGAAATTAGTTCGGAAGTCAAACCTTTATTACTTGTCGTAGAAGATCATCCGGATTTGAATGCATTTATATGCTCAACATTTGAAGAAGAATTTCAGTGTTTTTCCGCGTTCAATGGAGAAGAGGCTCTGCGCCTAATGAATAAACATGTTCCGGACCTTATCATTACAGATTTGATGATGCCACTCATGGATGGTTCTGAATTCATTCAACAAGTCAGAGAAGATGATAATTATGCGCATATTCCAATCGTTGTGCTATCGGCGAAAGGACAGGTTGAAAGCAAAATCGAGCTCTATGAATTAGGGGCAGATAACTACCTAGTAAAACCCTTTGATGTTGCTGAATTACATGCTATCGTTAAATCGACTTGTGAACAACGTAAGCGTTTAAAAGAACAATTTACATCGCAATACCTTAGCAATGAAAATCAAGATTCTTATAAACAAGTAAAACCTAAGAATTCACTTGTTGAGCGAGTTATCGAGTTCATCAAACAGAATATCGAAAATTCAGAATTGAACATCGGAATGATCTGCAATGACCTCGGAGTTGGCCGAAACAAATTGCAAAAGGAAATCAGAGAAGCAACTTCCCTATCTCCGGTGGAACTCTTACGATCCATTCGTCTTAACGAGGCGCGCAATTTGTTGCAATCAAACCGATTCCAGGTTTCAGAAGTGGCTTATATGGTTGGATTTAATAATTTATCCTATTTTTCAAGAGCATTCAAACAAGAGTTTGATCAACTACCTTCTGAATTGGTTTAGATCATAATTGAAATTCACTCATTTTTTAAACACGATTATTAAAATCAATTACTTCACAATAAATCAATGCAATTTATGAAATCCCACGACGAACGCATGGCAATAATGACTTTTGCATCAGTGTGTCCTCTCTATATAACAAAAGTTGAGCGCTAAGGACGAACAATCGACGAATTGAACCAGGTGATAGAATGGTTAATAGGTTTTACAAAAGATAATATCGATCAATTAATCGAAGAAATTGAGAATCCACTGACTCAAAAAGTACGCTATCTCGATAAACTGGTCGATGAATTGGCAAAAGGAAGAACTATGGAGAATATATTGAGGTGAGTAAATAAGTAAAAATTGCTTTTTCAATCTTTTGGTGGAATTTCCTCATGAATAAAGGTGAAAAGAGTAAGTTTCTAAAAGTCATATTGAAACAAAGAGATCGGTAGCACTCCCTTGGTCTCTTTTGGGTTGAACCAGGTCACATTCCATTGAAAAATTTTAACTATTAAGTTATCTGACATGTAAATATTTGTGGATGACAAAGGAATTGTCTAAATTGTGGTTTACGTACAGTGGTTAATACTGTAGAATGACTCAATTTAATCACACCCACTATGAAATTAGCACTAGAAAAAAAGATCATTCTCGGTTTTTTGATTAATGTTTCAGTCTTGTCATTGATCACCTATTTGTATTTTTTAAGATCGAGCAAAGCAGTATCAATTGAACAAATACATTTGATTGATGGCTTGCAATATTCACTACTTGGACTATCCGTGATTCTTTTGGTAGTGGTCTATTTTATCATTCAGAAACAATTACGCATTCGCAAGTCGTCCGAGCAATCACTTGAAGATAATCGACAGTTATTACAATCTATTTTAGACAATTCAAGTAATCCCGTTTTTATTAAAAAACTCAACGGAGAATATTTATTCGTCAATAAACAATGCCAGAAAATTTTTGGTTTTCCTGAAACAGGTGTAATCGGAATGACGGATCAGGACTTCCTCCCTCCTGAACAAGCGCGATTATTCAGAGATTCAGATGTTGAAGTGTTGAAAGCAGATCGGGAATTGAAAATTGAACAAATTGTTAATTTGCCGGATGGACCGCACACCTTCATTTCAGTTAAGTTTCCACTCTACGATTCCACCAATCGTGTTTATGCCATAGGGAGTATTTCTACGGACATTACAGATAGAAAAGTCTTTGAAGACTCCATGGCCGAAGGCAATATGTTCTTTAATATGTCACTCGATATCCTGGTGATTGCACAGGATGGACATTTTGTAAAATTTAATCCCGCTTTACAAAAGATCTTAGGCTATGATGCAGAGGAATTGCGCACAAAATCGTTCTTTGATTTCATTCATGCGGATGACATTGAAGCAACCCAGAAAGAAATAATGCGGCTGGAAGCGGGAGAGAATACGATCAATTTTGAAAATAGATGGCATTGTAAAGATGGAACTGTTAAGTGGTTAACGTGGACAGCTACAGCTGATACGAAGTCACGAAAATTATATGCAGTGGCTCACGATAGTACAACACGTAAAGCCAATCAGGAATCATTAAAGATTTACGAGAAATTTTTCAATATGTCCTTTGATGCCTTAGTGGTAGCCAAAGGGGAGTACTTTATAAAAGTGAATGAGGCGTTTACACGGATTTTAGGACGCGATCAAAATGACATGGACAATGCACCGTTTTTGTCTTTTGCTCACCCGGATGATAGCGAACGCGCTCAGGCTGCTGTAGCTCAATTGAGATCAGGAAAATCCTTGATAGATTTTAAAGCTCGATCAAGATGTAAGGATGGTTCGTATAAATGGCTACATTGGAATGCCACTGCCGACATGCAATCCGGATTGCTTTATGGTGTGGCACGGGATATCACGGAACAAATGAAATTGGAGGAAGAGCAGAAACAAATGATGGAGCAACTCTATGAGAATGATCAAAAATTGCGATTAATCCTTGAAAATATTGGTGATGGGGTAGTGGTGACGAATCATGAAAAGCGTGTGATTATGGCCAATATGATGGCTGAAGAAATTTTGGGTGTAGAGCACAATGATAATCTCAGTGGAAATCTGTCAGATCAGTTTGAATTGTATTTCCCGGATGAAAAAACAATCTTCCCATCACAGCATTTACCGTTGGAAAGAGCGTTTACAGGAGAGGCAACAGATGATGTAGATGTTGTTCTTTGGGATCCACGCAATCAGATCAAAAAACGTGTTCTCTTGAGTGGTAGACCCATCGTCGATCAAGATAATCACATTGTTGCGGCAGTACTCACCATCAAGGACATCACGAGCTATAAACAGTTAGAGGAGGACCTTAAAGAAGCGGAAACGAAATTCCGCAATGTGATCGGATTCAAAAAAGGAGGAGATGAGGAAAAGAAGTGATAAAATACTCACAAATGAGTATTGACTTTGACGAAATTTTAACTTACGTTTGTTTAACCACTTTTTACAACTAAACTTCTATGGCATCTTTCGACAAACTCGTAGAGATCTGGGGGAATATTAGAGCGGATAATCTGTTAGACATCCGTGAAGATAAAGCAGAGTACCACAAGCGACTGGTGGACTATTTCCATGTAGGGCCTTTTTACTATTATGTTTTTGATTTAGTGAGTACTACCTTTGAGTATGTAAGTGAAAACATATCTGATATTTTGGGATACGATCCAACAACCATAACAGTCCAAGATTTTATTGAGAAGATTCATCCGGAGGATATACCTTTTTTTGTACAGTGTGAAAATGCAGTGGTTGAATTTTCGAATACATTGGAGCCCTTAGATATTCTTGATTATAAAATCAGCTATGACTATAGGGTGAGGAGAGTGGACGGGAACTATGTACGGATTCTCCAGCAAGTAATTACACTTGATGCAGATCCGGAAAGTGGAATGATTTATAAAACATTGGGAATACATACAGATATTACACACATTAAACCGGTTGATATGGGAAATAAGCATTCAACACTTTCATTTATGGGAATGAATGGTAAGAGCTCCTACGTGAAGTCGCATGAAGATCTTTTTGGTTTTCGTCAGGTTCCGCTATTGGATTTAAGTCATCGCCAGATTCAAATTGTCAGTTGTTTGATGAAGGGGATGAGCAGTAAGCAAATAGCAGAACAGTTTAGTATTAGTAAACATACTGTTGATACGCATCGTCGTAAGATTCTATCCCTGTTGGAAGTGAACAATACCCAACAAATGATTATTAAACTTTCTCAGATGGGGTGGTTGTGAATTTGATTTTTCTTAAAATTAAAATGAATTTTGCAAACTAACCTCTTACTCATTATCCTCTTCGAGCATCCAAGAACTTCTTTCGCTTCTCATCTGCTGACTTTCGCATAATTTGCAGTGTCCTATTGTTCGTACTTATAGCATCGTGAATTCGATTTTTCGTTGTTCTTATTTCTTGTTGAATCCGTTTATGTCGTTTGTATTCTTCAGCTGTATTTCTACTGACCATTAACTTGAGAAATCGACTTTTACGGTAGAATTTTTTAAACAAGAAACTACAATGATAAAAAAGTTCACCATGATCTTCTTTCCAGCAAATGTCTTCCTTCATTAGTTCAAGTGTAGTTGTTTTATAAGTCAACAGGCCTTCTTTGGGGTATACACCTGATTGATTCAGTTTTGTCATAATTTTCGCCGAACGAATGGCTTGTTCATTTCGTTTTAAACATGTTTGATGAAGGAGTTTTAAATTCCGGTAAACACTATCAGCGCGATCAATTATTTCAAGTTGTATACGCGATTGAAATTCGTTTTCAAGTTGCTTCATTTGTGATCGAATCAGTCGTATCTCACGATCGTAACTGTCCATCGATGAAATTGAACGTAAGTAGGAATCTTTAAAGTAAAGTTGGTCGAGTGGACTAAATAAACCATTTTGTTCCAATAATCCTTTCCATAAATCGATCGTTTGTTCAAGTACTCGGGATCTCAAACTTGTTACAAGTGTGCTTAATGAATCCGCCCGGTACATGGAAGTTTGCAAATCGGATTGCATTTTCTTTATTTTATCCTCTTTTGAGATTGGACTACCAATAGCGCTAAAAGCGCGTTGAAAACTGCGTCGATTCGTTCTTGTTCGGTTATCGAATGCCTTCAGTTTCGGTTGAAGAGTTCTTATTTTTTGGTGGCGCGATTGAATAGCTTTGAAAGTTGAATTGTATAACCGCTGTTTCTGCTTGTTTTCTTGTAGCAAGTAATTGCGTTTTGCCGTATTTTTTTTGTTGTGAAAAAGGTATTCTCTTGAAGCAGGTTTTCGACTTGCACTGAAATCACTACGGCCCATTTTGATATAATGAACTGTTGAGTCAAACAATTGCATTTTCAGTGTTGAATCTTGCTCCTTTATAAAATCCAAATAGTAAAGCGTAGCGACTTTCATTTCAGACTGAGCAGCAACAAATGGATTTTGTGGTAAATGCTCTTTTGCTCGTTTGATTTCTTCTTTGGCTTTTTTAATATCATCCAAAGCTAAAAAACCATCACATTCCATACAGAATCGACCTTCCCTGACTTGAGTTCTGAATTGATCTTTGATCCCATAATAATAAGTACTATCATTTCGAAATTCATCCAAGTTATTGATTGTTCGAGTTAAGTTCCACATGGGATCGTTGGGAAAGTGATTTAGTACGAAAACATCGGGATGAGTAAGGTAATAATTGGTTGAACTAACATAGCGGTATTTGGATTTAAACCTGTATGGAACAAGATCGATCAACCAATACAATTGTCGATAAGGAGTAGGTAGTACCCATTCGGTTGTGGAAGCTAATTCAGTTCCGCCTTCTAGTCCACACAGAACATTTTTTTTCTTGCGTATACGAAGAATTCGAGTTTCCTCTCTGGCATGAAGAGAAAGCTTATTCAATTGTTTAAGTCGCCACTTACCAAGTCGATTCATTTCAAATGCCGAGCGACCAGAACTCCATGTAGCATCGTAGAGATACCATAAATTGTCGAGCTTTACCGCATTCCAAGTATGATTATCAAAATACAAAGAATCGTTCACATCAAAGGTGATACCTTTAGTATAACCATTAATGCTTACACTCGTCACGCCGGAATAAAAACACAGTGAATCCATTAGTAGAGCATAGCCCGTGCAAACACCTTTTCTTCGTTTTAATAGTTTTTTGAGTTGAAGTTCAGGTATAGCTCTCCCTGAATTATACATTTTATAATCGTAGCGGATATTTGTGACAACCCAGGAAAAAATCACATCAAATTTTTCCTTGTCACTGGTAAGTCCTTCTGTTAATGATTTGGATAAAATCTGAGTATCCTTTGTGAGGCTGCGCTTAATTCGTGGAGCTGCAAATACTTCGGGTGGACTGACTACTTGAGAATATGAACTAAACGAAGAATTCATTCCTGCAAGAAGAATAGTGATGAAAATCAAAAAGTGGCGCAGAGTTAAAACCATCTTCGGTTACATCAAATGTCAGCCGTATAAACGAAAAAAAGTGTAAATGATTACGCTAATCAGTAAGAATAAAATTAATTGGTAAACGACAACGGGTTCTTACTTTTTTACCATTTGCTTTACCCGGTTTCCATTTCGGCATACCTTTAACAAGTCGAATGGCCTCTTCATTCAAAAGTGGATGAGCTCCTTTATCGACAATAACATTGCTTATTGCGCCATTTTTTTCAACCACAAAGGAAATGAAGACTCTTCCTTGAATTCGCTGATCGATGCAGAGTTGTGGATAGCGTATGTTTTTGACCATATAGTTTTGAAAGGCTTTAGAACCACCTTTAAAACTTGCCTCTACATCTGGAAAATCGATGATTGAACTTCGTTCATGAACAACTCGCATTTCTACAGGAGGTGGAGGAGGTCCTTGTGGATCTACTTGAGCAACTAGTTTACTGCCAATCAAGATACTAATAATAAGGAAGCTTCTTTTCATATCGCAATGTACAAAATCAAAAGTAGTTGATCAAAATCAAAGTTGATCAAATTCACCTATTTCATTCGTACAATTTGGCACTTGCGAATAGTATCTTTATCCCATGAAACGACCAACAACTATTGATGAGGTGCTTGCCGAACTGGATAAGATTGTAGGAGTGGCGGTAGCAGAAAACAATACGGCAGCCATTTTCGCTTACGTGTACAGAAGAACTACGGCAGCAATTAAGCAAGGAATTGAGGAAGGTATTTTTGAAGACAATGAGCGGATGCATCAGTTCGATGTTCTATTTGCCAATTTGTATATTGAGGCATGGCACGGCTATAGAAACCAAGAGGTGATCAGTGAATCGTGGCGAATAGCGTTTGAAGCAGAGAAGGAAAACCTGATTATTCTTCAACACCTGATTCTGGGAATGAATGCGCATATCAATTTGGATCTTGGTCACGCTGCCGCACAAATTATGAAGGACAAACAATTGGAAGATTTGAAGCCTGACTTTATGAAAGTAAATCAGATTTTGTTTTCACTCACAGATGAACTGCAGCAGGGATTAGGTAAAGTTTCTCCTCTATTGTTTTTAGCGGATTGGCTCGGAAAACGAAACGATGAACAATTGATCGATTTTGGCATTGACAAAGCACGACGTTTTTCATGGGTTACGGCAGAAAGAATTTGGCAAGAGAAAGAAAATGATTCCAAAATTGAAGTGGTCCGTTCCGTGGATCATACTGTTGCTCAGTTGGGAGAACTTATGCGTCATCCAAAGGGTTGGGTATTGAAACTTGTTCTTCGCGTAATAGCTTGGTTTGAAGAAAGAGAAGTTGAGAAGATTATTATAGGGTTTAAGAGGGTGCATTGAAAGTTCATTTATTGAGTGAAAAATGCTTACACAATCGCTTACGGTAATTGAAAATTCGAAAAAATCAATCATTGTTCGTTTTTTTTCTATTAGTGTCGTGCTGCAACGTATTTTATCAGTTTGCTAGTTGATAAGTCAAACTATTTCACAAAAAAAGTGTAATTTGGAGTTCACAGAAAACCATCAAGATGAAAAGAAAACAGTTCAGCATTGAAATCAATGCACCAAAAGAAAAAGTGTACCGCAGTATGCTTGGTTTGGACAAAAAGCAAACCTATGAACAATGGACAGCTCCTTTCAATCCAACTTCTACGTATGAAGGAAAGTGGGATCAGGGTAGCAAGATTTATTTTGTAGGTTCAGACGAAAATGGAAATAAAGCCGGAATGGTCTCTGAAGTTCAGGAGAATCGTCCTTCAGAATTTGTTTCCATTCGTCATTATGGATTTTTACAAGGAGGAGTTGAAATAACATCCGGTGAAGAAGTAGAGAAATGGGCAGGTGGACAAGAAAATTACACTTTCGAAAATAAAGATGGATTTACATTGGTTCGTGTGGATATAGATGTTACTCCGGATCATGAAGCCTATTTTGACTCCAAATACCCGATTGCCTTGCAAAAACTCAAAGAAATTTCGGAGAAGTAGGCTTAGCAGCTTACTTTTTTGAGTTCAGGGTAAATTCAATAAGTAATTACATCAATTTCGGACGTTTTATATGAGTAAAGGCAGGTTAGAAGCGTTTACTGATGGTGTACTTGCCATCGTAATTACAATTATGGTACTAGAAATGAAGGTTCCGGATGGGATTGGAATGGAAGCATTGAAACCGATTATTCCATTATTCTTAACTTATTTGGGAAGTTTTGTTTACTTGGGAATTTATTGGAACAACCACCATCATATTATGCAGATTGTTCATCAAGTAAACGGTCGTGTGTTGTGGGCTAATCTACATCTTTTATTCTGGCTATCTCTTTTTCCTTTTGTCACTGGCTGGATGGGAGAGAATCATTTTCAAACGTATCCCGTAATGCTCTATGGAATTATTTTGTTCATGGCAGCTGTGGCGTATAAGATCTGGGTTTACGAACTAATTAAAAGTGAAGGACCCTCCTCTGATTTGAAAAAATCACTTGGGAAAGACAATAAAATGAATGCATCTATTGTACTTTATTTCTTAGGAATCGGTTTGTCTTTAATTCACCCCATAATTGGTTTGAGTATTTATGTTTTCATTGGAGTAGTTTGGATCGTTCCCGAAAAACGAATAGAAAAGTACCTGCATTCGAGGCATAAGAAGGATATCCCTCAGAATAACACTGATTTATAAGTATTACCACCAAATTCATTCATAACTCATAATCCCTAATTTATCCCCCATGTCAAACATCAATTTCATCATCGAAGAACGTGCAGCCGATATTGGCGGCTTTCTTGTTGGACGTTTATTGCCATTTCGTGAAAAGCGTGCAGTTGGACCTTTTGTTTTCATAGACCACATGGGGCCTGTTAAAATGAGTGAGCGGGAGAATATAGATGTTTTGCCACATCCGCACATCGGACTGTCAACGCTGACTTATTTGTTTGAAGGAGCAATGATGCACAGAGATAGTCTTGGATCAGAGGTCGAGATTCAACCAGGTGCAGTGAACTGGATGACAGCAGGGAAGGGGGTTGTACATTCAGAGCGAACTCCGGAGTATTTGCGTCATTCAGAAAAGAGTTTACATGGCTTGCAGATTTGGGTCGCTTTGCCGGTAGAGTTGGAGGAGATGGATCCATCATTCGTGCATATTGAAGCTTCAGGTATTCCATCATGGAGCAAAGAAGGTGTACATTTCAAATTGATTGCCGGAGAAGCATTTGGATTACGGTCACCCGTTCCGGTTTATAGCAATTTGTATTTTATCGAAATAAAATGCGACCGTCGCCAATTCATTTCACTAGGAGACGATTTGTACGGTGAAAGTGGATTGTATATTCTGGAAGGAAAAATTCACTCAGAAGGAGAGGTTTATGAACCAAAACAGCTGCTCATTGCAAAGAATTCGAAATTGTGTGGATTTGAAATAGAAGAAAATACTACCGTTTATTTGTTTGGAGGTGATCCTTTTCCGGAGGAACGCTACCTCGACTGGAACTTCGCTTCGTCTAGGAAAGATCGCTTAGCGCAAGCCAAAGAAGACTGGATCAATCAACGTTTCCCTAAAATAGAAGGAGACGATAGCTTTGTTCCATATCCAACAAAAAAATGAAACCAATTGATTCCCAAAAGTTAAGCTGAGTGTTTCTCTAAAGTTTCCGATTGATTTTCTGCAGTCAAGCTGAGTGTTCAGCTTTTCGCTGAACGTACTTGATTTTTTTCTCTAATTTCAAGCTGAGTGTTCAGCTTTTCGCTGAACGTACCGAAGCTTACTTCAATTCAATTTTTACCGGAAAAACATAGCGGGAACGAACTGCCTTTCCGAGATGATATGCAGGTTTCCATGGAGGCATGGTGCACAGAACTCGCTTCACTTCTCTGTCAATCACAGGGTGTACTCCTCTTAAAATTTCAACGTTAGTAATTGAACCATCACGCTCAACAACAAATCGAGCATAGATCTTTGAAAATGGACCTTCAAGGAGTACGCTGTCTGATACATGCAGATTAGTATGTATATAGCGAATGAGTTCAGCTGTTCCACCCGGAAACTCAGCTTGTTCATCAGGAAAATCGATGATTTGTAAGCTGTCTGGGTTGTTTTTATTGACGTTAGGATCAGGAATCTCTTCTATGATTTGTTCCCGCCAGATCGCCGGAAGTTCTTCTTGCGCTATCACAATTGTCCCAACAAAACAGAAAATTAAACTCATTGATTTCATGCCAGCAAGTTAACAACTTCAAATCTTACCTGTTGTTAATCAACTGTTAAAGACCTAAACCATATTTCCATATGCTGATTAATGCTGGCTGAGTGATTTTACGGCTAACAAATGAATTTTCTCCCAACAAACGCAAAGCAAAATTGTATCATTGCTGGCTGAGTAATTTTGCTGCCAATGATTGAATATACTTGCAACAAACGCAAAGCAAAATTGTACCGAAGCCAGCTTCTTATTTCCCAATCGGAAAGAAGAAACTGATCCTGTAAATGATCGGCAATATGCGAACTACCTGACCGGTTGTGGCATCTTTAACTTTCATAAAGTAGGCCTGTCTGAATGGACTGTTTTGATGATTAATCACATCATAGAACATTCCCGCATTCAAACGAACCCAATCAAATTCACGTGAAAATCCACCTCCTAGGAAAAGAGTTGGTACCCAGTTTTTACCCGGATTGTTAACTACATAACTAACGGGACTATGCAACATGTCAAATTCAATTCCACCAAAAATAACATTCTGGTAACGGTAATGCATAAATGCACCGCCTCCTATAATGTTAAAACCGAATTGGGTGCCTAAATTATTCTGCCAAGTACGTTGAAATCGAAACGATGGACCAACAACCAAATTTTCATTAAAAACCATTCCGTACTTTAATCCAAATGCATAGGTTCCACCTATAGTTGAAGCACTTACAAATCCATCCAGACCAATTTCATGACCTTCAATTTGAGCCTTTGAATAAAAATTTAAACCAAAAGCCATAGCGAACAAAAAGATGATTTTTTTCATGGGTGTACGAATTTAACAAGAGTTAACAATTGCTTGTAAAATTAATAATTGTTCCTTTAGGAAAATTCTCTGCAAGCATATTATCTTTGCACGTAAAATTTCCCCAATGCAATTACTTGACGGTCGCGCTACATCTGATGCCATTCGTGTTGAACTTTCTGAAGCTGTTCAGGAACGAAAAAGGAACGGCAAAAAAATACCTCATTTGGCAGCGATCCTTGTTGGAAACGACGGTGGTTCAATGACCTACGTGGGAGCCAAAGTAAAAGCATGTGATCAGATTGGGTTCGAAAGTACGCTTATTCGTTACGATGAGACCGTTCCCGAAGATATTTTACTTGAAAAGATCCATTCATTGAATCAGGATAGAAGCATCGACGGATTTATCGTGCAGTTACCTCTTCCTGCTCACATTGATGAACTGAAAATTACACAAGCAATCGATCCCAAAAAGGATGTCGATGGATTTCATCCGGTCAACTTAGGGAACATGATCTTGAATCTTCCCGGATTTTTGCCAGCAACACCAGCAGGAATTGTTGAGTTACTCAAGCGAAATAATATCAAGACTGAGGGGAAAAATTGTGTGATCATAGGACGTAGTAATATTGTTGGGACACCGCTGAGTATCATGTTGGGACGCAATGCTGATCCGGGAAATTGTACGGTTACCTTGGCGCATAGCCGAACGAAAGATTTGAAAGAAATTTGCCTTAAAGCTGATATTTTAATTGCTGCAATTGGTCAACCGGGATTTGTAACAGCCGATATGGTAAAAGAAGGAGCCGTTGTTATCGATGTTGGGACAACGCGTGTGGATGATTCAAGCAGAGCACGAGGTTGGCGCTTGAAAGGAGATGTTGATTTTGATAATGTGGCACCAAAATGCTCTTACATTACTCCTGTACCGGGTGGTGTTGGTCCAATGACTATTGCATCATTGATGATCAATACGCTTAAAGCCATGGAATTAAAAGGAAAATAATTTGTATCTTACTGTTCGTAACCACTAAATCCTTAATAAAATGAAAAAACTAATTTTTTTCAGCTCAATTGCACTGGGAAGTCTCATCCTAGGTTCCTGCGCTTCATCTAACGAAGTTGTTGGAGGAAGTATTATTCAAAAACGCAAATATACAGGAGGGGTATATTGGGACAGATCACAAAAATTGAAGTCTGTAAAAGAGAATGGAGATGATGAATTCGATATTTTTCGTTCCGAAGAAGAAACACAAAGAAAGTATGTTTCTTCAACTATAATTCGCATTGATTAATTCTTCTTTGCTCTAGACTGTACGGATTCGTAAATCAGGCAGTTTTTCGAACGATTATGATTTTACAATCTTAACGACAATATCTGCCACGGCGGGACAAATCTCTGTGTTTTTAAGTGTGAGGTCGAGAATTTGATGCATGTGTTTACGGTCCGTATGTGGATATTCACGACAAGCCAAAGGTCGAATCTCATAAATTGAACAGTAATTATCAGTACTTAAAAATGCACAAGGAGATTTTTGCAAAACGTAGTCCCCTTCCTCATCCATACGTAAATAGTTAGCGATAAGGTCTTTTTCTTTCATTCGCAGTCCTTTAGAGATACGTTTAATGTCAACATCCCGAAAAATGGGACTGGTCGTTTTGCAACAATTGGCACATTTCAAACAGTCTATTTTTTTAAAGGCATCCTTGTGTAAAGTATGGAAACGCTGATCCAAATCTTTTGGTTTTTTGGACTTTAAATTTTGAAATGCTTTTTTCAATTGTTGTTTTTCAGCTGAGGCAGCATTCAACAGTTCTATGTATTCGTTTTGTATCTCCATATTAATTGAACAGGAATTCCTTTGGACTTCAATTGAGCTTCTTATATTTACGAAGCGAATTTAAGAAACATGGAGAAATACGACCTAATTGTTATTGGGGGAGGTCCCGCGGGTTACGCAGCTGCAATGCGTGGAATCGACTTCGGGAAAAAGGTTTGCCTCATCGAACGCGATAAAGTGGGAGGAGCCGGAGTGTACAATGGAGCTTTATCCTCAAAGACACTTTGGGAGATAGCAAATAAAGTTTCTAACATCAATGATACCATTGTTTCTGAAGGAAGAACGCCGTATGAAATATCGTGGTTAGAAGTAAAGAAAACCCTGGCAGAAGCTATTTTTGAACGCAAATTCCAATACTCTTGTCATATCAAGTTGCTTCAAACGGAAACGATGAACAAACTACTTCATTATGAGCGCGGCTCCGGTTCAATGGTCTCCAAGAATGAGGTGAAGATTGCGCATGACGGACAAGAGAAAATAGTTTGGGGGGAGAACATAATTCTTGCCGCAGGCAGTCGTCCAAGAAAAGTTTCCAACATTGCCGTTGATGAGAAGATTATCATGACCAGTGATGGAATAGATAACTTAGAAGATTATCCAAAAAGTTTAGTAATCGTTGGTGCCGGAGTTATTGGTTGTGAGTACGCTACGATCTTTTCGAATTTTGGAAAAACGAAAGTGTACATTATAGATCGTCAGGAACGTATTCTTCCTTTTGAAGATGAAGATGTTTCAAAATTAGTTGCGGATAATCTACGGGCTAAAGGAGTTGTGATTCACTCAAAAGCAAATTTAGAGCGACTTGAAGCCATTGATGGAATGGTGGAATATGAACTTTCTTATCCCGATGGACGACGAGAGATCATTCAAGTGGAAAAAGCACTGTTGTCCATTGGTCGCGTTCCGAACATCGAAAATCTTGGATTGGAAAACGCAGGTGTTTCCATGTCAAAACGTGGTGTACACATTGGAGATGACGACACACGAACAAATGTTCCAAATATTTATGCCGTTGGCGACGTTTCAGGCCGTATAGCCTTGGTGAACATGGGTGAGATCGAAGCGCGTCACGCTGTCGAAAAAGCATTTGGTAACAAACCGGAACGACTCAATTACGATAACATTTGCACCATCATGTTTCTGAATCCTGAAGTTGCGGCGGTTGGACTCAATGAACAACAATGTCAGGCACAGCGTATTCCGGTGAAAGTAGTGAAGGTGGATTATTCCTTGATCACAAGGGCTATTGCCATGCGCAAAACGCAAGGATTTTTCAAGATCATTGTGACGAATGATGATGAAATGCGTATCTTGGGTATGCGCGCCGTTGGTGAACATGCTTCTACTGCCATTCAAGCCGTTGGACTCTTGATCAAACTCAATATGCCAATCGAAGTGCTTTCCGAATTGATTCACCCGCATCCATCCATTGTGGAAGGAATTCAGGAATGTGTGCGCATGTTGTTGAATCGATCCATCTTCAAATCGTCCGTTTTCAAAGATAAATTGGCGTGTTATTCATTAGTAGATGGAGTGAAGACACCGTTGGAGAGATTGTAGGATTTTAGGATTTTAGGATGTTAAGATTTTAGGATATTAAGACTTTAGGATTATAAAGAAACTGAGATGTCGATAGTACGGAACTGAAGCCAAAGTAACAGCCTTTTTATCGCCTCTTGAAAAAACTCGAAAAAAGAGAAAACTTGGAGCCAACTATTTTATGTGTATTTTCGTCTTTCTCCTGAACTGTCAAAACTATGAAATACACTATCTCCATTTTTTTTCTCGTGGCCTTCTTTTCACTGAATGCACAACGAGGAAAAGACAATAATTACACTGTTACTGCTTCGAATACCGTTGTTAATACCTATACCCATCTTACTAGTAATGCCACTGCCGGTGCGACTTCCATTGCAGTGAATAGCAATGCCATGAGTGGTGGTGCCTTTGCAGGTAACCTTGCTGCAGGTGATTTGATCTTGATTATTCAGATGCAAGGTGCTTCAATGGATATTGATCTAACTGCTACTGTGGAATGGGGAGGGACTTACACCACTCCGAATGGACATACATGGGATGCATCGTGGCCCTATTTTGTTTATAAATGGGGTCAAATACTTGATTATAACAATTCAGGAAAGTTCGAGCAAGTTGAAGTGAGAGGTGTTTCAGGTTCAAATACTATTTTATTGAACTGTGGTTTGCAACACAATTATTCAGTGGCCGGACATGTGCAGATTGTTCGTATTCCTAGATTTCAAAACTTGACATTGAATACGAACACATCTCTAATTCCCACTTTATGGAATGGCACAACAGGAGGAATTGTAGCTGTTGAGGTAAATGGTAATCTGGTACTAAATTCGAATTCAACGATTAATGCCTCAGCTTATGGTTTTAGAGGTGGAGTAGCAGATAATAGTGGATCTACTCAAAGTGGTGTTGCAACCTACGGTCAAGGGAATGGAAATAGTTTCCTTGGTTCTTATCAAGGTGTGAATGGTGGACGAAAAGGAGAAGGAATAGGTGGGTATACAACCGAGTACGATGCATTGTATTCTCGCTATGGTAGAGGTGCGCCTGCAAATGGCGGCGGCGGTGGAGGAAATCAAAATGCCGGTGGTGGTGGTGGATCGAATGTGGGGGTTGGAACTTATTCCGGTAAAGGAATTCCTAATCCTGCATACAATACTGCTTGGAACTTAGAATTGCCAGGTTTAGGAGGTTCCTCGAGCCCGGGAGGAGGAAGAGGCGGGTATTCTTTTTCGAATTCAAATCAGGATGCCAATGTTACGGGCCCGAATAATACCGCTTGGGGTGGTGATGTGCGAAAAATTAATGGGGGTCTAGGTGGACATGCACTCGTGGCTGATGCAACGCGCCTTTTCATGGGAGGTGGTGGAGGAGCCGGTGATCAGGACAGTGGTCAAGGTGGAGCAGGAGGTCGAGGCGGAGGAATTGCCATGGTCACCGTTTATGGAACGATCTCAGGAAGTGGAACTATTGAAGCAGATGGAGCCGTTGGACAAAAAACAAATCCGAATAATCAAGGAACAAGTTCTTTTCCATCCTCCAATCAAAAGAAAGGAAATGACGGTGCCGGCGGCGGCGGCGGCGGTGGAAGTGTGTACATTAAGAATATGAATCCAATACCGGGAACTATAACGTTAAGTGCGCGAGGTGGAAATGGGGGGATTCATGATCTTTCTATTTGTTGTGGAGCATCTGGTGAAGCAACAGGTCCCGGTGGTGCTGGAGCCGGAGGTTCAATTTCCTTGACTTCTGGAACACCGTCACAATTGGTTACAGGTGGAGCGGCAGGTACTTCTAATTCTGCACATGTCACTGAAATGGTGGTGAATGGCGCAACAAACGGTGGGCTCGGTATCTCAGGTCAAGCAGCGCCTGTTTTTGATATCACGGCTGGAGGTGCAACGATTTGTTCGGGTAATACAGCATCCTTAACAGCTTCAGTTACCGGTACTGCTCCGGGAACAATTAACTGGTATACGCAACAATTTGGTGGTGCTGTTATTGCAACAGGTACAAGCTACACAACGCCGGTTCTCGCAACTACGACAACTTATTATGTTGGAATTTGTCCGGGTACATTTAGAATTCCGGTAACTGTTACGGTAAATCCTTCACCGGTAATTTCTGGAACTGCTGTAGTTACTGATGCGGGGTGTACAACTCCGGGATCAATTACCGGGCTCTCAGCCAGCGGTGGCACTGGTGCATTGACGTATACATGGAATGGAGTTACAACAACTGATGCAACACTTAACAACGCTGCTGCCGGAACGTACACGTTGACTGTTACCGATGCAGTTGGTTGTACTGCACAAAGTGGACCTTATACTATTAATGGTACAGGTGGACCTTCGATCAATTCTACCAATGTTGTTGTAACAAATGAAATCTGTAATGGAACCTTAGGCTCAATTTCTGGAATTACAGCAACAGGGAACAGCTTAACTTACAATTGGTCACCAACAGGAGGAACGGATTTGAATGCAAGTGGGCTAACGCAAGGTGCTTATACATTGACCGTAACTGATAATGTGGGCTGTACTGCCAACGCTGGACCATTTACCGTTAATTTTGTTGCAGGACCAAGCATCAATACTTCAGGATTAGTGATCACAAATGAAACCTGTGGTCAATCGAATGGTTCGATTATGGGAATTACGGCAAGCGGTACAGGATTGACTTATGCATGGAATAATGGTGGAGGCAACGAATTAGAAGCATCAAACTTGAACGGTGGTGATTATTCTTTAACAGTTACTGATGCAAATGGCTGTACCACAAATGCAGGACCGTTTACGGTGCAAAACACGCCTGGACCTACTATTGATCTTTCTAATCTTCTACTCACAAACGAAAACTGTTCTCAGGGAGATGGATCAATAACAGGAATTTCTGTTTCCGGAGGAACACCGTCTTATACAATTTCTTGGTCGAACAGTTCATCAACGGATTTGGAGCTTACCGGATTGTCTGCCGGAAATTATGCCTTAACAGTTTCAGATCAGGCAGGATGTGAGGCCAGTGCCGGACCGTTTACAATCTTAAATGAAGGTGGGCCGCAAATTAACGCAACAAATGTAGTAGTTGCGAATATGGCCTGTGATGGTACAATGGGTTCGATTAGCGGCATCACTGCTACAGGATCAAATCTAACGTATCAATGGACAAACGGTGGAGGAACAGATTTGAATGCCACTGGTCTTGGAGCAGGAACATATAATCTAACTGTGACTGATGATAATGGCTGCAGTGCGACATCCGGACCTTATTCCATTACTGCTCCGAATTTTATTGTGCTTGATATTTCGAATATGATAGTGACTCCGACCTCTTGTACAGCCAATACAGGAAGTATTTCTGGAGTTACGTATTCAGGAGGTGGTTCTGGGATTACGATGAGTTGGTCCAATGGAGCCAATACGCTTGACATTTCAGGATTGGGCATGGGTTCTTATACTTTGACTGTTTCAGATGCGCAAGGTTGTTCAGATCAGGTTTCAGTCCCAATTGTGATGAACAATGCACCTGTGATTGATGTCAGCAATTTGACAATTTCAAATGCACATTGTGGTCAGGCAGACGGTTCAATTTCAGGGCTAACAGTTTCAGGTGGAACTCCTTCATATTCCTATGTTTGGAACAATAATGCAGCCCTTAACACACTTGATTTGACTGGAGTAACAGGTGGAAGTTATACCCTAGTTGTAACTGATTCACAAGGGTGTTCTGCCACTGAAACGATTGTTGTGAATGATATTGCAGCACCACAGATTGATAATCAAGGATTAATAGTCGTTCAACCAACATGTACTTCCTTGGGTTCAATTTCTGGATTGACAGTGAGTGGTGAAGCGCCGTTTGATTTTGTTTGGTCGGGTGATACCTTGTTTACCTTGGATATCAATCTACTTCCTCCCGGATCTTATACCTTAACTGTTGAAGATAATTTTGGCTGCACATCTACCTACGGTACTGTCGTATTAAGTCCACCGGCTGGTCCTACAGCATCTTTTGTGTACACGCCGGTTGTGCCGAATGAAGGAGATCTGATTACGTTCACCAATACATCAACAGGTGCAGGTCCATTGACATCCACTTGGAGTATCGATGGTGAAGTGTTCAATACAACTAATGCTGAGGCTTCATTTGACGTCGAAGGAACTTATGTAGTGGTGTTGCAGGTTATTGATGTAAACGGTTGTATTGACATAACTCAACTATCCATTTCTGTTTTTGGTGAATTGATCATACCAAATGTGATTACTCCAAATGGAGATAATGTCAATGAGGTTTTCGAAATTCAGGGCTTAAAGCCAAATACAGGATTAGTCATACTAAACCGTTGGGGTAATGTGGTTTTTGAAACAACTAATTACCAAAACAATTGGAACGCAACAGATGTGAGTGGCTTTTTCTTAACGGATGGAGTATACACTTATATTTTAAAACCGGAGAATGATAGTCCAAAGCATGGATTTGTTCATTTGATCCGATGAAAAGGAATTTACAACGTTGTATAAAACAATGATAACGACGCTTAATAATCAAATTGAATCGGACATCCGAAGTAACTATCAGGCACAATTAAAAGAGGCTGATGAGCGGAAAGGTCATGTGATGGTGCATCATTTTGGTGATTTTTCGACGGATTTGATCAATGGTTTAGCAGAAGCTGTAGAAGACCTGATGGTAAGCAACGGAGATTCCAAGAAATCAATAAAACGGGTATTTTCCATTCTGGTCGAAGGTTTACAGAATATACGGCGCCATAGTGAGCGCGATGAATTGAACCGCCAAAACGCATTTTTCCTTTTTGTACGTTACAAGAATGAGTATGAGATCATCATGGGTAACATGATAAGTGAGGAGGATTTACCTATCGCGAAAGAGTATCTGGATAAAATCAATTTGCTTGATCAATCTGAGTTGAAAAAACTGTATATCGATATTTTAGACAATAGCTTTTTTACACGTAAAGGTGGTGTTGGACTCGGATTTCTTACTATGCGACTGAAAAGTGAACAGCCATTGCGTTATAACTTTATTCCTCTTCAAAACAAAAAATGCTTTTTCTCTGTTCAAATCATGATCAACAGAAATTTATGATGAGGTATTTGTTTTGTTTATTGTTAAGTCTTCCTTTGACTGTATTTAGTCAAACAAAAGTCTATACCGGTCAACTCAAATCGCCGAATGAATTGATCTTTGAGTACCGTTCCAATACTGTATACCGTGTGAATAATGCGGTGATGAAAAGTGAATACCTGTTCATCGATGGTGAAAAGGTGTACTTCAGGGATCGGAAATTTACTACAGATGTGAAATATACCATCAAATCCGATGTGATTTACAAAGGTAGCTCCACATCAACTTTTGATCTGCTTTTTACGCTGAAGGATCAAAAGTTATACATCGGAAACAGTACATTTCGAACAGATTGCCTGTACACCTTTAAAGATGGAATCATTTATCGAGGTGATAGTACAAGTTCATTCGATGCATTCATGTCGTATGAATTGGCGGAACCATCCGACTTGATTTATGTGGCGATGATGATTGCTCCTTATTAGTTTGGTGTAGTGATGCTAAGAGTTGCGTTCGATCAGTCTTATGTATTGAATTTACCGGAGGGTCATCGATTTCCAATGGAAAAGTATGATCTTTTACCTCGTCAATTGGTGCATGAAGGGACATTAAATAAGGAACAGTTTTTTGTTCCTGATGAACTCGATCCACAACTTGCAGCAAAAGTCCACAGTGAAAATTACCTGAGTCGTTTGTTTTCACTTGCCTTGGATCGTAAAGAACAACGCGCAACAGGTTTCCCACATACAATTGAGTTGATTGAAAGGGAAAAACGAATCATGGAAGGAACACGTTCTTGCGCTGAACATGCGTTGGAATGTGGTGCGGCAATGAATATTGCAGGGGGAACGCATCATGCATTTACGAACAAAGGTGAAGGATTTTGTTTGATGAATGATCAAGCTATTGCTGCGAAATGGTTATTGGAAAGCGGTCAGCGAGAGCGAATTCTTATTCTGGATCTGGATGTGCATCAAGGAAATGGTACTGCTGAGATTTTTTCAAGTGATGAACGCGTCTTTACATTTAGTTTGCATGGCAAGAACAATTATCCACTCAAAAAAGAACGTTCAGATCTTGACGTAGAATTGGAGGACGGAACAAGTGATCAAGCGTATCTCTATGCCCTGGAGAAAAATTTGGATAAGGTTTTAAGTTCGTATTCACCTGACTTCGTGTTTTATCAATGTGGTGTAGATATTCTGGATTCTGATCAATTGGGACGGTTGAGTGTCAGTCTGGAAGGTTGTAAGCGCCGGGATGAATTTGTTTTTACAACGATAAAATCCATGAATGTTCCGGTTGTTTGCAGTATGGGAGGGGGTTACAGCAAAGATATTCGAACAATTGTAGAAGCTCATGCGAATACATTTCGCACAATTCAACATCATCTTTTTTAAAAAACTGATCAAAATCATAGTTGTGAATTCAAAAACTTTTTATCTTTGTTTAGATTTAGTCTAAATAAGAATGAGGTCATTTGAAGAGATCCAGACAGAAATGAAACCAGCGCATTTTTCATGCGAAGGTTGTTCTTGTTCGAAAAAGAAAAATTGCTGCAAGAAATACAAAAAGAAGGGCGAGCACTGCAAAAAGTGTCCTAAGCTATAAGTCCGACATTTTGTATCTTTGACCAATGCGGATCCCACGTTTATTGGCTTTGATTTTTTTGAGTTGTGGTCTCACTGTAACTTCACAAGAGCGTGAGCACAGTCTCAATTACTCGCTGGGAATTACACGATTTGATTTTTTTACAGGACTGGAGTACCAACGTAAAGTTGGAAAGTTTGATCCTTTTTGTGGTTTCGAAGCAGGGATCAATCGAACAGTTTTTCAACAACGACTCTTTCCAAAATTTAAACTTGGTACAAACCTTTTCCTGATTCGGAAAGAAAAGTGGATGTTCGGTCCGTCACTGACCTACGGATATTCTTTGTTAAACGTCAACAAATCAAGTTCGTCTTACCACCGATGGCACGAGTTGTTTGTTGGAATGCGGTTTTTGTACGGTAGCAATTTAAAAATAGGCTTCATTTTGAATGGTGGATACACGGCTGAACGTTTTCCAAATCAATTAACAAACAAAACCGATGTGCATCACATGAGCGGGTACCACGGAGCAATACTTCTGAATTATGCGTTTTAAATTCTGCTTCATTCTTGCCTTGTTGGTGTTGTCTTGTTCCGATAAAAAAGACTTTGAATCAATTGCGGTTTATGGTCATGCCGGAATGGGCTTGCGAATTGAGAACAGTGTGTACCATTCCAATTCTAAAGAGTCTATTGAATTGGCATTGTCTATATCCGGTTGCGATGGAGTGGAGGTTGATGTGCAATTGTCTTTAGATGGAGAACTGTGGCTGTACCACGACAAGACCTTGGATCAGGAATCAAGTGGGACAGGTTGTGTCAATGACCAAACGTCTGCTACCTTGTCGGGAATTCATTTTTCAACACTCAAAAAAGAGAAATTGGTGCGTTTGGCTGACTTAAATATAGATGTCTTTAAAGGGAAGACCTTGTTTTTGGATATTCGTCATCAAAATGCATGTCAGGGATTTTTTGTTTCTCCGCAGACTATAATTGATCAGATTCAAAATAGTCCGATTGGACAATCAATTGACGTTAATCTCTATTGCGTCTTGGCGAATCCGAATTGGATTGAGACATTCGCAAATTCCGGACTAAAAGTGATCTATTCAACGGATGGGGCCAAGTTTACCAGTCAGCTCTTCACGACTTATCCGGGATTAGAGGGTGTGATGGTAAAGAATGCATCGATTGAAGCTGATTTGGTTCAAGAGATTCGCCAATTGGGCAAGAAAGTATTTATTTTTGAAATGAGATCACCCAAAGGAATTCGGAAAGCATTACGAAAAAAACCGGATGGAGTGATCACGGATGATATTCGAACAACCTTAATCGAGAAATACTAATGGCTAAGAAAAAGAAAGAGAAAATCAATATCGTTTATTCCACCAACCCTGATTATCAATTTCAATTTGAAGAAGAGGAAGAAGTGGATACTTTACCTAATGCACAACAGAAATTGTATGTTTCCATCGACCGAAAACAACGAGGAGGAAAGGAAGTGACGCTGGTTGAGGGTTTTGTGGGCAGTGAAGATGATCTTAAGAATCTCGGTAAAATCTTAAAGAGTAAGTGCGGTGTTGGAGGAACTGTAAAGGACAATGAAATATTGATTCAAGGAAATTTCAAAGACAAGATCTTCGATTTACTCATCAAAGAAGGCTATGGTGTGAAGAAGAAAGGTGGTTGATTCCATGTGAATGAAACACATCTATTCTTGAAAAACACGTATTTTAGTCGTCGTAAAAAAAATAGAATCCATATTACACTTATGAAAAAGATATTTCTCGCGATCATTTTTGGTGTCGCAACCAGTGTTTCATACAGTCAGAAAGCACCTCTGAATTGGTACAACAAGAGTCCGAAAGGTGACAAAATGTACGGTACAGGTGCAGAAAAGGCATACCAACTATTAGAAGGGAAAACTCCACAAGAAGTGATTGTCGCTGTTATTGACAGTGGTGTAGAGGTTGATCATGAAGATTTGAAAAATGTGCTTTGGATCAACAAAGGCGAAATTCCGGGAAATGGAATTGACGATGATGGAAATGGATATATTGATGATGTTCACGGTTGGTCATTTTTGGGTGGTGCAACAGAAGATATCAATCACGAAGCAATGGAAATTGCGCGTATGTATATGTCTGAAAAGAAATACTTCGAAGGGAAAGATTCAAAAAGTCTGAGTGGTGAAGATGTTGAACGTTACAAAAAATATGAGCAGATCAAAGCTGATTTTCAGAAAGAGCAAGAAACATTGATTCAGCAATATCAAGGTATCAACATGTTGTCTGAATACATCGGTCGCGTTAAAGCAGCTTCCAATGGTGAATTCTCCAAGAAAACAAACAAGGCGTTCAAGCCAACAGATCCAATGGATATTCGTTTACAAAAGCGAATGAAACTGATCTTAATGATGGTGAGTGCTGAAGAGTTGGATAATCAAATTACACACGGAGCTGAGCAAATTGGTGGACTTATCAAATACAACACAATGGATGCAGACAGCATTCGTCGTGCTGTAGTTGGTGATGATCCGAATGATCTAAGCAATAAATTTTATGGATGCAACCGTTATGAAGGTCCGGATGCGATGCATGGAACACATGTATCTGGAATTATTGCTGCTGAGCGCGGTAACGGAATCGGCATTGATGGTGTAGCTTCAAACGCGAAGATCATGGTGCTGCGAGCTGTACCAAACGGAGACGAGCGAGATAAAGATGTTGCAAATGCTATTATTTATGCGGTTGACAATGGTGCGAAAGTGATCAATATGTCTTTTGGTAAGTATTACACGCCAAATAAAGACGCTGTTGACGCAGCTATTTTGTATGCGAAGAGCAAAGATGTTTTACTGGTGCATGCTGCAGGTAATGATGCGAAAAACAAGGATAAGGAAGATTCGTATCCTACACGATTGTTGAGTGACGGTACAACCGCAACAAACTGGATCGAAGTTGGGGCTAGCAGTAGTTCAAAAAAAGGAAAGAAGATCTTGGCTGATTTCTCCAACTACGGAGCGACAACGGTAGATCTTTTTGCTCCTGGAGTAGATATTTATTCAACCGTACCGGATCAGAAATACGAGGACGCTTCTGGAACAAGTATGGCTTGTCCGGCTACAGCTGGAGTTTGTGCTATGATTCGGGGGTACTTCCCTGAACTTACAGCCGAAGAAGTGCGTGATGTGTTGATGAAAACAGTGGTTCCTTACAAAAAGAAAATTCGTATCCCCGGAACAAAGAAAGGAAAAGGAACGATGAGCGATGTTTCCATCAGTGCTGGGTTTGTGAACGCAGAAAAAGCAGTGCAATACTTGTTGGAGAAAAAATAGTTTACAATTGATAATTGACAATTGTCAACTGACATGGTAGCGTCTTGTCGAGCTTGCACTGACCAAGGCGTCAGTGCGTCAAAAGCAGGGCGGATGGTCAGGATTGTGTCGAGACGAACGCAAAAAAAAAACGCCTCCTTGCGATCATAATAGAAAACAAAAGAGGCGTTTGCACTAACCAAAAACAAACAAAACGATGAAAACTGTTGTCCTAACCAACGGACGAACAAATCGAAGTTATGTTTTTCTTTTTGGGATTTATTTTGAAAAGAGTGAAATGGTTCATCTGTTGATTGAACGGTAGTTGTTTTCATTTTACGTTTTATTTCAAAAATGAAACATGGTGTGAAGTCATGAATTGTTTACCAAGAATCCTAGTCCCAAATAAGAACTAAACTATTTTCTAATAATCTTTATGAATTCTAGGTTCATTACTGATTGCAGTCTCGGAGACTTAGTTGTTTAGACAGGCTTCTTTCATGGTTAAAAGATTAAAAAATTATTGAAAATTACTTTCATGGTTCGGAGGGGTTAGGTCTCGATTGGCGAAGTGAGGGAGAAGAAAATTTAGAAGCGTTACCGATACCGAAAAGCGCTTGACGTTTGTACGCCAGAGCGTACACTCTTTTCGAGTATCGGTCGCTAAGAAATTTTCGCCGAACGGCTTCAATCGAGACTTGATTTTTTCGTTCTTTTGTATCAAGACAAAAGGACAAAGACAATAGAGCCAAAGAAAAATTGTTAAAAAAAGAGCTTTGTTTTCATATCTTCAAAAGTGAAATCGACGCAAAAAAATATATCTTTGTTCCAATGGAAACGCAAGTCATTCTCAATTCTAAACATTTCGAACTGACGATTAAACGACTTTGTTACCAACTCATTGAAGCTCACAACGATTTCTCAGACTCTGTACTCATAGGCTTGCAGCCGCGTGGGGTGAATGTGGTGACCAGACTCAAAAACGAGCTCGAAAAGATTCTTGGAAAAGAAGTTTTGTGTGGCAATTTGGATATCACTTTTTACCGTGATGATTTCCGTAGAACGGAGAAACCCTTGATCCCAAGTATGACAAACATTGATTTTGTCATCGAAGGAAAAAAGGTTGTTTTAGTGGATGATGTCTTGTACACGGGCAGAACTATTCGATCCGGTTTGGATGCGATGCTGGCTTTTGGGCGACCGAATAAAGTAGAGTTGTTGGTACTGATTGACCGTCGTTTCAGAAGAGACTTGCCAATTCAAGCAGATTACGTTGGTCAAACAGTTGATACCTTGATCTCGGAACGCGTTTCTGTAGAATGGAAAGAAATTGAAGGAGAAGATAAAGTAGTTTTGTACACCCCTGAAAGCAATGAATAATCTAAGCGTAGAACATCTGACTGGAATTAAGGACTTGACGCGTCAGGACATTGAATTGATATTCAAAACAGCAGATAGTTTCAAGGATGTGATCAATAGACCGATCAAAAAAGTACCGTCGCTACGAGATATTACAATTGCAAATCTATTTTTTGAAAATTCTACACGTACCCGTCTTTCATTCGAATTGGCTGAAAAAAGACTTTCAGCTGATGTGGTTAACTTCAGCGCAGCGAGTAGCTCAGTGAAGAAGGGTGAAACGCTGGTGGATACGGTTAACAATATTTTGTCTATGAAAGTGGACATGGTTGTCATGCGTCACCCAAATCCGGGAGCGGCTAAATTTTTATCCGACCGAATTGGAGCACGTGTAGTGAATGCCGGAGACGGTACTCATGAACATCCAACTCAGGCTTTACTTGATGCGTATTCGATTCGCGAAAGTTTGGGTGAGGTTGAAGGAAAAAAAGTGGTGATCGTCGGAGATATTCTTCACTCACGCGTAGCCTTAAGCAATATCTATTGCTTACAGAAATTGGGTGCTGAAGTGATGGTCTGCGGTCCAACGACTCTAATCCCGAAATACATTCATGAATTGGGTGTGAAAGTAGAGCATAATCTGCGCAAGGCTCTTGAGTGGTGCGACGTGGCGAATATGTTGCGCATTCAGTTGGAACGTCAGGATATCAAGTATTTCCCATCGCTGAGAGAGTATTCAATGCAATTTGGATTGAACAAAGAAATTCTTGACACTTTACCTAAAAAGATTGTAGTGATGCACCCGGGACCAATCAATCGCGGTGTTGAAATTACAAGTGATGTTGCTGATTCTAAACAGTCAATCATTTTACAACAGGTCGAAAACGGTGTCGCTGTGCGAATGGCTGTCATTTATTTGCTTGCAGCTAAAATAGAGCGTTAAAATTCTTATCCCGATAATCGGGATGAATTCATGTTATTTTACTATCCGATGTTCAGATTGATTGTTTCGAGTAAAAATTAATTATATTTGGGCAAACACAACAACATGAACTTCGAAACCAGCCAACAACAAAATGAAGCAATAGTGGTTTCCAACGTGGAAAAACTGGACGCTTCAAATGCTCCTGAATTAAAATCGGAATTATTGATGCTGAATAAGAATGGTGTAAATAACATTGTTATTGATCTGTCAAAGACGCGTTATTGTGATTCATCCGGATTAAGTGCTGTTTTGACCGCGAATCGTTTGTGTAAGGATACAAATGGTCAATTCGTGTTGTGTGGACTAAACTCAAACATTCAAAAATTGATTGAGATCGCTCAATTGGACAAGGTGCTTTCGATCACAAAAGATGCACCGGGAGCGCTCGAAGTGATCCGCAAGTGAGTTTTCAATTAACCATACTGGGAAGTGGTGCTGCTCTTCCAACCGGAAGAAGAAATCCGACATCACAATACGTCAACTGTAACGAACGACATATTCTTATTGATTGTGGTGAAGGGACACAAATGCAGATTCGTAAATTCGGTGTCCGCTTTCAGCGAATTCAACACATTTTAATCTCTCACTTACACGGCGATCATTTCTTTGGACTTGTTGGCTTAATCAGTACGATGCGACTGATGGGAAGAGATAAGGATTTAGCAATCTACGGTCCGAAAGGGCTTGAAGAAATTATTCGCATGCAGCTGGAGATCGGGGGAGCAAAATTGGATTTTGATATCCGCTTTGTGGAACTCAATGGTGATGAAGCAATGATGATTTATGAAGATGGACAGATCGAAATCCATACTTTTCCGCTAAAACACAGAATTCCAACCAATGGATTTTTGATTCGTGAAAAACCGAAAGAACGGAAACTGCTTAGTCACAAAATTAGTGGAACGGGAATGCGATTTGAACATATGCATCTTTTAAAGAAAGGCGAGGATGTATGTTTGGAAGATGGGCGCTATTTCAGGAATCAAGATTACACAGAAGATCCAAAACCGATTCGATCTTATGCCTACTGTTCCGACACAATGTATGCAGAACGCGTTATTCCGTTTATTCAAAATGTCGATCTGTTGTATCATGAGGCTACATTTGTAGAAAAAGATATAGAACGTGCTCGTGCGACGTATCATTCTACAGCAAGACAAGCAGCAGAAATAGCGAAAAAAGCGGGGGTAAAACAGTTGCTGATTGGACATCTGAGTGCACGATACGATGATGGTGCGCTTCATGTTGTAGAAGCAAGAGCGGTTTTTCCTGAAACTCAAGTTGTTGAAGATGGAATGACACTTTCTATTCAATAGATGTGTTATTAACCCGATTTCGTTAAAAAGTCATTGCTATTAGCCCTTGAAATGGGCTTTTCTATTTGTAAATTTGCTAGTTACGCGACATTACCTTAAGAAATGGCAGAAAATCAATATACAGAAGATAATATCCGGTCACTCGACTGGAAGGAGCATATTCGTTTGCGCCCGGGAATGTACATCGGGAAATTGGGCGACGGATCTGCAGCAGATGATGGTATCTATATCCTTGTTAAAGAGGTGATGGATAACTGTATTGATGAGTTTGTAATGGGGAATGGTAAGCGCATTGACCTGAAGGTGAAAGATGGAAAGGTGATTGTTCGTGATTTTGGCCGAGGAATTCCACTTGGAAAAGTGATCGATTGCGTGTCCCAAATCAATACCGGAGGTAAGTATGATTCAAAGGCATTCAAGAAATCAGTTGGATTAAACGGGGTGGGTACGAAAGCGGTGAATGCCTTGTCGAATCATTTCATGGTTTATTCTGTTCGTGATGGAAAGAAAAAACAAGCTGCTTTTCATCGTGGTGATCTCGTTGAAGATTTAGCTGTAGTTGATACTGATGAGGTGAATGGTACTTATGTTGAGTTCATTCCGGACGATACGATTTTCAAGAAGTTTGCTTTTAAAACAGCTTACCTTGAAAAGATGGTTTGGAATTATTGTTACCTGAACCGTGGTTTATCGATCTATTACAATGGTGAGCGTTTTCAGTCCAAAGATGGATTAAAAGATTTGTTGGAAAACAACATGGATGGTGATCCGCTGTACCCGATTATTCACCTCGAAGGAGAAGATATTGAAGTGGCATTCACGCACGGTAAAACCTATGGTGAGGATTATTATTCATTTGTTAACGGTCAACATACAACTCAGGGAGGTACACACCAAAGTGCTTTTCGTGAATCAGTAGCAAAAGTCATTCGCGATTTTTACAATAAAAATTACGAAGCATCCGACATCCGTCAATCAATAGTTGCAGCAATTGCTGTGAAAGTAATCGAACCAGTCTTTGAATCTCAAACAAAGACAAAATTAGGTTCACAGGAAATTGAGCCTGGCGGAAAGTCAATGCGTGCTTTTGTAAACGACTTTTTGAAGGAAAAACTTGACAATTATCTGCACCGCAACCCGGATGTGGCTGAATTGATCGAACGCAAGATCAAACAGTCAGAACGTGAACGAAAAGAACTTTCCGGAATTCGGAAACTAGCAAGAGAGCGAGCGAAGAAATCCAGTTTACACAATAAAAAGTTGCGCGATTGCAGAACGCACTTGACCGACTTGAAAGATGATCGACGAGAAGCAACAACCCTGTTCATTACCGAGGGAGATTCTGCGAGTGGTTCGATTACCAAATCAAGAGATGTTAATACACAAGCCGTTTTCTCTTTGCGTGGAAAGCCCTTGAATTGTTATGGACTAACGAAAAAGGTGGTCTATGAGAATGAAGAGTTCAATCTGATTCAAGCAGCCTTGGATATTGAAGAGGATATGGATAACTTGCGCTACAACAAGATTGTGATCGCAACAGATGCAGATGTCGATGGAATGCACATTCGCATGTTGTTGTTGACATTTTTCCTTCAGTTCTTCCCCGATCTGGTAAAAAGAAATCATGTTTATGTTTTGCAAACGCCATTATTCAGAGTGAGAAACAAAAAGAAAACAATCTATTGTTATTCCGAAGAAGAGCGACGAGCAGCAATGGATGAATTAGGGAAAAATCCCGAAATTACGCGTTTCAAAGGATTGGGAGAGATTTCCCCTGATGAATTCAAAAATTTCATTGGAGAAGATATTCGTTTGGAACCGGTTGTATTGACAAAAGACGCTTCAATTGAAACAATCCTTTCCTATTTCATGGGTAAAAATACCCAAGAGCGACAAGGATTCATTATTGACAACCTACGAGTCGAAAAAGATCCTGCTATAGAAGTTGGTGAAAAAGAAGTGGAAGAAGATTTAGAAAAAGCATCATAAGATGGCAGAAGACGAAATTGAAGATCAGAATGAGATGAATGAGGATGGTCAAGACGATGACAATACTCAGGATCCTACATATGATGGAGAAAAAGAGATCTCCGGTTCAGGCGATTATGCTCCTTTGGACAAGTCCACCGGTGATGATTCGATCATTCCGGTTGGTGGTTTGTATGAAAACTGGTTTTTAGATTATGCCAGCTATGTAATCCTTGAGCGAGCGGTTCCTTCCTTACACGATGGTCTAAAACCAGTTCAGCGTCGCATTCTGCATTCCATGAAGGAAATGGAAGATGGGCGCTACAACAAGGTGGCAAATATCATTGGAAATACAATGAAATTTCACCCTCATGGCGATGCTTCGATTGGTGACGCCTTGGTTCAGTTGGGACAAAAAGATCTTTTGATCGACTGTCAGGGAAACTGGGGGAATACACTCACCGGTGATGGAGCGGCTGCGGCACGTTATATTGAAGCCCGTTTGTCAAAATTTGCTTTACATGTAGTATTCAATCCAAAGACAACAAACTGGTTGGCTAGCTACGACGGAAGAAACAAAGAGCCGGAACAATTGCCGGTTAAGTTTCCCTTACTGCTGGCGCAAGGTGCGGAAGGAATTGCAGTCGGAATGGCTTGTAAATTCCTGCCACATAATTTTGTTGAATTAATTGAACAATCGATCAATCACCTAAGAGGAAAAAAAGTGGAGATCCTTCCGGATTTCCCCAATGGTGGTATGGCCGATTTTTCCAACTACAATGACGGATTACGTGGTGGAAAGGTTCGTGTTCGTGCGAAGATAAAGAAGCAAGACAATAAAACATTAATAATCAATGAGATTCCATTTGGAACAACGACAGGATCGTTGATCGAATCGATCATCAAAGCAAATGACAAGGGTAAGATCAAAGTCAAAAAGATCGAGGACAATACGGCTGCAGAAGCGGAGATTCTAATTCACTTGGCACCTGGCGTTTCACCGGATAAAACGATCGATGCTTTGTATGCTTTTACAGATTGTGAAGTATCGATCTCACCGAATTCATCGATTATTGACAAGGATCGCCCGCGCTTTATGGGAGTGACGGAAATTCTGAAACACAATACAGACAATACTGTTCGATTACTCAAACTCGAATTAGAGATCAGATTGGATGAATTGGAAAGACAGTGGCATTTTTCAACCTTGGAAAAGATCTTCATTCAGGAAGAAATGTACATTGACTTCAAACACTATAGCGATCGTGAAACACTCTATGGATATTTGTACAAGCGTTTCGAGAAATTCAAAAAGCAACTGATCCGTGAGATCGTTGATGAGGATTTACAACGATTGACACAGATTCCGATGATTCGGATCACACGTTTTGACTCAGACAAAGCCAACGATACGATCCTGAAGCTCGAAGAGGAAATGGAGCAGGTGAAACATCATCTGGCCAATTTGATCGAATATGCAATTGAATACTACAAAGATCTCAAGAAGAAGTTTGGTGAGGGCCGCGAGCGCAAGACAGAGATCAAAGTATTTGATACCATCAGTGCGACAAATGTGATCATCGCCAATCGAAAATTGTATGTGGATGTTGAAGAAGGATTCATTGGTTATGGTCTGAAGAAAACAGAGCCGGTAAATGATTGTTCTGAGATCGATGATATTATAATTTTCTTCGCCACAGGTAAGATGATGGTGACGCGAATTGCCGATAAAAAATTCGTTGGTAAAGGCATCATTCACGCCGATGTATGGAAGAAAGGCGATAAGCGAACAATTTATCATTTGATCTATCAAGATGGTGCAGGTGGTTCTGCTATGATGAAGCGATTCTATGTGAATTCCATCACACGCGATACCGAATACGATTTGACGCGAGGAACTAAAGGGTCAAAAGTGTTGTATTTCTCTGTTCATCCGAATGGTGAGCGTGAAGTGGTAAACGTATTGTTAAGGCCGCGACCACATTTGAAACGCTTGCGATTTGATGTTGACTTTGCGTCTTTATTAATCAAAGGGCGTCAATCAGCAGGAAATAGAGTGACCAAAGAAATTGTACAAAAGATCACACAGAAAGAAGTTGGAGGATCTACTTTGGCCGCAAGAAAGATTTGGTATGACAATGTGGTTGGACGACTTAACGACGAAGGCAGAGGTAAATTCCTTGGAGCCTTCAAAGGAAGTGACCGCATTTTGACTTTATACAAGTCTGGAGAGTACCGATTGACCAATTTTGATCTGTCAAATCACTTTGACGAGGATATGATACATATCGAAAAGTGGCATCCGAATCGTCCATTATCAGCCGTGTACTTCGATGGTGAAAAAGAACTTCATTTTGTAAAACGATTCCTTTGTGAGATCACGTCGGATAAACGTACTTCATTTATTAGCGAATCAGAAGGTTCTTATTTAGATGTTGTATCCACGGCCTACCGACCAAATGTGCGAATTGTCTACAATAAATTGCTGAAGGAAACCAAGAACCTTCCGGACAATGAGGTCAATTTGGCTGATTTCATTGATGTAAAAGGCATGAAGGCACAAGGAAATCAATTGACCAAGCTAAAGGTGAAAGAAATTGTGTTGACGCATGCTGTGGAAGGAGAAGAACTTTGGCCGGATGAGCAAATCGCGGAAGAAGTTGATCATGTGGAGAACGAAGGTGTAGAAATGGAGGATGATGAGCTCGAGGGATCTGGTAAGGAAGAAGCTGTAAAACCCTCATCAACCAATGAAAATCCAAGTGACGGATCTACAATTGAGTGGGACTTTACCAATAAGGATGAAGATGATCAAATGACTTTGTTTTAATCTAAATAGCAGAACAGCATGAAAGCACATTTGAATACAGTCATAATTGCGGTTGCGATAGTTGTAGTTGGCTTTGTTTTAGCAAAAGGATATGCCAACAGGGGAAAGACTAATCAATCCATTTCGGTAACAGGATTAGGCGAGCAGAATTTCACAAGTGACTTAATCGTTTGGAGGGGAAGTTTTTCAAGAAAGGAAATGGACCTAAAGCGGGCCAATCAGGAATTGAATAAGGACATGAAGGAGATCAAATCGTATTTAAAGTCCAAGGGTTTAAACGATGACGAGATCATTTTTGAAGGTGTAAATATAAATAGGGATTACTACTATGATTATGACCAGTATGGAACCTTGAGAAATACGATTTTTAATGGTTACGTACTCACACAGAACCTAAAAGTGCAATCGAAGAATGTAGATCTCGTGGAATCTATTTCGCGTCAGGTTACCGATCTATTGGATAAAGGTGTTGAATTCAATTCCTACTCGCCTGAGTTTTACTACACAAAACTTTCAGAGTTGAAGTTACAAATGATTGAAGCAGCGACTACAGATGCACGTGAACGCGCGGATAAAATTGCGAGCAATGCAGGGTCGGCATTGGGGAACTTGAAAAATGCCGAAATGGGTGTTTTTCAAATCACTGCCGAAAATTCATCAGAAGATTTTTCGTGGGGTGGAAGTTTCAATACCAGCTCCAAAAAGAAAAAAGCAAGTATCACAGTGCGCTTGAAATATGATATCAATTGATGGCATGATATTGGCCTTGTTCAAAGAAAACAATTGAACATGAGAAAGCTTTTACTTATTGGTTTCCTTTTGCCTTTTTTAGGACTAGCACAACTTAACTGTAAAACGATTACAGTTTCTAAAGGGGATTCTGTTTTGTGCTATCATGTGAACGGTAAGGTAGCGACCATTAGTTATCCCGATCCAACATGGGAGCGATATACCCATACACTGATTTATGATCAAAATGGCAATCAGGTGTACAAAGGATCTCAGGGTTACCGTCATGGAGGAGGTTCCTTATACTTGAAATATTATGCGAACGGTGCAGTTAGCAGTGCGAGAAGTACTTTTCAACCGGATGGTGGGATTCAATATTATGATGTGACAACTTTCTTCAACGAGGATGGGACTTTTAATCGAGAGGAAGATCATTCTATGCACACGCACAGACCAACCTTGTTTGATCCTACAACTATAATAAAAACACAACCTGTAGTTCAGCCCCTTATGCAAAAGGCTGATTCAGTGGAATTATTTATTAAAAACACGACCGGTAAAAAGGTGAGTATCTTAGTTCAGGCAAAAGGATCAAAAGATAGAACCCTCGTCCATATTAAGAAAAAAGAGGTTTCAATCGGTAAGTATGTGCCTCTTAAGGGAAATCAGGATCCACATATCTATTTTGAAATCATTATTGTCCCCAACAAAAAGAAAAAATCCATTCAAACCATTTGGAAACCAGAATTTCTAGAGGACACAAAGAATCGTCTGGTTCTGTTAAGTCTTTAATAGCGGAAAATGTTAAAATTTATTTTCAGGGGTAGTCCTACAATCTTGATAATTAATAGTTTAGTTATGTGGTTGTATTTATCACTTAAGATAAAAAAGTCGAGGTTCCGTAAAATATCATTTTTTAAAGATGAAATACATATATTAGTCGACTAATTATAAAATAATCTATAATGAAACTAAATCGCTTAATGCTGTCAACTTTGATAGCAACTACACTACTTGCTACAGGAGCATGTAAGAAAAAAGGATGTACTGATCCAACAGCAACCAACTACAGTTCCGAGGCTAAAAAAAATGATGGTTCTTGTGTATATCCTCCCCCAACTCCAACTGTAAATACGCCATTTACAGCTAAAATTGATGGTGTAGAGTTTGTTGAAGATGATTTAACAACTAGTGTTTCTACCTGGACGCAAACATTGACGATTGAAGCAATCAAAACAAATGGTAAAAAAGTAAGACTTACAATGCCTACTAACATTGCTGTTGGAACTTATACATTTACTGATCCAGATATGGGTTCACGTTCAGGATATTATAATGATGGCAACAGTTGGTATGGAGCTTCTTCAGGTACAGGAACTCTACAAATTGTTTCTCATAACACATCTACTAAAGCAATTAGCGGGATTTTCAGTTTTACTGCACAACCGTATTCATTTAGCAACGGTTCAGCATCTTATTCTGTTACGAGTGGACAATTCATGGTGAATTATTAATTCCTGAAGAGGATAAATCAAAAAGGGCTGTCTCATTTCTGAGACAGCCCTTTTTGATTGTAATTAACTATTTATAAGTTGATTTTCACGCCAATATTCGCTGCAAAAGGCATTGCCGGTCGATATCCCTGTGGTAGGTTAGCAACAATTGTTCTGTTGTTCGTTACATTGTTAATAGTAGTAAACACCGTCCACATTTTAGTGAAATGATAGTTCGCACTAAAATCAATGATTGTGAAAGCAGCAATTGAGTTGACTTCAGAATAATTTGTATCAGATCTAGGGACAATTGCAGCGTCTTGCCCAGGACTTGTTCTTGTTAATCCAACATAGCGTCCACTAAAGATTGCATTGAATTTTTTGTTTTCAATTCCAACACTGAGCATCCCAAGATGGGGAGTTATGAATGGAATATGGTCACCTTTTTGAATCTCACCGCTACCCCAGTCACCACCTCCGTTAACAAAGGTTTCGTTAAAGCGAGCATCAGTATAAGTGTAGGTAACACGCACTGGAATTTTAAGGTTCGGATATTTTTCTTTCGCAGGTTTAAAGTAGTAATCAGCACTGAACTCAACTCCTTGAATTGTAGCTTTTCCGGCGTTAAACATATCACCCGTTCCGGCTCCACCACCGGAAATATTATCAGATCCGAGAATATTAGTGTAGTCACTCAAGAAACCAACAGTTTGTATAGAAAATGCTTTGTTTGTGTAGCGGTATCCTAGTTCATAATTGATGGCGACTTCCTCCCGTGCTTGACCGGTTGTAGATGTTACAGATGGCATTCCAGGAGGTGAGAAGCCTTTATGAACACCAACAAAAGCATTCATTTTTGAGTTGATATCGTAGGATACTGTTGCTCCCGGAAGAAAGATGGAAAGATAGTTCTTCGCACTTTTTAAATTAGTACCAGTACGTGAGAAATCAGCATTACCGTAGTTCAGAAATTCAAACTCGATGTACTCATAACGAATCCCCGGGTTAATTTTCAAGCCTTTGTATGCCATTTCATAATTGAAATAGGCAGCTGCACTTGTTGCATTTCTAATCTGATTTTCCTGATTTCCTTTAATACCTGCGACTGACATAGCCATAACACCGTCTGTCATTGTATATGTACTCGAAGTCCCGTAGCGGTCTGCTTGATCTTCATGGTAACGGCCTCCGATTTGTAGCTTGTGAACCATGTTTCCTGTTTTGAAATGCTGATTAGCACTTGTTTGAACTCCTTTAGAATTATATGTTCTGGCAGCACTTCTATAGTTGATGTTTCCATTAGCCTGACCTGTCATGATCATGTAGCCAGTTTCATTGGTAGTTGGATCTGATAGAATTCCGTTGATGCTTTGTCCACCGAAACTATTCGCTCTGGCCCAGTCTCTGAACGTTTCTGACAAATAGGCTGTGGTGCTAATATTTAAAGATTTTGTTGGAGAAATGACATGACTCAATGTGAAATGGCTGTGATTCATATCCAGAATATCTTTCTGCGTCCCGGCGTAACGTCTAAGTGGATTCGCTTGAAAATCATCATACGTTAACCCAAGGTATGTTTCGTTACCCTTTTCTTCTGAACGTACAAACTTGAACGTCAACGATTGAGGGACTTTTGCATTTGCTTTTGTGTGCCACCTAACTTTACCCAAGAAATCTCTTCGGTCAAAGCCAGTGTTCCCTCCTCCGTCAAGTTGCTTGAATCCGTTACTGGCAATACGATTTACTTCAAAAACATAATCAAAATTTTTCTCACTATCACCGATCCAGATGTGTTGTTGATTGGTGCCGAAACTGCCGTAATTGGCTTGAATCAACCCTTTGAATGAGTTCGGGATTGCCGTGGAAAGCAAATTTACTGCTCCGCCAATGGTATAAGGGCCGTATTTGATTTGGCTACTTCCTTTAAGGACTTCAACTCCTTGCATACGGGCGAAAGTTGGAAAGTAATAAGCTGATGGATCCGCATAAGGCGCAGGGGCGATCAAAATACCATCTTCCATTAAAGTGATTTTTGCACTACGATTAACTGGTGTACCGCGCAGGCCGATATTCGGACGAAGACCAAATCCCTCTTCATCTCGAATATTTACTCCGGGCACATTTCGTAGTACCTTATTGACATCTGTTTGATTCATTTTCGAAAGGGTCTCAGCGCTAATAGCTTCTCCTGATCCCGGGATCTTTTTTCCATTCCCGCCAATAATGGAAACTTCTCCAATCTCTTTCACCTTTAAAGAGTCCTCCTTTGTTTGAGCTACAGAAAGAATAGTTATTCCCGTGGCAAACGCTGTGAGTATAATCGATTGATACATTTTATTTAGATTTAATTTAAATAACGAGGCAAAAGTAGATGCTGAGTGCTGAATATGGAATACCACAAAAAAGGTATTTTACTTTTTTTTCATTCAGGTCAATTTAACTGAACTCCTTATCTTTGCTTCGGATGATTTCTCTCCGGTCTTCACAAATGAGGAAAGGATGGTCGCTCTCCGTGACGAGTGACAATCATACCCGAAGGTTCGGGATCAAAAACATTTTTTATGAGTTTAACTATGGAAAAATTGTCTTCAGAACAATTGATGCAGCTTGAAGATAAGCACGGAGCACACAATTATCACCCACTTCCCGTTGTTTTGTCAAAAGGAGAAGGTGTTTACGTATGGGATGTTGAAGGGAATCGTTATTTTGATTTTCTTTCAGCTTATTCAGCCGTAAATCAGGGGCATTGTCATCCCAAGATTGTTGGAGCGATGATGGAGCAGGCACAGACACTTACGTTGACTTCACGTGCTTTCTACAATGATTCGTTGGGAGTTTATGAGAAGTATGTAACCGAATATTTTGGTTTTGACAAGGTTTTACCGATGAACACAGGAGCTGAGGCGGTTGAGACGGCTATCAAATTATGCAGAAAATGGGCTTACGAGAAAAAAGGAATCGCAGAGAATGAAGCTAAGATCATTGTATGCGAAGGGAATTTTCACGGTCGAACAACTACAATCATTTCATTTTCGAACGATCCGGATGCGAATACAAACTTTGGACCTTTTACACCTGGTTTTATACGTATACCCTATGATGATATTTCAGCATTGGAAGAAGCTTTGCAACAAAATAATGTGGCAGGATTCCTAGTTGAACCAATTCAAGGTGAGGCAGGGGTTTACGTTCCGCAAGAAGGATATTTGTCAACTGCAAAATCGCTTTGTGAGAAATACAATGCTTTATTTATCGCTGATGAAGTTCAAACCGGGATTGCTAGAACGGGTAAATTGCTGGCTGTACACCACGAAAATATACAACCTGATATCTTGATCCTTGGAAAAGCTCTTTCTGGTGGTGTTTATCCTGTTTCTGCTGTATTGGCAAACGATGAGGTCATGAATGTGATCAAACCGGGTCAACACGGGTCAACATTTGGTGGTAATCCAATTGCAGCAAAAGTAGCAATTGCAGCACTGGATGTGGTAAAAGAAGAAAGATTAGCAGAGAATGCATCGGTTTTGGGTGATTTATTTAGAAGGGAGATGCAGCGTATTGTTGATTCTTCGGATCTAATCGTTAAGGTTCGAGGAAAAGGCTTGTTGAATGCAATCATAGTGAACGATACGCCGGATAGTAAAACGGCTTGGAACTTGTGTTTGAAATTGAAAGAGAATGGTCTATTAGCAAAACCGACACATGGAAATATTATTCGTTTTGCCCCGCCATTGGTGATGACTGAAGAACAATTGAAGGAATGCATTGCGATAATTGAAAAAACGATTCGAGAATTTAAGTGAAATTCCACATATTAATAATGAATGATAAGGAGATCGATTGATCTCCTTATTTTTTTGTAGATGATTTTGCCTAAACCATTCGTTTTCACTACCTTTAACTTACCAATGTCGAACACTGAAAAAGAAATAGAAGACCTTAAGGAGAAAATTCGAATCTTAGAGGAGGAGAATAGGATGTTGAGACGTGAAATGAATTACGATTCATTAAAACAAACCGTCATAGTTCCTGATGCGTTTAAAAAAATCTTTGAGCAAGCCGAACTAAATGTGGGAAACTACTTTAAGGACTTGTATAATTCAGCTGAAAACGGGGAGATTGTAATTCACGGTGAGCGTTACATTTTGATCAGAAGCGCTGCATTATCCTACGAGTTTTTCGATATCATTCGCGAATTGTATAAAGACAAAGGTGTTGAAGAAGCGATACGCATAGGTAATAACTTTCTATTTGATATTGGGCATGTGTTGGGAAGAAAAGACGCACGCAATTTCCACGAGCGAATGGATTTATCTGATCCGGTTCAAAAACTCTCTGCTGGTCCGGTTCATTTTGCTTATACGGGTTGGGCGAATGTGGAAATCCTTCCTGAAAGCTCTCCTTCACCTGATGAGAATTTCTTTCTTAACTACATTCACCATAATTCTTTTGAGGCGCAGTCTTGGAAAAAATCCGGTAGGAAAAGTGATGAACCAGTCTGCATTATGAATTGCGGATACTCTTCAGGATGGTGTGAAGAAAGTTTTGGAATCCCACTCACAGCGGTTGAAATCACTTGTGAAGCAAAAGGTGATGATCATTGTTGCTTTATTATGGCTCCTCCCCATCGTATTGAGGAGTATTTAGTACAATCCAGTCATGATATCACCACACCGAATTACAATGTTCCGGTCTTTTTTCAGCGAAAAATAGTTGAGGATCAGTTGAAGAATTCCCTGGAACAAAAAGAAACACTACTGAAAGAAGTTCACCACCGCGTAAAGAACAATCTACAGATTATTTCTAGTTTATTCCGATTGCAAATGAATTCTATAGATGATCCAGGAATGCGGGATATTTTTCAAACCGGATTGAATAGAGTGAATGCCATGGCTAATATCCATGAATTGATCTACAGTGATTCTAACTTGGCAGCGATAGATATTGAAAATTATTTCAGAAGAGTGCTGGTATCAATGGCTCAAGTGTATGAAAAGCCGGGGCAACATGTTGAACTTCATTTTCAATTTGATGTGAATGAGGGTAATTTTAATCCGGATAAGGCTATTCCACTTGGACTGATTATTAATGAAGTAGCCTCAAATGCCTTTAAACATGCGTTTTCTGATCGAGGTGAGTTGCTACTTAAATTGGAAGAACAAGATTCACATTATGTTCTTACTATTTCTGATAACGGTCCTGGATTGCCTGATTCATTTGAAGAAGACCGACTTGGATTAACATTAATTAATTTGTTGACTGAACAAATGGATGCAAAAATGGATCGTTTTACTTCATCCAAAGGTGTAGAATATCGATTTGAGTTCGATAAAGGATAAAAACACTTGAATGTTGGTCAATTGTAAAGGATTTCCACCGCTCAATTAGTATATTTGCCTTACTAAAATTTGATACAATTGGCAACGAAAATAAAATTTGGAACGGACGGCTGGAGAGCAATTATCGCTCAAGATTTCACAGTGGAAAATGTAGCAAGGGTAAGTCAAGCAACGGGAGAATGGTTAAAGAAAAACTATGAAAAACCCTCAGTTGTAGTGGGACACGATTGTCGTTTTGCTGGTGAATTGTTCATGGAAACTGCTGTCAAAGTGTTTTTAAGTCAGGGAATCCATGTGCGCATGTCACGAGGATTTGTCTCAACTCCAATGATTTCACTTGCTGCGAATCAATTCAATAGTGAGATCGGGGTCATTCTTACTGCAAGCCACAATCCGCCATCTTATAACGGATACAAATTGAAGGCCTATTTCGGTGGTCCTTTAGCTCCTTGGCATGTTCAGGAAGTAGAAGACATGATACCGGATACTTGCTCCATTGATTTTGAGAAAGTTTCCATTGAGGGTGCTATAGCTGCTGGTCAGTGTGAAGTGGTGGATTTTGAAACCCGCTATGTGGACCATGTGATGAATAATTTTGACATCGATGCCATCAAAAATTCTGGATTGAATTTGGTTTATGACGCGATGTACGGTTCAGGTCAAAATGTATTGAAACGTGTTCTTCCTAAAACGGAGTTCTTGCACTGCGAGCACAATCCATCTTTTATGGGACAAGCACCTGAACCAATTGCTAAGAATTTGAAAGAATTGGAGGCGTTTATTAAAGAACGTACGAATATTGATTGCGCATTGGCTACGGATGGTGATGCAGATCGAATCGGTTTGTACAATGGAAAAGGAGAATTCATCGATTCACATCACATCATTCTATTACTTATTCATTATTTGGTGAAGTACAAGAAGATGACTGGCAAAGTGGTGATTGCATTTTCGGTTACGCCAAGAGTGGAAAAGATGTGTAAACATTACGGCCTTGAAATTCAAACAACGAAGATTGGATTCAAGGAGATTGCTTCGATCATGGTGGATGAAGATGTTTTGTTGGGTGGAGAAGAATCGGGTGGAATTGCCGTTAAGGGGCATATTCCGGAGAGAGACGGAATATGGATGGGCTTGATCATCTGGGAGTTTATGGCAAAATCAGGAAAGACTTTGGATCAATTGATCGAAGAAGTATATGAAATTGTTGGAGAATTTAAATTTGAACGTAACGATTTACATATCACTGAAGACCTGAAACAAAATATAATTGCGAATTGCAAGTCCGACAATTATAAATCATTCGGTGAGTATAAGGTGAAAGAACTTAAAACAATTGATGGTTTCAAATACTTTTTCGATGATGAACGATGGGTGATGATCCGTCCTTCAGGTACAGAACCAGTTTTAAGAACCTATGCTGAGGCACCGACCCTTGAAGAGGTAAGGAAAATTCTTAAAGTGACTGAAGAAATAATCTGTAAATAAGTGCTTGAGGTGCGAATTGCTCACTTATCAATTGAACATTTTCCTGAAGCCTTAGCACTTTGGGAAGCTTCAGTTAGCGCAACGCATCATTTTTTACCTGAAGGCTGGATCGAGGAGCATCGTCTTAAAGTTCTGAATGAATACTTTCCAATGGTTCAGATGTATGGGTTGTTTAATGAAGATAATGAGTTAATGGGGTTTTCTGGTGTGCTTAATCAAAATCTTGAGATGCTTTTTGTGCATCCGAAACAGTTAGGAAAGGGGATTGGAAGCACCTTAGTGAAACACGCCATACAAAAATTAGAGGTGAATAAGGTTGACGTTAATGAGCAAAATAGTGAAGCCTTGACTTTTTATTTAAATCAAGGCTTTCAAATTCAATCAAGATCCGAATTTGATGCACAAGGAAATCCTTTCCCCTTGCTGCATCTGAGCTTAATGAAGAATAGAAAGTAGAACCTTATTCAGGGTATTTCAATGAAGCTGTCTCTGTTGGTTCTTCAACAATAATATTGAGGATGTTTTCTTGAGGCTTTCTTTTAGGAACGAAATTCAAAACGACATCTTTACTTATTTTACAACCATGGGCGTCTGTAATGGTCAGACACTTCAAGTTTTTGTTAAATTGCTCGTCTTGTTTATCATTGATATCAATGTCATAGATATTGGTGGCTTCAATTTTCCAAGGCGTACCTCCGGTAACTACCATATTCACACGTTGATCCAGTTCTTCAAGATATGTTTCATGAGAAGTATCAAAGAGGATTGAAAGCGGAGAAGGGTTGATAAGTTTGAAGTTTTGCAGCACTTCATTTCCTTTAGCATCACATACCTTAACTGAATAATCTCCATCGCGAAGTCCTTCCAAAACTAAATCAGATTTACAATTGTCCCAGGCGATTATGTACGGAGGATGTCCACCCTTAATTGAAATTTCAATCTTTCCATCATGAACACCGTGGCAAGAAATTTCTTTAATGTTGTATTCAATGCTCAGAGGTTCTTTTTTCTCCCTAGAAATAGCAAACTGAGTTGAACCGATTAAGAGTAAAATTGTCAGTAAATAGGTATTTGTTTTCATCTAAACTTTTATTTTTCTTGTGAAATTGACCATAATTAATTGAGAACGAATTGTATGAGGTGTACTGGTTTTGTAAAATAAAGAACTATGTGTAGAACGATTTAAGTAGTTTTACCTAGTAAGTTGTTTTGATGGAATGTTTTTAAATCGAAATTACATTCACAAAACAAGTGTTAAATTTGGGTCATGGCAGGATCAACACTTGGAACAATATTTCGATTGACAACTTTTGGTGAATCACATGGAGAAGCAATAGGAGGTGTAATTGATGGGGTTCCGTCGGGAATTCAACTCGATATTGAACGTGTACAGTTTGAATTGGATCGTCGCAAACCCGGTCAATCGGCAATTGTTACTCAACGAAAAGAGTCCGACACGGTGCAATTTCTGTCCGGAATTTTTGAAGGAACGACAACTGGTACTCCAATCGGATTTATAATAAAAAACGATGATCAACATTCCAGTGACTATGATGAAATGAAGGAGAAATTCCGTCCTTCTCATGCCGATTTCACCTATCAAAAAAAGTATGGTATCCGAGATCACAGAGGAGGAGGTAGGTCAAGTGCAAGAGAAACTGCCAATTGGGTAGTAGCAGGAGCTATCGCAAAACAGGTGTTAGCATCAAAAGGAATTGAATTTTCAACCTATGTTGATCAGGTTGGTTCCGTACGCTTATTCGATAATTCATTCTTTTTGCACGATGCAATTGAATCTAACTCTGTTCGCTGTCCTGATGCTAAGCTCGCAGCGGAAATGGAAGAGTTGATCCGGAAAATCCGCAAGGAGGGCGATACGATCGGAGGATGTATTCGTTGTGTTATTGCGAATGTTCCTGCAGGTTTAGGAGAACCGGTTTTTGATAAGTTACATGCTGAATTGGGGAAAGCCATGTTCTCCATTAATGCTGTTAAAGGTGTAGAATTTGGAAGTGGTTTTGGTTCCGTTGAGATGCGAGGTTCTGAACATAATGATATTTTCGAGCAGGGAGGTTCAACAAGCACCAATTTCAGTGGAGGCATTCAAGGTGGTATTTCAAATGGAATGCCGATTGAATTCAGAGTTGCCTTTAAACCAGTTGCGACAATCATGTTGGAACAGCAAACCATCAATCAAAAAGGTGAAGTCGATAGTATAAAAGGAAAAGGCAGACACGATGCGTGTGTAGTTCCCCGAGCAGTGCCAATTGTTGAAGCGATGGCAGCGATCGTGATTTTGGATCAGTATCTTCGGAATAAGTCTGTATCTTTGTGATCATACATTTAGCATTATGATCCAACGCATCCAATCTGTTTATCTATTTTTAGTTATTGTACTCTTGTCCGTAGTCACATTCGGAACGGAAATCTTTTCATTTTTGACTGAGCAATCATCGTTTGTTTTCTCATCCTACGGAATTCATGAGTATCATCTTAAATCAGGGGATCTTTTGTCTCTTTCAGCTTACCCTTTTTATTTGTCACTTTCTGGATTGATCCTTTTGGCGTTTTTAACTTTAATGTCCTATAAGAACCTGAACCGTCAGTTGAAATTGGCAAGGATTACTTTTTATATCTATTTATTATTTGTTGTTGCCTTATTGATCTTTTCTACAATTGGCGGGAAATATGTGGCGGATGGCATTATCAAAAGAGAATTAGGATTGGGATATTTTCTGTTTATTGCCGGACTTCCATTTGCTTTTTTAGCGAACATTGGAATCAAACGCGATAAGAATCTGATCGATTCGCTTAATCGTCTTCGTTAATCATGAATTATTTATCGGTTGAAAATCTCACCAAGTCTTTTGGTGATCGTGTGATATTTTCTGATCTAACCTTTGGGATCGATCAGGGACAAAAAGTGGCTATTGTTGCGAAGAATGGGAATGGAAAGACGACATTGTTGCGTTGTTTGATGGACTTGGAGCACTATGATAGTGGAAGGGTTGTATATCGCAATGATATCCGAGTAGCATTTATGCAACAAACCGAGAATCTCGATGAAACGCACACTATTTTGGAGGCTGTTTTTTCACATGATCTCCCGGAATTACAAGTAGTGAAGCGCTACAATAAAGCACTTCGCGAAGGTGACGAAGCAACGGTAAATGAGTGTTTTGAGCAATTGACTGAATTGAATGCTTGGGATATTGAAGTGAAAGTAGAGCAAATCTTATCTGTTTTGAAACTGGATAATACGGATCTGCTTATCGGAAGTTTATCTGGAGGACAAAAAAAGCGAGTTGCATTGGCCCAGGTGTTGATTGCTGAAGCCGACTTTTTGATTTTGGATGAACCGACTAACCATTTGGATCTGGACATGATCGAATGGTTGGAGGAATACTTGTCCAAGTCGAAATCCACGATCTTAATGGTGACGCACGATCGCTACTTTTTGGAAGTGGTATGTGACACTATTTTTGAATTGGAAGATAAAACGATTTACAAGTACAAAGGAAATTTCTCGTATTATCTGGAGAAAAAAGCCGAGCGACAGGAACAACTTCAATCGACTATTGATAAAGCGAGAAATACCTTTAAAAAGGAACTCGAATGGATCAGACGTCAACCTAAAGCACGGGGAACAAAACAAAAAGCACGAATTGAATCTTTTCAAGATGTAAAGAAAGTTGCCAGTCAGCGCATCGATGAAGATGAATTGGATATTCCGGTAAAGATGGAGCGTTTGGGATCGAAAATCCTTGAATTGCACCGTGTCGGCAAATCGTTTGGACACAAAGTGATCCTGTCAGATTTCTCATACAATTTTCAACGAAAGGAACGTTTGGGAATTGTGGGGAATAACGGTACCGGTAAATCCACATTTTTAAATCTGATTCAGGGGAAAGAACCGCTCGATAAAGGAAAAGTTGTAATTGGAGATACGGTAGTCTTTGGCTATTATTCTCAGGATTTGATCAAAGTCGACGAAGACAAGAAGGTCATCGATGTCATCCGCGACATTGCTGAGTTTATACCCTTGGAGAAAGGACGTCAAATGTCAGCAGCACAGTTTCTCGAGAAATTCCTATTTGACAAAAGCATGCACTACAACTTTGTGCATAAGCTGAGTGGGGGAGAGAAACGACGTTTGAAGTTGATGACTGTGTTGATGGCCAACCCGAATTTTTTGATCCTGGATGAGCCAACGAATGATCTCGACATTTTCGTAATGGGCGTTTTGGAAGATTACCTGCGCCATTTTGAAGGTTGTTTGATCGTCGTTTCACACGACCGTTATTTTATGGATAAAATGGTTGATCATCTCTTCGTTTTTGAAGGGAATGGTTCGATCAAAGATATAGTTGGGAACTATACGGAATACAGAAAACAAACAGCTGCAGATTACAAGCGTGAAAAGCTGGAAGCCAAGGACGGTAATGTTACTGAAAAGGTCAAAGTGACTCAGATCAGTCAGTCAACAGAAAAACCGGCTGAGAAGAAGAAACTTTCCTTTAAGGAAAAAGCAGAATTTGAGCAATTGGAAAAAGACATGGAAGTATTGGAAGCTGAAAAAGACAGGCTTACAAGTACACTTTCCGATAGTTCACTTTCAAATGAGGAAATGATGAAAGCAGGACAACGTCTCTCGGATGTGGTTGCAGAATTAGAGCGAGTTACCGACCGCTGGTTGGAATTGTCTGAGTTTATGTAGGATTGCAAATTGCAGATTATTGGTCCTTCGGAAGATCGAGTATTTTACTTAAGATCCCAATTTGTAATCTGTAATCTGAAAAATCAAATTACCCTAATAGCGAACTCAATTTAAGCGGTTTATTCATCGGGTTCAACCTGAGTGTAAACCGAATTTTTTCAGCGTAACTCGCATTGCCAAAAGAATCGTTTAGCTGCTTGCTCATCCATACGGGTAAATACAATCCGAAGACTTTTCCGAAACGCAACCCAACTCCGGTGTTAATAGCAGAATTTACACTGATTCCATTGTTGAAGACACCGTAATCTGCAAAAACACCAAGGAATCCAATTTTAGGAATTGGAAGATCCATGTAGAAATTCGCAGTAGCCATCCAATTAGAAGTTGTGCCATACCAAGAGTTAGTTTTGAATCCTCCCATGTTCTCATCACGTTGTTGCGACCAAAGTCCATTGAAGTTCCCTCTTCCGAAATAGTAATTCTCAAAGAATAAGTCTTGTTGTCCGTCTGTACCACCCAAGGACATTTGAACTGGATAAACATATGGATTCACCGGATCTACATCTAAGTGATAAATGCTTCCAACGAAACCTCTGATTTCAACCCATCGTTTCATTTTATGTCGAGCATATCTGTATCGATATGTTGATTCTAAGGTAACACGACTCATTGTGAGATTTGTAGCTTCAATAAAATCATTTCGTAATTGGATATTCAATTTATGGTCAGGATAATTGAAGTCTGCACCGTATTTGATGAAACCACCATAATAATCATGGTTCATAGTTGATGTTATTGATGACTTTGAAACACCCTGAATAAGAACATCATGCGAAAAAGGACCGGCACATCTGCGATGACCAATTTTTGCATGCCAGTAGGGGGCAAAAACAAGGTAGGCTCCGTGCTGGCGCACAGAATAGCTCGTATCATTCTTAAACGATTTCACTGACAAGCCAAAACGCGATGTTTTAAAAACCTTTTTTGGACGTGTTGTGTAGGAAAATTCACTTATACCGGATACCATCTGTCGGCCAAAAGAATACATTGGCGCAATGAGGTATTGAAACTTGTTGAAAGGAACTGCATTGTTATGAATTGCTGCGCCGATCATGAATTTATCGTAGTAGTTCCCTGCTATGATTGGTGTCCAAAAAAGATTCGTTCGGTCTTGTTCATTGTCACCAATGAAAAATTCCATTTTCAATGGCTCCATCTTCTTAAACAATCGGGTACCATCCCAGTTATTATTGTTTCGGTAAAGATCAGGAATCTGTCTGTCCTGGTCAATAACTACTTGATCGGGATTTGTAGTTTCAATAGCCACTTTTTGACTCCGAGTTCCTGGTTCGGTCCATTTCGTTTCAACGAGTTGACCATCCTTGATCACGTTTATTTCTATCGGACCATTGATCGTACCTACATTGGTTACTTTCACAACGGAGCCTGTTTTGCCTTTTTTAACGGAGCAAATTCGACAATCGACGTGATTTGTTGTTTGGATCAAATCTACAAAAAGCCAGCTTAAATCTTTACCGGATACGCGTTCGATAGTTGCTCTGAGATCTTCCGGTTGCGGATGTTTGAAGCTCCATTCATCGTAATACGCATGCATGCATTTGTCAAACAGCTCATCGCCGAGATAATCTTTCAGGTAATGGAAAACCAAACCTGTTTTTTGGTACATGATCATACCGTAGTTGGCCGGAGAAAAGCACGCTGAATGCGTTTCGATCGGCTGATCTTCACCCAAATGTGCGATCAAACGATAGGATAGATCTCCCATGTCCTGATGATTCAAACCCTCAAAGTGAAAACGTCCACCTAACATATCTGATAATCTGGTATTATCCGGATATTTTGTCTGGATGTAACGCATTTCATTCAAGGTATTCAATCCTTCATCCATCCATCCATGAACACGTTCGTTGGTACCAAGGATTCCATAGAACCAGTTGTGTCCTACCTCGTGAACAATGACAACTTCTAATTCTTCCTTGTTACTGGCATTTCCAATTACAGTCACATTTGGATATTCCATTCCTCCACCTGCACTGATTGTCCCATCTACTGCTGTCACCTGATTGTAAGGGTAATCACCGTTCCAAAGTGAGTAATAGTATGTCCCATCACGCAAATATTCATCCGCATATTGCCACGTATTTGAGTTGTGAGGTACCCACATCGCCCAAGTTGTTACTTTTCGTTTGGAATGAGGAAGTTCCACTTCGCTTTTTGAAACGGCGTAACGCTTATCCGCAAACCAAGCGAAATCATGTACTTTGGATTGTGTGTAGCGAATGGTTTTAAATTCTGCATCAGATGGTGGGAAAGGTGTTTTTCCACTGCGACCAGATTTTTGCATGAGGTAGTCGCCCATTCTTTTTTGAGTTTCTGCGACTTTAGCATCTAGAAAGTCAATTTCCTCTTGCGTCTGAAGATCTCCGGTAGCACCTACAACATAATTCTTTGGCAAGGTCAGCGTAACATCAAATGAACCAAATTCAGAGTAGAATTCACCTTGATTTAAATAAGGCATTTGATGCCAGCCGTTCTTATCGTAAACAGCAGGTTTGGGGTACCATTGAGTGATCTGGTAAGATTGTCCAATGTGACCTAAACGAGAAATGCTTCCGGAAGGAATTTGAACCACAAATGGTGTTGAGATCTTAATGCGAGATCCGGGTTGTAATGGTTGTGGGAGATACAAAATAGCAATATCTATATGCTCTTTGTCCAATTCCCATTTGATAGGTGCGCCGTTTGATCTGAAATCCAATGAATCGATCCATCCTTTTATAGAGTCAGATCCGAAACGCAAATCCATTTCACCACCTTTGTATTGCTGCTTCGCCAAGGCAGTTTTTCCATTCTTGTACGCATTAGGCCACAGATGAACATAGATCTTGTCTAAAACATCCGGTGAATTATTGATGTATTCAAACTCTTCGAAGGCATTAATTCGGTGATTTTTATCATCGAGACGCACGGTAATTTTATAATTAACTTCTTGTTGCCAATAACGTTGAGCAAGGAACTGGCTGCTCAGGAAACAGAATAATAAGAGGCTAAATAGCTTATGCATGGGTTTGATTTTGTGTAAAAATAAGTTCTTCACAGGAGAATGACTCGAAAAGAATAAAAAAGTTACACCAAAAAAAAACGGTTACCATGTAGATAACCGTTTCCAAAATGAATCCAGACTGGTTTAGTCAATCATCAAACGTTTCTGAATAGTTGAATGAGTGGAACGCAAGGTAAGAATGTAAATTCCTGCTTGTAGTTCATTCTGTTCAAAATTTCCTTTTCCATTTGAAATAGAAGTGACTAAAACTATTTTTCCATTGAGATCACTAATCGTAAGTTCAACCTTATCTAATGTGGATACACTAACACTGAATGTTCCTGAGGATGGATTAGGGAAGATATTTGCTTCGAAAAGTTCTGTTTCGTTTAGTCCTAAATAACCGTCTACACCATCACAGTTTTGGTCGATACCATCTCCTGGGATATCAACTGCTCCCGGATTAATTGATGGATCAGAATCATTACAATCACCACTTTGTGTAGTGTAATTACTACCCGGGCTCTCACATGCGAAAATAGGATTTCCAACACCATAGCCATCGTTGTCATTGTCGATATACCAGTTTTCGAACGTTAATCCATTGTCTGCAGATCCGTCACAATCGTTATCTAACCCGTCGCAAATCTCAGGAGCTCCGGGATAAACCGTTGGTTCGTTGTCATCACAATCATCTGCATTTTCAGAATAACCAACGCCAGGATCTGAACAGAAGAAGATTGGAGCTCCGGCACCAAAGCCGTCATTGTCATTGTCAATGAAATATACCGATCCTGTTGTTACCTGCGCGTCGCTGTCATCACAGTCACTGTTGTTAAGAACGTAGTTTGCAGGAGGTGTACATCCCGTAAATGAAACTGAAGGATCTCCATATGTGTCACCGTCATTATCAAAGTACCAAGTTGTATTCGGGTTAATGGCTGCATTCGAGTCATCACAATCGTCACTATTCAACACAAATCCATTTGGCGCAGTACAAGCTGAAACCGAAGAATTCAGATCTCCGAAACCGTCACCATCTACGTCCGCATAATAAGTTTGGGGAGTTAGTGTGTTAAAAGTTCCGTAAACCGCAACATTGTCTTGTCTCCAGGTTGTTCCGGTAGCTGCCGCCCCGGTAACATAAAAACGGAAAGTAATTGCATTTAAATTGCTGAACCCGCTTCCAAGAGGTAATTGAATAGTTTGAATTACACTGGATGATTGTCCTGATGCAATTGTTGTAGTAAAATTGTCTGCGCTTGAACGAACGTGCCATGTCACATTTCCTGTTCCACTGTTTCGATGATCAAAAGAAAGCATGGAAAGATTAATGGAATAACAATCATTTGCCGTAAGCGTAAATGTATTGTACTCGCTTAGATCCAATGTTGTAGTTGTATTCCATCCGCTGTTGTTGAATACATTGTTCGCAGCCGAACAAGTAGTTCCTACAGAAGAATAAGCGTTAAAAGTTGCTTGGGTAGGCTGTGCTGTAACATTTGGATTTTCATTCGGACAACCAGTTGCACCGGTAAATTCATACATTCCAATCAAAGGATCATTTCCTGCATCAGAACCGTCACAATCTTCATCAATTCCATTACCAGGAATATCGAAAGCATCCGGATTAATATTCGGATCAGTATCGTCACAATCCATCGCATTTCCAACATAACCAATTGGAGTTATACATGAAACAATTGTGACATCCGGGTTGCCAAAACCATCCCAGTCCGCATCCTGATACCAAATCGATCCTGCTCCATCGTCTTCTATTCCATTGCAATTGTCATCTAATCCATTACAAATTTCTGGCGCACCCGGATTGATAGAAGCATTCGTGTCATCACAATCACCACCTACTGTCACATACCCTGTTGGCTGTGAACAATCGACAATCGTGTTGTTTGGATCTCCATAACCGTCTTGATCAAGGTCAGCATAATAGGTGATACCTGTCGTAATCGTTAAATCGAGGGTAATTGTACTGTCGCAACCAAATTGATTGGCATTCGGTAATACTTGTGTGTAAATTCCTGTTTCAGTGTACGTAGTTGAATTCAAGGTATAATCAGTACATGAAGTTTCCGTAAGGAACGAAAAAGTTTCACATGTCACAGTGTAGTCAATCGTTACGTCGTCAATAGACAAGCCATGATCAGATCCGGCATGATCCGGGTCCTCCCATTTTAACATGATATACTCGCCGGGTAATAAGGTCAAATCAGGAATAGCTACTGAACTGATTGTAACTTTATTTGCTATATCATTCCCCACCAATGCACTTGCTGTTCCACCTGTTATTGGGGATGCACTGTTTAATGCAGGAACCGCAATCCAACCTGCATTGTTGTTTGGCGTGAGCGCTGTAATTGATGTATTACTGATTTTGTAATAAAAAGTGATAGATTGAGCCGCAGCTGCAGAATTACGCCACTGCTCCATCGTGTATGAAACGGTTATTCCATCAACATTCGTCAATGCATTGTTAACGAATTGAATTCCTGTTGCAAAATGACCAGCTGCTGCACCACCTGATCCAACCGTTCCGAGTGAGCGCTCAGTAGAGGAGGTTTCACCATAACTGTATAAATCACCAGTGTTTGAAGCTCCATTGTCAGCTCGGTAATTTGTACCTGTACCAGTTCTTTGAGCATACCAACCTGGTATTGTCGAATTATCAGCCCAAGGATTTGCTGTCCCCGTATTGGCAAGTGAATTAAAATCCTGCGTGTAGGATCCACTGGCCGTTATCGATACCTGTCCAAAAACCAATGTTGGCAAAGCACAGATGAAAAATAATATTCTCTTCATGTTATAAATTTTCTTTAGACAAAACTACGAAACTCTAACTCAGGAAAAAAAAGCGAATATTAACATTCTATCAATAAAAAAGCGACCGATTGGTCGCTTAAACGTTTTAGTGCATTTGTTCATCCTCTTCAGGATCAGGTGGAAAAATTTTCGGAGCATCTTGTTTGTCTTGCAAACGATCCATTAAATCCTCCAATTGGGATATTGAAATACTTTTTGCGATAATCTTTTTGTCTTTATCGAGAACGAAAACACGAGGAGTGGAGAAAATGTCATACGTTGTTTGATAATTTAAGGACTCCAAAGTTGTGTATTTTGGTACAAATTGACGCGCATCTTCCATTGCAGCTTTGAAAAGGGCATCGGTCACAGCTACATTAATAAAGGTCATATTGTTGTCGCGTATGAACTTTTTCCATTTTGCAAAGTCATCGCCAACAGCTTTCCCAACTGCAAAAATCTCAATGTTTCGGGCCTTGAATTTTTCTTTGTACAAGACCTCTAACTTTGGTGTGATCTTTTTACAATGACCACATTCAGGATCCCAGAAATAAAGTACGGTATATTCAGCCGGGACATTGTACAAATTCACCCAGTTCTTATCTGTAGTGTCGCGAAGGATCAAGTTGGGTGGTTGTACACCCATTACCAATCGTTTCTGAACATCGATCTTCTCACAAAGGTCTTCCAGTTTATCTTCTTTCATCCAAAATGCCGGAGATTTTCCTTCACTGTTCTTTGCACAATAATAACGATCCAACATCATGATGTACACTTTGTCCATACCCATGATTTTACTCTTTCCATAGGTTGAGGTAATGTGTGAAACGCTGTATTCAAACGCTTTTGATTTTGGGTTGAGCTCATCACAGAATTTATAGGCATATTCAATGATGGTATCCCAATGCTGGATCAGCATGCTCTTCCCAAAGTAATAATCCAATTTGTTATGAAAAATCGGTGTGTTTACCAAACGGTCATCCTTTAGGTCAACATTGTCCCAATAATGGGTGCGGAAATATTTAAAACGCCAGAACGAATCAAGGATATTTCCTTTATCATCCTTTGGTGGTTCAGGAATATCAATATCGGTTGACATACGAACAATTTTCCCAATTAGTTTTGTAGGGTGAGATTTGTATAAATTCTTTTGGTAATCGGTTACCAATTTGTTTAACGAATCGATCTTGTTTCCAAGGATTTTGTATTGTGGGTTATCTGCTTTTAAGCTCTTTTGTTGATCGATGTATTTCTGTGACTCACCTTTTTTGTCTTGAATAAACAGAATGTACTCCAAGAAGATACGATTCTCTTCAGATTTTTTAACCTTCATCGTATTGATAAAGTCAGGGAAAGTGGTTTCAATTTGTACTTCTTCCTTGTTGTAAACGAACTCAAAAAATTTTTGCCCCGGAAATAAAACACCAAGAATTCCCGGCTCTTGTTTTGAACCGTCAAATTCGACATAGCCATTTTTCATGACCGCTGTGTCAGCGTAATACAGTTTTGAACCGTAGTATTTAACAAGGTGGATTGTAGTATCCTTGTGTCCTGTAACTTTGAATTTTAGTTTTTGTGCATTTGCAACAAATGAACACGCAATCAGAAAGGTCAACACGAAATAGTTCATAGTTTTTTTCATTTGTAAGTGAAATTAAATGCAAGACGTCGTAAAATTATAAAAGTAGGTTGATTTAACATTTCTTTAACTGATCAGTACTCATTTAAGATTCCATTTCGAGCGGTACGGAAACTTGACCAGCTAAATAAAATGTAGGACAAAGCTAAAGCCAACACGCTTTGGTAGGACAAACTTGTGTCCAAATAGATTCCTCCGGTAACAAACATATCGTCGAGGAAATACTTGAGCAAGAAGAACAAACTCAACCCAACAGCAGCAACAATTCCAAAAACCTTAATAAAATAGATCGTAAATGCCCTGATCAATTCTTTCGGATGGTAGCCAATTCGCATAAGTGTGCGAACTTCATACGCATTGCGACTCATCAACAATTGTAAGTATTGAATCAAAACCAATCCGGAAACAAATACGGCAATCACTGAAATACCAAGTACAACCAAGACCAGCGTACCAACAATACTTTTCAGTCGACCAACAACCATTTGGGAGTTTTTCGATTCAAGTCCGCGTTTTTTCATGAGCTCTTCTACACGTCCAAATTCACCTTCCTTCCCGGAGATCATGAGTTGAGTGATCTTCTTGTCCTTTCCGTCAGAATACTTGTTGTTTCCATAGGACATAAAGCTCTCCGGGACAAGAATAGAAGCAACTTCGTTGGTAAACCCAATGATTCGAGCATCCACCCATTCTTTTCCGTTGGTACCGTTGAGCGTGAATTTAAACTTGATATCCATGGCCAATTCGTCTGAAACTTGAGGAATTCCTTGAGCGCTCATGAAAGTGTTTAACATGACCAGAAAGTCTCTTGGTAGAATAATCGGAACAAAGGCATCTCCTTCTTGCCAATGCCATTTGTCTGATTTCACATCCATGAACTTTGGATCGACTGTTTGAATGAATACATCAGATCTGAATCGTGGTACTAATGGGTCGGCAGTTTCAAAAGAAACATCGAAATTATTACTGGTCACCGCCTGAGCATCATCAATAAAGGATTCTGCTTTGATCTTTTGAATCTCTGCTTCAGAAAAATCGGTTTTCGTTAGCTTGAGTGTACTTGATCTGGTCACTTTTTTCTGAACGATAATGGTGTTGGGACCGAGAATTTCCGCACCTTTCCCAAACTCATTCACTTTGATGAGGTAATGGATGGAGGTGATTAGGAAGGTAATACCAAGGAACGCTCCGATCATGGCAATGATCAGCTGCTTTTTATCCTGATTTTGAAAGAGCAATTTGTTGATCATGGTTTCAGAGTTTTAGTTCACGGTCAAAATTTGTTTTGTGGTGATCGCCCAATGTGGTGAGTACGAATCCCGCATCTTGTTCATCACAGCGTTTGTGAATCATTTGAAGACATATTGCCGTATTATCCTCATCGAGGTGCGAAAAGGGTTCGTCCATTATCAACCATTTGAAAGGTTGAATAAGTGCTCGAATAATCGTTACACGTTGCTGTTGACCCATTGAAAGAAGTCCACATTTCTGATCCCATTTATCACCAATACCTAACTGAACCAGCATATCGCGAAGTTCGTTGTCCGAATAAATATTTTTGATGTTGTTTTTAAGTTGTAAATTCTCACCAACTGTCAGATCAGGAAATAGCTGTAGATCCTGAAAAACAACTGAAATAATCTCACTTCTTAGTTGTGCCCATTGGTCAGCTGTGAAATTCCGGATGTCTTGTCCATCGTAACTGATCATTCCATCGTAATCTCTTCTTAAACCAACAGCCGAAAGTGTGAAAGTTGATTTTCCTTTTCCACTAGAGGCATTCAAGAGAATTTTTTCTCCCGGTTCGAGGATGATCTTGTTGCCCCAAATACTGTCTTTAGCATGTTGAATGGAAGCTAAAGGTGCGGGCATAACGCGGTCAAATGTGATTTTCATGTAGTTTCTTTGATGGTTTGGTGGTCGGATTTTCAAGAATCATTCCAATTCTTTCTATTGTTTGGTCACTGTCATAGATGGAATGGAATTTAAGATTGTTTCAGTCATTTCCTCCACGGTGGAATAATCCAGGAAATGAGCATCTTGATACCGTTTGGTCCAGGTGATTTGCCTTTTAGCGTAATTCCGTGTATGCTGCTTGATCAATTCGATTGCTTTCTTTAAATCGTGCTTCCCATCGAAAAATTCAAAGATCTCCTTATAACCGACAGTGCGCAGAGCAAATAACTGTCGATAGGGAAGTAAGGTTCGAACTTCTTCGATCAGTCCATCTTCTATCATAGCATCAACCCGACGATTTATACGTTCATATAGGCTTTCTCTGGGATGCTGAATAATAAAACGGTGCGTATGGTATTTCTTTTTCGAGTTGTTGGTGCGCAGTTGACTGTAAGGGCGATTGGTGAGGCGAATAGCTTCTAAAGCTCGCATGACACGCATTGGATTTTTTTTGTCCACCTGATCATAAAAAATCGGGTCTTTGAATTTCAATTCATCCAATAAAGCTGCTAAACCTTCCTTCTCCAATTGCAGTTGAAGTTCAGCTTTTATAGTAACCGAAGTGGGAATATCATCAAGCCCGTCAATCAATGCATCGACGAACATTCCTGATCCTCCTGTTAAAACTACTGTTTTGTGTACAACAAAAAGTTGTTCGAGCAATGCTTCTGCTTCACGGGCAAACCGTGCTGCTGTGACTTCATCCGGCAATTCATGAGAATCAATGAAATAGTGAATAACATCGGATTGCTCTTCGCTGGATGGTTTGGCTGTACCGATACTCATTTGTTTGTAGAATTGCCGCGAATCGGCAGAAACGACAACGGTATTGAGGCGCTTTGCTACTTCAACGGAGAGTGCCGTTTTTCCTCCGGCAGTTGGACCTTGTATGATGATTATTTGTTTGATCGTCTTTTTGTGACGAATTTACGAAATCATTTGTAGATGGATCGCCATTCTTCGTAGCGGGCATAGATTTCACGCACATAACGGTGCGTTAATGTGCCATGATGAGCTCCAAACTTCACAACCGGATCACGGTAATATTCTTGCTTGCCGAGATTCAGCATCATTTTCTCCACATTGTCGTCCCAGATGAGTGGGTTAAGACCTTTTTTCTTCGCCAATCGTTGAGCATCTTCTACGTGTCCCTTTCCGGCGTTATAGGTGGCTAGTGAGAATTTATAACGTTGCACAGGATCCGGAATTTCATTCCACGATGCAAAATCCTTACTTAATTTCTTTAATCCGCCCGCAATTTGTACTTCAGGGCTGGAGTGCGGATATACACCATATTTCGGTCCGGTTCCAGGCATAAACTGCATGATTCCGTAAGAACCTCCAAATCCGCGTGCATTGGGATTGAAACGGGATTCATGATAAGCGATTGATGCCGGCAAGCGCCAGTCAATCCCGTATTTTTCAGCCTCTTTTTTGAAAATGGCATCGTAAGGAGATATTTCACCTCTTCGCAAATTAGCTGGAGTGAAATCGTATGAAGTGATAAGTTTGGTTTGGTCAAAATACTTTTTACTCAAGTATTCATACGTTTTCTTCTTTTTAAATTGAATGAGCCAAGCATCAAGACGTGCTTTAAGTAAGGGGTTATCTTTACGAAGACCAAAACAGATCTTTTGTTTTGCTGAAATGATTGTTGAGATATCCAGGTTAGTGTAATATTTATCATTCGCTTTGGCAATGTTTTCTTCAGCAACGGTATAGTCGATCATACCTTCCGCAACCATTTCAATTAATTCGTCAGTTCCGACATATCCATCCACTTCTTCAATATATATAGTGTCGCCTATTTCTTCCTGAAGATGCATTAGTCGTTTAAAATAGCTTGAATTTCTCCAAACATGAACTTCTTTTGTGGCCAATTGTTCGGGAGAACGGATCATTTTCTCATTTAGTTCGGCTTCTTTCATTTTTTGCCAACCTTCAGGTTTACGTTGAACAAGCACTTGAGGTGTCACTAGAAAAGGTTCAGAGAATTGAATTTCACTCAGTCTGTCTTTTGTATAGGTGTAGTTGCATGCGATAATGTCTCCTTCTCCATCGTTGAGTTTGATGTTCATACTGTCAAGGTCATGAACGACTTTCACTTCGAGCTTTAAACCTAACTCATCGGCAAATTCTTTTAGAATTTCATATTCGAAACCCATTTTTTTGTTTCGATACAGGAAATAAGAGGTAGAGCTATTCTCAGCTAAAATAACGAGTTTACCTTTCTTTAAAATATCAGGCAAGTCTGTTTTTACTTCGATTCTATTGTCATTTTGATTTACCGGTAGAATCTTTTTCCAAAAAATAGCCAGTAAAACTAACGTCAGAAGAGTAACGATAGAAATCCCATAAACTATTTTTTTTTTGTTAGGCATTTGTAGCATAGATCTGTGCAAATTACGATAAAAAAGCCTATTCCTCCAAAAGTTGCTGCTTTAACTCTAAACGCACTTGCGCAAAATAGATGTGTGCATCATTCATGTAGGTATAAAATGTGGAAGTTATTTTATCTTCGAATTGATAGAATATCGATGGGGCATTATGAAGCTCATTTGGAAAGGAAATTCTCGACGAAACCCCTTCGCACATTTTTCTTAGTCCATAAGCGCTGTTGTAGTGCATCATCCAGTTTTTGGATTTTAAAATGGCACAAAAAGTCTTGAATTCATGTGAGTAGTTGTTGTTCGTCTCAATGGAGAAAGTATAGAATTGTTCCAAAAAATCTTTGTATGCTTTTGGATGAAACTCATTCCAGTTCTTGGCCAGCAGATGATCGAAATATAAATCGATAGCGATGCCACTTACTTTGGGCAGTGTAGGGTAGAGTTCGTTCATCAGTTCAAGTACCTTCTCATGGTGATCGATATAATGGTCGATTTTTCGGTGAAGAAGCACACCCATTTTAATTTCCGGGCTTAATTGACTCAGAGCTGATCCTTTCACGAAATCACCGAATAAATTGGCGTACATCAACGGAATATCATTGTCAGAAAAATAGAGATGCCCGAGAAAGTTCATACTGCAAGTTAGTGAATAGTTGTAAGAGTAATTATATCGAACTCAGGTTAAAATAAAAAAGCTATCTTTTCAGATAGCTTTTAGATCAATATTCATCCTCGTTGAAAAGGAAATCTTCTCGTGACGGATAATCCGGCCAAATTTCTTCTATACTTTCATATACATCCCCTTCGTCTTCCAAATCCTGAAGGTTTTCTACAACCTCAAGAGGAGCTCCGGTTCTAATGGCAAAATCGATCAATTCATCCTTCGTTGCAGGCCATGGTGCATCTTCCAGATAGGATGCTAGCTCAAGTGTCCAGTACATCTTACTCCTTTTTTAATGGTTAATTTCGCGCAAAAATAGACTTTATTTGATTTTTACCAAACACAATGCGTAAAACTTTAAAATTGTTTTTTGAACGTGTGTTGAAAAGTTCTTACATTCTTGGTTTCCAGGCTTGCTCAGGAGCCTTTAGATCCTGAGCAATTTTTCGTCCCAAAACAAACAAATAATCGCTCAAACGATTCATGTATTGCATGACCAATTCAGCTACAAACTCATGTTGATGAAGGTCAACAATGATCCGCTCAGCTCTTCGGCAAACACAACGTGCAATGTGACTTACAGAAACGGCTTGATGTCCACCGGGAAGGATGAAATGGGTCATTACCGGTAATTGTTCTTCCATTTGATCCATCCAGTTTTCCAACAGCACGACGTCTTCATTGTGTAGATCCGGAATCTTCATATTTGATTTTTTC
>DAISYB010000015.1:0-92847 GCA_036825545.1 Crocinitomicaceae bacterium | reverse complement strand
ATATATTGCCGGGTAATTGCATTGTGTTAGTTGTTTGTACAAAAGTAATAGTAAAACTATCAAATGTAATAGTTTTAATAAATTTTAAGAATTCGTAACATAAAAAAGACCACCTTAAAGCGGTCTTTTCAACTAACTACAACTATTACTATGAGCAGGTGGAGTATTAATTTCCACCTGATAAACCTAACCTATTCATTAGAGCCATTTACCAATGAATTCATTGAATTCTCTTCGAAGCTCATTAAAGTTTTTTTCAAAAGTGTCCACCATTTCTTTTTCAATCTTATGGTATTCTACACTCCTACGATCTACTGCTACAGGATTTTCATCGATTTCAGCTTGCAACAATTCCTCATTCATTTTTACGACATGAATTGCTTCATCAATATTATTTCGCTGAACTATGAATTGATTTTGGAAATGTTCAACTTGCGCCAATACTTCACCTGAAGAATTTTTAGCTGCCACCTCTTCCAAACGACCGGTCATGATCTTGATGTCATCCATGTAGAAATTCAATTTGTTTGTCCATTCTGTATTTTCTGCGTGCTGATCGTAAATTTTTGCTTTTGTTTCCATTTCGATTCGTTTTATTCCAACATTATGATGCAAAGTTGCTCAATACGTAAGGTTTGAAACATGACATATATCATGAATAGATATGATTTATGTAAAGCTTTAGCTTATAACAGCTTAGCGCGATGCACTAAGTACAATTCCTGCTCTTAGTTTTGGTGAGTCAACCTCATTGAAAACATACCTAATGAGAAATCCATAGTCGCTCACACGCTTTGTGTCAGAATGAAATCCCAATCTGCATTCTGCTGAATACAGGATTTCATTTTTTGTATTGTTCGTGGCATACTTCATCATATTCATACTTCCAGCACTTATTCCAAGTGTAGGTTCGAAATACATTTTGCCTTTGTCGATCAGTTCTCCCGTCCCTGATACTTCAAGTCGCGTAAACGCACATGAGACGGTAATGAAACTGTTTATACTACTTCCGATATTCAATTTTCCCCTTTCAGCATTGTAAGGAATCACTCTACCGTCATTTGTGAAACGCAAAAGATAAACAGGTAGGAAAGAATTGGGAATCAATCCGGATTTTTTGGATAGCAGTAACTCCTTGGAGACGCGCAGTGTCAATGGGGCTGCTTGTAAAGAGCTTAGGTAATTCAAAATTTTTGCACTCGTGGTATCAAAATCGAGTACGGCACGGTTGATAAGGAAGAATTCAAAGCCTATAAATTGGTTTTTGAACGCATGAAGCTGGTTGCTCATCTTTAAGCTGTCTTTTTGATTTTTACGAACGCCTGTAATCATGAAATAATGAAAGGTGTTTACAGATACATCAACATTTCCAATGATCTTTTCATCTTGATATGTTGCATTCATACCACCGCTAAACAATTTAAAAAGACCATTCATTGGATGAACCGTTGAAAGTTCTGTGGATTCAATTTGCGCCAAAACTTTCGAAGTCGCAAACAGAGAGATGAGGAGAACATGTTTTGTTTTCATAAGGAGAGATGAGTTTGTCAGTCATGTCCCGGATTGAAAGATTACTAAACAATCTGAGGTTTGAACATAAGTTTCTCTAATTGTAATGGTTACAAAAGTTTTCAAATGAAAAATCCCTTGAACGAGTTGTCCAAGGGATTAGGGATCAATTACACATGAACTTATTCTTTTGTATAGCCGATTGTTTCAGCTTTTTTCAAAATACTTTTTTGAACCGATGAGCCAAAATCGTTTGTCTCGCCATTTTCGGCCATTTTTTTTCGTTCTTCATCGATGAATTTTTGACGTTCTACAGCCAGCTCATTTATTTTTTTTTGGTGGGCATCTCTTTCAGCTTTTTTTGCTTCGATCATTTTCTCTTTTTCTTCAATGCTTTTGTTTCTGAATTCCTCTGGTAATTCTTCCTCTTTAAGTGTTCGAAGGTCTTTATTTTCCTTCTTAACGGCGTCGACGAGGTCCCAAGATGCATTTGAATAATTCTCTTTGGATTTTGCGATTGCTCGTTCTGTTTTTACTGCACCGGCACTACTTTCTGCATTGACATCCTGGATCATTTGATTGGATTTTCCGGATGAACCCATTCGACCATATCCATAATATGTTTTGTTAAGTGAGTCATTGTATGCATTGATTTCAGAGTCAAATGGTGTGTTGATATGAACGATTGCTTTGTCTGAGTCAATATTGAAATAGTCACCTTTACCCAGTTGAGCGCCATCGTACCAGAATTCCTTTACTCCTTGATCGTAATTGCCGCAATAGATCGTGTTAACTGTGATGTCTTTGTTTACTGCGATCTTAAGAATCTCTTTGTAGTTCACCGGACCTTGATTGAAAGGTTCATTTCCTGCAATGAAGATCATTCGAAGATCTTGTTGGTGAGAAGTCCACGAAAGTTCGTTGAGTGACGAATTGATCACCGCTCCACAATATTCCAATCCTCCATTTGTTCGCAATCCAAATAGTTTTTCAGAGATGACATCCAAATCAGTAGTCAGGTCAATTTGTTTGCGAACATAGTTGAGTTCGGCACTAATTCCTGAATTGCCATAATCATAGAGGGCAATTTCGATAGTTGGTACCTCACCATTGTGACGGAGTGAACTAAGGTCATTGACAATTGTCCAAATTCGTGCTTTGGCTTGATCGATCAATCCATCCATACTATTCGAGGTATCAAATAATATGGCGACTTGAATTTTTCGTTTATCGGTATTGGCCGGCTGAGCTAAAGTCAGATAAGGTAGGAGAAGGAAGAGAGCAGCAATTCTTTTGATGTATGTCATAACCCAAGTTTTTATGCACTTACACCTATGAAAAAAAAGGGTTCAAATTATTCTTGCTCTTCGCATTTTTTATTCTTGCTGCAACAACTCATTTCTATCTCTTCATCCTGCTGCTCCGTAACAATGGTTTTTACTTGTGGACTAATAAACGGGATATTCAGATTCATTCCCCTCAACACAATAAGCAGTCCAACGACTGTAAGTAAATAAGGGACTACCTTGTTCAATTTTGCTCGCCATTCCAAGGTGAATCGATTCGCTGTAAAACCAACGGCAATCATCGAAGGTAGGGTGCCTAATCCGAACGCTGCCATAGCCAGTGCGCTCAATGTAGGAGATCCGGCTAACAAGGCGTTTCCAAGCGCCAAAAAAACCATTCCACAGGGAAGAAGTCCATTAAGTCCACCGAGCATTAGCAATTTTCCCGGCTGATTGGATCGCATAAGTTTACCAATGTTGCGACTAACAAATGAATTCAGTGCGGGGATCGCTAATTTCTGTTCGATGCGTGAACCAATCCACTTGCGCCAGGCAAAAACAATCAGAAAAATTCCGGTAGCAATACTCAGCCATTGCAATACGCCAAATGTTGTCGCCGAAATTCCAATTATTCCAATCAAAATTCCCAGAAAGGAATAGGTGATGACCCTCCCAAGGTTATATTGAATCACTCCACTAAGTATACTCCAATTTGAATGTCGCTTAACAGGAACGGCCAAAGCAATTGGACCGCACATTCCAATGCAATGCAAATTGGACGTTAATCCGATAATAAATCCATATAGAATAATTGAACTCATATCAGATATAAAGCATTTCTTTTTGAAGACAGTTTTTGCCTTTCAATGTATAGCTGATTTCAACTTTGTAGGATCCCTTGTTCAACGATTTTTTCTCGATCAAAAAAGAGCGTGTATCATTAAACGTAAAGGTTTTATCTAGTTTTTTATTGTCCGGTCGCTGCATAAATACTGTGATGTCCGAATAATTACCTGTTTCGGGAAGTTGAATCATAACGAATTCCTCCGAAACCTGTATTTTTATCTGATTTTCTAAATCATTCGCATTGCGCATTGCAGCAATCTCTTGTTCGTAGTTGATCTCTTTTTTGTAATAATCATCACTTTCCAGGTTGACATTTTGACGCATCAAAATGATAGCCAGAATGAGAATGAAAACCATAAAACTTCCAAGACCAATTGCAATTCCTTTTCCCCAGTTCATATCTTCTATTTTATAGTGAAGGACCAATGAATTTAGTCTTCACACGTTGGATTTCTTTTCCGTTCCCCATGACCTTGATTTCAATGATCTTTTTGCCACCGCTTACTTCGCTCAAAGGCATTTGGACAATAAAACGCTCTTTTAAGCTGTTTTCTTTTTCCAGTTTTAAGTTTTTCACTACCGTTTCTATGGTGCCAATGCTCTCTACCAATTCAAGTTCAACTTTGTAATCCTTTTGTGTTTTATTGATCAGGTGGACCTCGAAAATGTTATTTACTTTACCATCAACCATTTGGTAAGTGGTACCGCGCTGACGAATAACAGTTGTTTCAAAATCTTTGCGTGTCACTAATAATACTGTCAGTACACCTAAAATAACGGTTAATAGAGCTGTGTATGCAACAACGCGTTTTGTCCACTGGAATCCTGTTCTGTTTTTAACGCCATTTTCAGAGACGACGCGAATCAGACCTTTTTCTAAGCCAACCGAATCCATGATAGTGTCACATGCGTCCATACAAGCTGTACAATTAATACATTCAAGTTGGGTTCCATTTCGGATATCAATACCCGTAGGACAAACGTAAACACACTGCATACAGTCGATGCAATCACCTTTTCCTTCTGTCTTGCGGTCTTCTCCTTTTTTGAATTTCGCTCGATTCTCACCACGTTTGTAGTCGTATGCCACTACCATTGAATTTGGATCGAGTAAGACACCTTGAAGGCGCCCATAAGGACAAATCGTTGTGCAAACCTGCTCTCGCAATCTGGCGAAGACCAAGTAGAACACGGTTGTGAAGATGACAATGGCAATGAGTCCACCAATGTGCTGCTGAACAGGTTCAGTTTGAATCTTCCACAATTCATCGGCACCGATAATATAGGCCAGGAAGGTATTGGCGATTAAGAAGGAGATGATCCAAAAAGCTCCATGCTTGGCAATCCGTTTAATGATTTTATCGCGATTCCACGGCGCATTGTCTAATTTCTTTTGATGGGTCCAGTCGCCTTCAATGAAATACTCAATCCTGCGGAATAGCATCTCCATAAAGATCGTTTGTGGACATACCCAGCCGCAGAAGACACGTCCATAAATGATCGTAAAGAGAATGATGAAAATGACAGCACTGATCAACGTGAGCGCAAACAGGAACATGTCCTGTGGCCAGAAAACCTTGCCAAAAAGAATGAATTTTCGCTCAATAATATTGAATAAAAGCAATTGATGTCCACCCACATTGATGTGTGGTGCCGCAAAAAGAAAGGCCAGCAGGAAATAACTAACTAGTTTTCTTTTGTTGTAGAAGGATCCTTTAGGTTTTTTAGGAAAGATCCAAACCCGTTTTCCTTCTTCATTGACGGTTGCAATCCGGTCTCGAAATGCTTCCTCTTCTTCTTTGTTGTATTCCATCTGACCATAGGTTAATGTGTGATTCTCTGACGAATATAATAGGATGGCTAGAAGTTAATTGTAACCCGGGTCGCACAACATGTACAACCCGGGTTAGTATTTATTTGTATTCTTTTCCTTCCGCTTCTTTTCCTGTTGTGAAAGGCAGAGATAGAACGAAAGAAGAAACTTGTTGTAGCTGAACAGGATTTAATTTTGATGCATGTTCAGGCATACCATTCGGTGTTCCGTATTTGATCGTTTTGAACAAATCTTTGACATCAGGACCATAGATCCAATAGTCATCAGTAAGGTTTGGACCAATGTTACCTTCTCCTTTAGGATTGTGACAAGCTACACAGTTTGCTTCGTATAGTGCTTTACCGGCGGATACATCTTTATCTTCCGTCATCAATTCAGCATTGGTCTCATCAACATTCATGGCCATCTTTGACAAATACGCATCGACATCTTTTTTCGCTTGAGCCATTTCTTTGTTGTATTCAGCGATTTGAAGATCTGAAGTTCCCAAAACATGGTAGTTGAACAGGTAAATGACAGCAAAGATGATTGTTGCATAGAATCCCCAAACCCACCACGGAGGAAGATTGTTATCAAGCTCGCGAATTCCATCATATTCGTGGTGCATAAGGATGGTGTGTTCTTCTTCGATTGGAACAACATCCGTAAGAATTTTATTCAATTTCTTGATTGTGTCTTCTTCTTCGACTGCTTTGATTTTCTCAGCACGAACCATTGCTAAGAATTCCTTGAACATTCTTCTCAGGTAGAGCAATACACCGATTAGGATGACATTTACTACAACCATTGCGTACAAATCACTGTTCTCTACGAGTAGCCATGGTTGTCCCTCAGCTGCATCACCCGGACCATTAAATGTAAGCGCGTGTGCTGTATTTCCTGAACCTAGGAACCAGAAGCTACCAATTAAAGCAATTACTGTTGCAATGATCTCTGAACTGTTCTTTCCTTCGTTTTCAACCAATTTCCTTTTGAAGAAATCAGAGCGAATCAATGACGTGATCGAAGTGGACATGATGATAATCGCCAACAACAATACGATTGTGCTAACCAATAACCAATAGAAAAGTGATAGGTTTTCTTTGTAATTAGTTACGATGACTACAGTTTTTTCGCCACCAGATGTGCCTTCAGTATTAACAGGGTCAACCGGTGGAGTGTAATTATCGACATAATCTAGGATCGCATCAATTTCTTCATTGGAGACCGCTTGTGGTGTCATGTCAGTCGGACTGAAGTTTTTGGACTCCATGGCAACTTTACTTTTTCCTGTAGCTATAAGGGTTTGTGGGTTTTTTACCCACTCATAAAGGAAATCACCTTCACCGGCATCGCTCCATTTTTGTTTCACACCTTTTAAGAGAGGTCCGGTGGAGTTTTTATCCACCATGTGACACGTATTACATTTTGCTTTGAAGAGCTGTGCTCCATCCTGAGCATAAGTATTTGCAGCACTCAGAACAAGTACTGAATACAAGGCGATATTTTGGAGAATTCGTTTCATAATTCTGCGTTTAATTGTCATTGATTCAATTCGTCATTCATACAAGTCGCATCGTTAAGCGGTAAGTCACTTAATTCTGCCACCTGAGCTTTAGTCATTCTTAGTACTCTGAAAAGCACAAAGGCAAAGAATAGCACGAAAATCATGAGCGATAGGATTGGAAAAATCTCGATTCCCAATATTCCAGTTAAGTTGTGTGTGATAAAGCGCATCATGACGATTAGTTTTTAGTGTTATTGGATTCAGCTTTGATGTCAACACCTAATCGCTGTAAATAAGCGATCAAGGCTACGATCTCTTTTTTCTTTAAGTTATCGATCTCTTGCTTCTTATTCATTCCGGCAAGGACTTCCTTCGGCAAGTTGTTCACGATATCCGTTGCGATCAATTCAGCTTGTGCTTCTAAATCTTTCACAGCTTGTTTATCATACCCTTCTGCATAAGGAACACCTAGTGTTTGCATTGCACGGATCTTTTTCTCGATCAATGAAACATCCAGATCATTTTCTTTCATCCATGGATAAGCAGGCATGATAGAACCTGGAGAAACTTCTTTTGGACGAATCATGTGCTGATAGTGCCAGAAGTTACTTCTTAAACCACCTTCACGAGCCAAATCCGGTCCGGTACGTTTAGAACCCCATTGGAATGGGTGATCGTAAACAAACTCTCCTGATTTAGAGTATTCACCATAACGTGCCGTTTCAAATCGTAAAGGTCGAACCATTTGAGAGTGACAATTGTAACATCCTTCAGCTACATACAAATCGCGTCCTTCCAATTCAAGTGGTGTATAAGGTTTCACACTGGCAATAGTTGGAACGTTGCTTTTGACGATCATGGTAGGAATAATTTCAACAATACCTCCAATAGCTACAACAATGATTGCAAGCACCATGAATCGAACCGGACGACGCTCGATTGCTCTGTGCCAGTATTCTCCTTTCGTTGCAACATTAAGATCTTTCGTTACTGTTGCTTCAGCTTCTTCGTTAGCAAGGAAATTACCACGTTTCGCAGTCATGATTAAGTTGTAGAACATCATAACAGCTCCAATAATGAAGAGTAAACCTCCTAAAGAGCGAAGTACATAGTATGGCTTAAGTTCCGTTACAGTTTTTAAGAAATCAGCGTTTGCCAAGGTTCCATCCGGGTTGAAATCTTGCCACATCAATCCTTGCATGAATCCAGCGATATACATTGGAATTGCGTACAAAATAATACCTAATGTTGCAATCCAGAAATGCTGATTAGCCAATTTTTTCGAATACAATTCAACGCGGAACATTTTAGGGAATAGCCAGTAGAGCAAACCAAAAGTCATCATGCCGTTCCACCCAAGACCTCCAACGTGAACGTGAGCAATTGTCCAGTCAGTAAAGTGAGAGATCATGTTTACATTTTTCAAGGATAACAATGGTCCCTCGAAAGTTGCCATACCATAAGCAGTAAGTGCAACAACCATGAATTTCAACATCACATCGTCACGCACACGATCCCATGCACCACGAAGAGTCAAAAGTCCGTTCAACATACCTCCCCAAGATGGGGCAATCAACATAACGGAAAACACTACTCCTAAACTTTGTGCCCAGTCAGGCAATGAAGTATAAAGAAGGTGGTGAGGTCCTGCCCAAATGTAGATAAAGATCAATGCCCAAAAGTGGATAATTGAGAGTCTGTAAGAATAAACCGGACGCTGAGCTGCTTTCGGGACGAAATAATACATTAATCCTAGATACGGTGTTGTGAGGAAGAAGGCCACGGCATTGTGACCGTACCACCATTGAACTAAGGCATCTTGGACCCCGGCGTACCATGAGTAACTTTTTAAGAATGAAACCGGTAATTCAAATGAGTTAAAGATGTGAAGAATCGCAACTGTTACGAAAGTGGCAATATAGAACCAGATTGCAACGTATAAGTGTTGAACACGACGATTGATAATGGTCATGAACATGTTCAAACCGAAAACAACCCAAATCAAAGCGATCAGAATATCGATCCACCATTCCAATTCTGCATATTCTTTACCGGAAGTGATTCCAAAAGGAAGAGTAGCAACCGCCGTTACAATGATGAACTGCCAACCCCAGAAATTGAGGTAACTCAATTTATCACTCCACATCCTGGCTTTTAATAAGCGTTGTAGCGAATAATAAACCCCCATGTAGATTCCGTTTCCTACAAAGGCGAAAATTACCGCATTGGTATGTAGTGGACGAATCCTACCAAAGGAAAGAAAACTAAAACCAAGGTAATCATTAAAAAATTCAGGGAACGCTAACTGCAATGCCGCGATGAGACCAACGAGCATTCCGATGATCCCCCAGATTACGGTCGCATAAGCGAAATACTTTACGATTTTGTTGTCGTAACTAAACTTCTGTACTTCCATCTGTCTGTTGATTTGATTGTTTATTGGATTCTTCTTCAAAGAGAATGCGCACGGATGGCGTAAAATCATCGTCAAATTGACCTGTTTTTGTTGCCCAAAAGAAAGAGATCAAAAAGAAAAGTGCAATGACCAAGCTTACGACCAACATGATGTATATCATTCCCATGTCACAAAATTCATCACAAGTTCAATTTTAAAACATGACTAACGTCAGGTTTTGTCATGGGAATGTCAAAAACTAGCGAATTCGTTTGAAATTAACGAGGAATGTGCTCATTAAAACAACGGTTATTGAACTGATGGGCATCAGGATGGCAGCCACTAAAGGACTGAGGTTACCTGAAATAGCAAAGCTTAATCCAACAACATTGTAAGACAATGAAAACAAGAGACAGGCTATCAGAACTGTGGAGGAAAATTTTGATACTGCTAATAATTGGGGTAAGTGTGCCAATTTAGAAGCTTCAATAATAGCATCAGAAGCAGGTGTAAAACGGAAAATGTCTTCAGAAACGGCTATGCCCACATCTGCTTTTCCTAATGCTCCGGAGTCGTTAAGTCCATCGCCAATCATTAAAACTTTTTTGCCTTTTTCTTTGAGATGAACAATATAATCTAATTTATCTTTAGGTGATTGCTCAAATAATATAGTGCTGTTTTTAGGGAAAAATGATGCTAACAATTCCATGTCTTTGTCTTTATCACCTGACAGAACATGTAATTTAAAGTCCTTCAAATCAGGAATCATCTTTTTTATTCCATTCCGAAGGTCCGAAGAGAAAACGAAACGACCAGTACGATCATCAATTTTAACATAAGTGGCAGTTTCGTTTTTATCAACTGTAGCGATATCACAAAAAGTAGCGTTTCCAAGTTTGATCAATTTCCCTTGAAATTCACCTTGAATTCCTTTGCCTTGTGTCTCCGAGAATTGGGAAATATTCAAATTCCCAGAAATTCCTTTTTGATTCAAATAGGAAACGATGATTCTGGAAAGTGGGTGAGTGGACGAACCTGCAAGGCTTGAAATGACTTGGAGTTGTTTATCTGACAGTTGATCACCAAAGTATTCAATCTTGTTTTCACTACCTGTTGTTAAGGTTCCTGTTTTGTCGAAAACGATATCTGTCACTTCATTGATGCGTTCAATTACACCGGTATTCTTAAGATATAAACCGCGACGTCCAAGTACCCGCATCACGTTTCCAAAAGTAAAAGGAGCCGAAAGGGCTAAAGCACATGGACAAGCAACAATAAGAATTGCTACAACGATTCGGATAATTTGACTTGGGTCATGGAAATACCAACCCAAGGCTGCTCCACCGGCAACAATTAGTAATCCAATGAGGAAGTAATAGGAAAGCTTGTTCTGATACATGAATCCTTTGTGTTCGGATTTTTCATGCTTCACCTCATTCCACATGCGTGTTAGTTGACTTCTATTTGTCTCTTTTAACACTTTCAGTTTGACTTTTTGACCTGCCAGTTTACCTCCGGCATAAATGAAGTCACCTTTTCGTCTGTGGATGGTTGCCGACTCACCCGTTACGAACGAGTAATCGATGCGAGCATCTTCTGAAATCAGTTCTGCATCGCATGGAAGTACCTCCTCATTGCGTAAGAGAATCTCATCACCTTCTTTCAATTCTTCAATTTCAATAATTTCTTCGGCATTATTACTTGTAATACGCGTAACGGCCAAAGGGAAATAAGAAGTGTAATCACGCTCGAAAGAGAGCATTTTGTAAGTTTTATTCTGGAACCATTTTCCAATCAGCAGGAAAAAAATAAATCCAGCAAAAGAATCCATGTAGCCGGGACCTTCTCCAATCAATATCGTATAGGCACTTTGAGCATACAAAGCAATAATTCCGATTGTTATTGGAACATCCAGATTTAAACTTCGGTGGCGAATGGCCTTATAGGCAGAAATAAAATATTCACTGGCGGAGTAAAAGAGAACAGGAATGGAAACGCCAAAAGATAAGTATGCAGTGAAATTCCTGAATTCCGGATTGTCATGTTCAATTCCAAGGTACTCAGGAAAACTCCAAAGCATTATGCTCCCGAAAGCAAAACCGGCAATTCCCAATTTATACATGAACTTTTTGTCCAGTTTCTTTTCTTCCTTACCGCGGTTGCCAAAGTTTGGAGCATAACCTATTTTATCTAAAAAATGCGCTAATTCTGAAAGCGGTAGTTTTTTGTCAAATACAATTGACGCTTCTCGTTTGGCAAAATTGACCTGACAACTAAAGATAGCAGGTTCGAGTTTTGGGCTGTGTTCAAGTAAATAAATACATGAAGAACAATGAATGGCTGGAATGTATAAATTGACCCGCGCAACCTTGTCATCTTCAAATTCGATAATCTTTCTGCGGATATTCTCAACATCGAGAAAAGCAAATTTATGTGCATTACTCTCTGATGGGCGAACACCACCTCCTTGTTCTAAAGTGTAAAAGCCGCCAAGGTCATTGTCCTTTAATAAGGTGTAGACCGAACTGCATCCATTGCAACAAAATTCGTGTTCGTCGGCATGGATGGCTTTCCCGATGATTTGATCCCCACAATGGTAACATAGTTTCTCGCTCATATTGTTCTTGAAAATAAGCGTTCAGTCGGCAAGCCATTGGTCAGATTTTGATCGAAGACCATGCAAACGTTTCTCACAAAAGGAACGCCATTTTCTGTGACAAGTATGAGGTCACCCTGTATTTCAATCAACTCATCGGCTATTAATTCTGATAAATCATGAATGATGTGATCATTAAGTGTTTTCCATTCAGGAGTAGGATTTAGTCTCGTTTCAAAATGACACATCAAATCCAATATGTGTTTGCGGATTAATAAGTCTTCCTGAGAAAGCAAATGACCTCTGAAAACAGGGAGTTTTCCTGAATTTACGATTTCCGAATATCCTTCAACGGTTTTATCATTTTGCGCAAATCCAAACCAACTATCAGAAATTGCAGACATTCCCAAGCCAATCATAGTATTGGTGTTCTGAGTTGTGTATCCCATGAAATTACGGTGAAGATCTTTTTTCTTGAATGCAATAGCCAATGCATCGTGTTCTAGAGCAAAATGATCCATACCTACTTCCATATAACCAACTTTGAGCAACATTTCTTTTGCTGTTTCATACAAAGCTCTTTTTTCATTGCTTTTTGGTAGGTCACTTTCATCAAAACCTCGCTGTCCAGTACCTTTTACCCATGGGACATGAGCGTAGCTGTATAAACTGATTCGATCCGGCATGAGCGTTAAGGTTTTTTGAACTGTATTTATTATGTCCACCATGCGCTGTTTTGGAAGACCAAAAACCAAGTCATGACTTATGGAACTATAGCCTAATTGTTTAGCATAATCGTGCACTTTCTGCACAGATTCAAACGGTTGAATACGGTGAATTGCTTGCTGAACGGTTGGATTGTAATCTTGAACGCCAAGACTTAGTCTTCTAAATCCAAAATCGAACAAGGATTTCAAATGTTCTTCAGTTGTATTCAAAGGATGAGCTTCAAAACTAAGCTCAACAAGTTCCGGATTGACGGTGTCGGTCTTAAGAAGTGATTTGACCAATCGAAGTATTGCTTCAGGTGCAAAAAATGTTGGTGTACCTCCACCTAAGTGCAATTCTTTTATCACTGGTATAAATGGCAATTGATGTTGATACAATTCCCATTCTTTCAACAGCGTATTAATGTAGGGTTCTTCAACCTGATGGTTCTTGGTGATGCGTTTATGACAACCACAAAAAGTACATAAACTTTCACAGAACGGAAGGTGAATATATAAACTGATCTCAGGCGAACCGAAATGGTTGAAATTAGTCGATAGTGAATTTATCCAATCCTTCTCTGTCAATGGATCATTTTTCCAGAACGGAACTGTGGGGTAGGATGTGTAACGAGGCCCCGGGACGTCATATTTTTCTATAAGGTTTAATTTCATCGTGATTTTCTGACGCAACAAAAGTAATTGTATTCAAATCGGGAAAATATGATATTCGTCAGTTTTGAATGAAAAGAAATAATAGCTAATTTAGCAGAGGAAATCCATTTTTTATGTTGGAAAAATCGCACAAACATGTGAATTGTGTAACTTGTTCAGCAAGAGCTAATTCACTTTTCTCGCACCATTGTGATCATGAGTTGAGCGACTTGGATGGCTATAAATCCTGTTCCTACTTCAAAAAAAATCAACCTTTATTTGTTGAGGGGAGTTTTCCTCGAGGTGTTTTTTGTTTGAATGAAGGAAAAGTGAAGGTGTTTACCAGAGGTGATGAAGGAAAGGAACAGATCATTCATATTTCAAAACCTGGAGAGATCATTGGGTTTCGTGCGATGTTTAGTGGAGAATCCTATAAGGTTTCAGCGACTGCCTTAGAAGAGTGTAATATTTGTTTTATCGGTAAGGAAGATTTCTTGAATATGATCGAAACAAATCCTACACTTCGCAATGGAATAATGAAAGAGCTGTCGAAAGAATTGGCAGATCGCGCTGTTTTTATTACCAATATGGCACAGAAATCAGTAAGAGAACGATTGGCTTTTGCGCTGTTGTTACTTGATGATATCTACCAAGATGAAATGATCAATTTGACACGTGAGGATATGGCTAATTTTGTGGGTACAGCTACAGAAACATTGATCCGTTTATTAAAGGACTTTAAAGAAGATGGTTTAATTGAGATTCACACAAGAAAGTTGGAAATCCGTGACAAAGAAAAATTGATGCGTTTAGCCGGAGCCCACTGATCTTTACCAGCGAGCATCCGGGTATTTAATTGGTAGGTATTGCATTTCAGTTAAAATGTGACCTAAGTGTTCAGAGTGCCTGCCATCTTTCCCTCCATTTATTTGATGTGCCCCATCCGGAATTTTAAGGTTAGATAAGAAACAGATCTCGCGTATTTTTTGCAACCATTGTTCTTTAATCAAATTTAGATCAACTCCAATCCCTTCATTTTTCATGGCTTTATCTGTGTCATTTTCAGCAAATAATTCACCGGTATATTTCCAAAGATCGTTCAATGCCATTTGAGCTCTTTTATTTCCTTCTTCTGTCCCATCACCTAGACGAACCATCCATTCAGAGCTTCGTCTTAAGTGATAGGTGGATTCCTTGAGTGTTTTGACTGCGACTGCTGCTAAAAATTCATCTTTGCTTTTTGTTAATTCAGTAAAGAATTTATAGTCATAAGCATCTAAAAGGAATTGCCGAACGACGATGTAAGCAAAATCTGTATTAGGTTGTTCTGCTAAAAGAACGTTGAAGATTTCATTTTCAGATCGTCTGTAAGCGAGATCATCTGCTGTGTTGCCTTTTCCTTCAATCTTTGCCGCTCCTTCAAGAACTGATTCTGCCAGCCCTATAAGATCAAGTGCCACATTGGTGTTTGCCAAATCTTCCTCTAAAAATGGTGCTCGGCTACAATATTCGCTCAATCGATGAGACAGGATAAGCGCATTGTCGGCGATCTGCAGGTAGTATTTCAACTTTGCTTCCATAAATTTACATATTTGTTACACCTTCCGGAACATTGTAAAAAGTTGGATGACGATAGATTTTTGCATCTGCAGGCTCAAAGAAACATTCTGCCTCATTGATGGATATAGCCACGATGTCTTTACTGGGGATCACCCATAAGGCAATACCTTCAGCTCTGCGGGTGTAAACATCACGTGCATTTTCAATCGCCATTTCTTTGTCGTAAGCATGAACACTTCCGGCGTGTTTAAATGGTTGACCAGCTTTGGACTGAATAAAAACTTCCCAAAGTTGCCCTTGATTATCTTTTTTTGTTTCCATATCTCTAGGTTTAATGGATTTCTTTAATGGTGTAATTGTTTCCTGAAACACTGAATGAATCCCCTTTTGTCAGGTTCTTCATCTCTTGAAAAATTGGTGAGTCAGGAGAAACGCCGATAATGTGCTGACCTTCAAAATCAAATGGGGTTGTAGCACAGCCGACAATAAAATTGAAGTTTTCTGTAACAACATAAGCGCCTGGTTCTACAGCTGATTTCGGGCTCATGTCCAATTGTTCGAAAGTGGACAGATCAATTCGGGCTTTAGTCAACTGTTTACGAAACAAGCTTTCCGATTCTCCTGACTCCGTTTGGTGCGAGAGATCTTCTGGATCAATAGTACCCGACTCATCAATGTCTACCATTGAATGTATTGTTGCAATTTTTTCTTCAAGACCAGCAATTGATTCTTTTTGCAACTGGATCAGTTTTTCTTTTAGAGCTTCTTTATTCATTTGTTCAATTTTTGAAATTGATTGCGTTTGAATATTTTGTTCAATATCTTATTTTTTGCAATCAATATGTTTCTTATTTGTATGTGTGTTTAAAGTTAGCTGCAAGTGCTGATTCCCTTACCCAAGCGCCTTCATCATGAGCTTTGATGTGGTGCTCTAAACGTTGTTGATTACATGGTCCATTTCCATTAACCACATTCCAGAATTCATCCCAATTGATGTCGCCATGCTTGTATGTTCCATCTCCATTGTTAATCAATTTTGGGTCAGGTACACGAAGTCCAATGTGCTCGGCTTGAGGGATCGTTTTATTGATGAATTTTTCGCGCAGATGGTCATTGGATTCCCGTTTAATTTTCCAGCGCATTGCAACACCGGTGCGAGGTGATTCCGTGTCGTGTGGTCCAAACATCATTAAAGCAGGCCACCACCATCGGTCAATAGCATCTTGTGCCATTCTTTGTTGATCTATGGTGCCTTCCATCATGCGCCACATAATCTCATAACCCTGACGCTGGTGGAAGGATTCCTCTTTGCAAATGCGTACCATCGCTCGCGAGTAAGGTCCATAGGAGGTGCGTTGAAGCGAAACTTGATTCGTAATAGCAGCACCATCGACTAACCAACCAATTGCGCCAATATCTGCCCAGTTCAATGTCGGGTAGTTAAACACAGACGAATATTTTGCTTTTCCTTTATGCAGCCATTGGATAAATTGCTCACGGCTAACACCTAGTGTTTCGGCAGCACTGTAAAGATACAGTCCGTGCCCACCTTCATCTTGAATCTTTGCTAGAAGGATCTTTTTACTGCGCAACGAAGGGGCTCTTGTGATCCAATTTCCCTCGGGTTGCATTCCGATTACTTCAGAATGAGCATGTTGTGATATTTGACGAATCAAATGTTGACGGTATTCATCCGGCATCCAATCGTTCGGTTCGATCTTGATCTCTGCATTTATTTTTGCTTCAAATTCTTCGAGCAGTTTTTCTGTGTTCACTGTTTGAGTAAGCATACGATCTATATTTTACATGATTGATGATGCACTCTCCACCATCGTTATGCAAAGAAATAGTAGAATGAAGGTCGCTACAATGATAATGAACAAGTCAAAACATGATAAAAGTCATGATTTTTGAATGTTTGAGCGGGATATGTACCTTGCTGATATTGTTTTAGCGCTTGAGTAACTTTACTTGTTTAACGAAGGAGCTAGTCTCAATGCTTATAAAATAGATACCAGCAGCTAATTGATCTGTATGGAGATGAGTTTGTCCATTTTCATAAGTAGTTTTTACTTCGATAACGACACCATTAAGATCATAAACACCCATTGTTTGAACAATATCTTCATTCGGTAGTTTAATATGAATTATATCGTCAAATGGATTGGGACCAATTTTAAATAAGTTGTCATTCAAGGTGTTAAATCCAGAATTGATATCGCGTAAACGATGTAATCCTCCGATTTTTGTACCCGCCCAAATATCTCCATCATTGGTTATTTCGAGACTCATGATTTGATCATCAATTAGTGGACTATTCGAAGTGTTGTAGATGACCCAAGAATTTGGTGGTTTGAATCGAACCAATCCCCATTCAGTTGTACCAACGAAGAAGTTGTTGTAATTGTCAAGTACAATTGCTGAAAGAGAATTGCTTGTTAAGGGTGAATTGTATTCGTTGTAGATCACCCAGTTATTATCTCCTGAATCAAAATACAATCCACCGGACGGGCTTGCATACCATGGTTTACCGCTTTCATCGAAAGCGATATCAATAGTTGAGTTGTCTGGTAATCCGTGTTCCAATAAGGTGAGATGTTCGAAGGATGTGTTGTCATAAAAGAGTAAGCCTCCATTGATCGTACCTATAATCTTTGTATCGTTTTCATCTACAGCTATTGATGAAATGTTGTTCGTGAAGAATCCAGCATTGTCAATTGTCCAAACTGTCCAATCTGTGCCATCAAATCGCACTAATCCTTCTACAGTCCCAACCCATATATGACCTTGATGATCTGTTGCTATGGTTCGTATGAAATTGGATGGTAGTCCTGAATTAGTCATGGAATATTGTGTCCAGTTTTCTCCGTCAAACACAAAAATCCCTTCGCTGGTTGTTCCAATCCAAAGATGATTGGACTGATCCATACAAAGAGCACGCACGTCATTATCACTTAGCGGTGAATTTTCTTGATTGTAAATTGACCACTGGTTGTTTTCAAAATGACAAAGTCCCCAATCGGTTCCGATCCAAAGGTCATTACCTGTACCTTTTAATAAAGTGCGTATGGTATTGTTTGGAAGAGGGGAGTTGCTGGTGGTATAGTTTTGCCAATTGTATGTTTGAGCGGATAAAAAAAAGCTTCCGCTGCAGAGCAACGGAAGCCATATTTTAATGATGAAATTCATATTATTCAATAATGATCTTTTGTGTATAAGGTTTCCCTTCGTAGATCAAATTTAATAAGTAAACTCCACTAGAAAGTTTATTTGCTTTGATATCAAATGACATTTCTCCGAAAGCTTGCTCAATTTTTTTCGAGTAAACTTCAGCACCAACAATGTTTAGTAGTTGAATTTGAACATCAGCTTGGTTTACTGCGTTGAATAATACTTTGAATTCTCCGTTATTTGGATTTGGAGCAACACGAACAGAGTTTTTGAAGATCACATTTTCGCCTAATCCCAGACATTCGTTAACAACTGCCTCAACAGGAACCAATTCACTTGGGCAGCTTCCTGCACTTGTAGATACCTCGATGTCGTAAAAGAAATAATAGTAAGCTGTATTATTTGCCGAGTTACCGGTAATTCGCATTACATTATCAATAGTATAAGGATAAGAAGCAAGATTGTTGTTACGGTAAAGACCTGTACCAGTACTAATATTTTTGGCCAAAAGTCGATAATTGAAGCCTTCTGCAACATCCCAGTTGAAATTAATTCGGCTCATTCCAGCTGGCACATTAAATGTTTGTGTTTCTACAACTGTGATACCACTTCCATCCACTAGATCAACGGTAAAAGTTCCCGAATTCTGTGCGTAGACATTTGCAGAAAGAAGTTTAAGATCCACATCCGCATCAAACAAAAGATATTGTTGAGAACTGATATAGCTTCCTCCACCAAAACCATTATCCTGTGGTTCTATATTTAATGTGTCCAGATAATTATCAACGTTGCGAACAAAATAAGTCGTAGATTCAGTAAGAACAGGTGTTTCATACGTTTCTCCGACATTAATAAGATTTCCTTCTGCATCGTACCATTTTAACATGCCCGTTCCAGATGCAGATAGTGTCATGCTACCTTCGACACAAACAGTGTCTCCAACTACTTCTGGACTGTTAACATCAACGGCACTTACATAAAACGGTTCTGAGCTTGCCGTTCCACAGTAGTTAGTTACTTCACATGTGTAAAATCCTGGTTCAGTTACTTGAATAGTTTGAGAAGTGGCACCATTAGACCACAAGAAAGAAGATCCCCCTGTTGCGCTTAAAGTTACACTGCCATTACCACATATTGTTTTTGAGCCTTCTGCCCAAATAATTGGAGTGAATGCTGTTCCAACTGGATTTTGCATTGTTAATGTCACCGGTACAGCTGTCCAGTTATTGTCTTCATTTTCTTCCATGAAGTAGTTGTTTTTGTCCACTTCCAAAACGATCCAATATTCACCGTTACATGTGTTTTTAGGAATGTTGATCCACATACCTTCCAGATGCTTACCATAGACGTCTGTCCAACCGGAAGAAATTCCTTGTTCGGATACCGCACAACTATAATTTCCACCACCGAGGTTCCAATTTGGGAAATTGCTATTCAACAGAATATTTCCTTGCTGGTAATAACGGTTTTCATCACGACAATGTCCATAATAAGTACTCGCGGCTGAGGTACCACATTGACCGTAGTCCATCAAACAGAATCCGATTTTCGCTCCGTCGCCAACAATTGGCCAGTTTAAGGGGTTTGGATCAGAGGTTTGAACACGCAATGTCATTACCGCCCAGTCATCCACGTGCATGTGACCGTGTGAAGGGTGGTAAGTCATGCTACCGCTCCAATAATCTGTGTGTGTCATCACGTTGCCATCTTTGCGATAAACACGTTGGATGATCAATTGCTTAGGATTTGGTTCACCATTTGGACAAGTAAAAGCACCACTTGGAGAAACATTGAAGATGGTGTCTTGACCACAAATAAACGCACGGTTTCCATTGCTGTCATAGCCTCGAACAGTGAAAGAACCGTGACCAATATTTGGAGTGGATGCAGAAACTCTTAATCGACCATCATCAGGACCTTGGTTAGCGTAATTAGTACCCGCTCCTGTTTGTGGGTATTCGGTAAAACCATTGTTTGATATCCCTTGCCAAGATGCTGTAATATCAGGTAATAGATAACAATTATTGGTTCCATCTTCACAAACGCATGAGGTTGCGTTAGTAGTTGTACATTGCGAACTAGCAGTAAACACGTATAATGTTGCTGCTAGGGTAGAGAGTAATAGTTTTTTCATAGTTTGAATTGCATAGTTTGGTGCTAATGTACGATTTTTTTTAATCCAGTTTTAATCTACTCATATATAAATCATTGTGATAGATATCGACATAACTGTAACACTAGTCACGCTTAAGAACCTTTGAAAAAATTACCTTTGTAAAAATTAACAGGTTATGATTGGAAAGGGAACAAAAATATACAGTGTTATTAAGGGGAAATGTCCACAGTGTCATGAAGGAGAGTTTTTTGTTTCACACCCTTATGACCTAGCACACTTAGGTGAAGTGAGAGAGTCTTGTTCACACTGCGGAATTAAGTATGCAAAAGAACCTGGGTTTTATTATGGAGCAATGTATGTGGCGTATGCATTAGGCGTAGCTACATTCGTGACGTTTTGGGTTTCTCTGAATCTGTTCTTTACAAACGTGTCAATAGGATGGCAAATAGGCATAATATTGATGGCCATTGTTTTACTTGCGCCCTATTTATTTGCTTTATCAAAGATTATTTGGGCAAATATGTTTATAACTTATAAACAACCAAATCATAATAAATAGCAGTTCAATACTTTAGACAGTTCTTGTTGGTTCGATAGAAAAATAATTATATTTGTGCATTAACTTAAATTGAACAAATATGAAAAAAACATTACTATTTGTTGCGCTTGCAACAATTACAGGTTACTCAAATGCACAGGTTGCTTATTCAGCTTCAGGTTTAGCAGACTTCTCAAACATGGTTAGTATGGATGCAGATGGAGATGGTGAAAACTGGGGAGTTTTTGATTTTATGACAGCTAATGGAGGAAATCCAGTTGGATCATCTTATGACAACCAGGGAGAACTTTTGGGTTCATTTTCATGGGATGGTGCCGTACTTACACCAGATAACTGGATCATTACTCCTGCGATAGATCTTACTTCTTTACCTACAGCAACTTTGTCTTGGGGTAGAGCATCATTAGATCCTGATTATGAAGCTGAAAACTATTCGGTATATGTGGTAACAGCTGCAGATCAAACTGCGCTTGCAGTGGCATTGGCAACAGCAACACCTGTTTATACTGAAACTATTGCTGTAGGTGATCAGTGGTTGGTTCGTACAGTAAACATTAATTCTTTTGCAGGTCAAAATAATGTTTATGTAGCGTTCAGACATCATGATTGTACTGACATGTACCTACTTAATCTTGATGATATTCGTGTTGAAAATACTACAGGATTAGCTGAGAACAAATTGGATGTAAGCATTTTCCCGAACCCTGCATCAGATATCTTGAATATCAACACCTCTTTAGAGGTTTCTTCTGTTAATGTTTACGGACTTGACGGGAAAGTTGTATTGGCTGAGAACGTTTCTGGATTCAATGCTCAAATCAATGTTACTGAATTGACTTCTGGTGCTTATATTGTTGAAGCAATTGGGACTAACGGTGCTGCTGTTAGAACAAACTTCATTAAGAAGTAATTTCTAGAACATAAAATTTTTCGAAAAGGGCTGTCTCATTGAGACAGCCCTTTTTTTTTATTTAATTCTGAATCAAGTATGAAATAATTACTACCATGATAATCGGTTTAAATGGATAGATGTTGAGTTGATGATAAATTCCTACTTTAAACCCTCTAGATTGTTACTTAGGATAAATTAGGAGAATGCTGTGCAATTTCATCTAATGATTATTAGAGTAAAATTTGAAAGTCTCTTTGTAATGAGGAAAGATCCTGCGAAACTCTCTTGAAATAGTTTCAGAATTTTGAAGTATTTCAAGAGAGGAATTTGGCAATTAAGTACTAGGCGTTTTCAATCTAGATAATAGCCAAGTCTGTATGTATCGCATGTTCATTTGCACTTTCAATCGAAAGAACTTTCTTAGTTTCCTTTTGACTTTAGACGAAATAAGTATCACTATGATTTCATTAAATTGAATATAGGAATTTTCAATAAAAAGAAAAGCTGTCCCATTTGAGACAGCTTTCATTCAATATTTTAGTGTTTATCAGTTGTTCACAGTGACCTTCACAATTTTACCATTTTCTCTATGGATCATATAGATGCCGGATTCCAAGTCATTACAAGAAACAACTTTTTCAACTCCTTTTGAAATAGAAATTGTTTTAACCAACTTTCCATTAGCTGAATAGATTTGAACAGTTTCATCTATTTCAGAACGCAATCTCAATTCATCTGTAACAGGGTTCGGATAAGCTTTGAAATAATCAGTGCTGTTTTCGTTTAAACCGGCTGAACTTGTATAATCTAAAGAGAAATCATCTACAAAAAGAATACTTCCTAGTTGTGCTGCCTCAGGATTCGAACTGAAAACGAAAACAGTGATTGTGTCTGGGAAGTCTTCTGAATCATAATTGAAGTCAAATTCAAAACTTGTATATGAGCTTGTAGATGCATCAGAAGCATAAAAGCCTTCTGCAATTGGATTTCTTACACCTAAAACAGGATCCCATTTAGAAAGAGTAGCTTGAACTCCCCAAATATCGCCAGATACAGGTGAATATTTTGCCCATCCTTTAAATGAGTCCGGTCTGAAATTAAATGGTGTTCCGGCAACTAAAGCACCTGATGCAAAATCAATAAAACCATTGAAGATAATTCCAGGAATGATTTCAGGATTTCCTGTCCCTTCAAAATCTGCTGCTGTTGATTCAATTCTTGCAGCGTATGTGCCTGCATGAGCATCAGTTGATTTGGTTACTGAAATATTAGCTTCCGCATCAAATAAAATTACAGGGTTAGCTGTCGCCCATCCAGTTGGTTCCTCGTAAAAGAATTGATTCGTCCAATCTTCAAAGCTTGTGTTTGGCAATTGTTGGGCAAAAGCACCCGTAGCCAAAATAGTGGAAAGAATAAGTAGTTGTTTTTTCATGCTGATTACATTTTAATTTGGACAAAGATATGAAATTGAATTAGCACTTTTTCAATTTGTTATGAATGGTGAAATGTATTGATGAATAGTTAATTTAATTCCTGTTTAAATCTTCCCAGGATAAACTTTCAATGCTGCGTCCAAACATTCAACTGCTTTCTTTAAAGATTCTTTATTCAGTACATAGGCAATTCGTGCTTCTTGTTGCCCTAATCCTTTTGAGGAATAAAACCCATTTGCAGGAGCCATCATAACCGTTTGACCTTCGTGGCTGAAGTCTTCCAAAAGCCACTGACAAAACTTCTCAGCGTCATCAACCGGGAATTTGGCAACACAATAAAATGCGCCACTTGGTTTAGGACAAAATACACCAGGTATACTATTCAATCCATCAACCATGATGTTTCGTCTTTCCACATATTCTGCTACCACGTCATCAAAATAAGATTGTGGGGTTTGAAGTGCGGCTTCAGATGCAATTTGATCTATTGTCGGAGGAGATAGACGTGCCTGACCAAATTTTAAGGCTGCCGTCATGACTTCTTTGTTTTTTGAGATCAATGCTCCAATGCGCGCTCCACACATGGAGTAGCGTTTCGAAACCGAGTCGATCATGATCACGTTATTTTCGATACCTTCAAGATTCATGACTGAAAAAGGAATGGCCCCATCGTAACAAAATTCTCGATAAACTTCATCTGCAAACAGGAAAAGATCATGTTGTTTTACGATGTCACGCAATTGCTCCAATTCTTCTTTTGAATATAAATAACCTGTAGGATTTCCCGGATTACAAATAACTATTGCCTTGGTCTTAGCTGTAATCTTCTTTTCAATTTCTTCAACCGGAGGAAGTGCAAACCCATTTTCAATATTCGCAGTAACAGGAACAACATTTAATCCGGCCATAACAGCGAAACCATTGTAATTTGCATAAAATGGTTCTGGAATAATCACTTCGTCACCTGTATTACAAGTTGTCATGAATCCAAATATCAATGCTTCAGAACCACCTGTCGTAATGATAATGTCTTCAGGTTCAACATTGATCTTGCATTTTTTATAATAGGCAGAGAGTCCGTTTCGGTAAGATTCAAATCCAGCCGAGTGACTGTATTCAATCACCTTTCGATCCATGTTTTTCACTGCATCTAATGCCACTTGAGGTGTCTCGATATCCGGTTGACCAATATTCAAGTGGTAAACGATCTTACCTTCTTTTTTTGCTTTTTCAGCATAGGGAACAAGTTTGCGAATAGGTGATGCCGGCATATCAACGGCTTTCTGCGAAATTTTTGGCATTGTCTTCTATTTTTGTACGGGCAAATTTACTCAGAATGTTCTTTTTATGGTGAAATCTGTTTGTTTTTCGATCTTTGATGTATGAAGCTTATTTTATTTTTGTTGGTTTCTGTTGTTTTGCTTTCCTGTTCTGCACCTCAAGAAGAACTTGAATCTTCTGTTAATATAGAATTACAGAGGTCTGATCAACAAATAGATAGTATAGTTACGGATCTGGATTCAAGTCCGAAAGCATATGTCAAAGATTCTTTTCTTCGCGTCTTTAATTTGGTAGATATTCAACTTGTGAATTCCCAGATCAAGGTGGATCTAAAATATGCCGGTACGGATAATTTTATGGGGATCCAGTTGTATGAACGCATGCGGAAAGCCTATTTGCAGGAAGATGTGGCTGTTCGATTGGGTAAATGTCAGGACTATCTGAACTCGATTGATTCAACCTTGCATTTGTTGGTTTATGACGCAGTACGACCAGTTAGTGTACAATTTAAAATGTGGAATGCTCTTGATTCAATACCTGTTTCGAGAAGGGGGAAATTTGTTTCAAGTCCGTATGGAAAAAGTGTTCACAATTATGGAGCAGCGGTCGATTTGACCATTTGCGATGCAAACGGCAAAGCCTTGGACATGGGAGCTGGCTTTGATGATATACGTGAAATTGCATACCCTTCAAAGGAGGCATATTATTTAGCGAAAGGTGAATTGACCAGTGAGCACATTAAGAATCGAGAATTGCTGCGAAAAGTAATGCGTTCACAAGGATTCAGGAATTTACAAACGGAGTGGTGGCATTTTAACGCTTGTTCCCGCGAAGAAGCCTCTAAAAAGTATAAGTTACTTGAAGTTGAACCTTGATCACTAGCGGATTTTATCCTCCTTCATTACGTTAATAAAATGAAAACCACGTGGTGCAAATCCATTGTTGTAAAAGAACTTATGTGCTTTGTAATTGGTTGTGTAGGAATCAAGTGCCATCATTGTACATTGCTGTTCAATGGCTTTTTGAGATAAATAATCAAACATAAGTTGACCAACTCCCTTGGAGCGGTATTCATGTTTTACAACAATATTATCCAACTCAAGGTATTTTCCACACCACAACTTTGTCCCGATCCAAAATCCGCTGATTCCAACACATTTATCACCATCAAAAACGCCTATTTGACCATAATTGTGAGGTAACATATTGTCTAGATCACTGGTGTATTCTTCGAGTGTTAAACTTGGATACAGATCATTCAATACAGTTAAATACTGAAGCATTTCTTCTTTACCTTTCAATTCGCGGACAATCATTTTCGGTGCTTTAATAAAAGTTCATTATAAAATAATTCATAAATGCGTCGGTACTCATCATACCAGGAATAACTCTCTTTAAAGCCATGTGCTTCAACAGGATAAACTGCAAGGTCCCAGTTTTCTTTACCTAATTCAATGAACCGTTGACTGAGACGCACAACATCTTGAAATTGAACATTGTCATCAACCATTCCGTGTAACATGATCAGTTTTCCTTGCAATCCATCTGCATAATAAATCGGAGAACTTTTTCGATAGGCTTCGGGATCAGTTCCTGGATAATTGAGGATGTTGTTTGTGTATTCGTGGTTGTAGTGTGACCAATCAGTTACTGATCGCAAGGCTGCTCCACAATGAAATTCCCCAGGAGTTGAAAGCATTCCCATCAAGGTGATAAAACCACCATAAGACCCCCCGTAAAGTCCAATTCTGTCAGGGTCAATTGAATGATTTTCTACTAGGTACTTTTTCCCATCAATATGATCTTGCAGATCGCGTCCTCCCATGTGACGGTAAATAGCGGTTCTATAGTCTCGTCCATATCCTTCGGACGCTCTGTAGTCAATATCAAGAACTGTGAAACCGTTGTCTGCCAAGAGATTGTTGAACATGTATTCCCGGTGGTAGGTGCTCCAGTAGTTGTGAGCATTTTGTAGGTAGCCGGCACCATGCACAAAAATGACCGCTGTTGAATTGGCTGCTGCTTCTGCAGGACGATACAATCTTGCATAAACATCAACTCCATCAGACCCCTTGAAGGTGATCACTTCTGGTTCTCTCCATTTATATGAGTCAAACATTTTTGAAGTTGATCGTGTGAGCTGAGTTTCTTTTGCAGTTGAAATTGTTTGACATGTGTATAATTCCCAAGGTTTGTTTTTGAACGAATAACGGTAAGCCAAGTTCTTTTCATCTGGGGAAATGGAAACTTCATAATAACCAGGACGGGATAGGATAGGGGTGATTTTTTTGCTTGCAATTTCTAACTGCACAAAGTTTCGGTCACCGGGATGAGTTTGATTTGTCGTTAGAAAGAATTTTTTTCCGTCGTGAGACAGTAATGCTTCATGAACTTCCCATTTACCCGTAGTCAATGCTGATTTACTTTTGGTGAGCGAGTTGAACAAATAGAGATGCGAATAACCACTTTCTTCCGATTGAAAGTAAATAGTTTGGTTGTCATTTAGCCAGCCAAGAGTACCTTCAGCCATATTCCAGCTGGAGATTCCCGGTCCACCAATCCATGCTTCGTCATGCTGTTTTTGCAGTTCTGTCAGTATTCCTTTTGAAAGATCGAGTAAAACGATCCATCGATCTTTATTATCATAGGAACGGATATCAAACACGGCATTTTTGTTAGCTGAATTATATTTCAAACTGTGCATAATAAATGCTCTGTCTTTTTCAAAAGGCGTCATATCGTTCATGTAAGCGGGCTTTTTTCGTAGGTCTGTCAACGAGCTGAAGTCAACGTAATAGGCACTGTCTTTTAGTAGATCGATAATTCCCAATCGATGAGTTGGATCGCCATTGCTGACTTTTGGTCGTGCTTTAATACTATATGCATGACCATCAGGACTAATGTATTGAGTGAATTCGGTTTCTTTATCCTGAGTATCATAGGTCAGTCGGTAACTCACAAATTTTCCATCTGGTGAAATTTGAATGTTGTCGATTACCGCTTTTCCGAAATAGATCGGTTGAGCTTGTTTGATGCGCAATTCTCGTTCATTTTCACGCCAATTTTTTCTGTTCTTCTGATCCTTGTGGTATTGGAAAAGGTTGTGTTCTTCTTTCATTAGCAGTGTTGAATCTTTTTTCGGATGGGCTTCTCCGGGGAGAAAATTGGTAAGTTGCTTAATACTTGAATTGAATTCATCGTATAGGAATAGATTGTTTCCTTGTTGGAAGACGATTAATCTTGGGTCATTCAAGCGTTGAATAGAGTGAATCGTAGAATTAGACTGATAGACAACTTTGATTGTATTCGTTTTTTTATCGATGGAAATTAAATTCCCCTCAAGTGATGAATATTGCTTCTCGAATTTGTGTTGTTCACGGTCATAACTAATGGGAACGTAATTCCCCTTGACTTTTTGGGGAGTTGATCCTTTGATTTGATAATCTAAAGTATAAGTAGAATTACCAGGATTATTTTCCGGATTCCAATCGAAAATGATTTTTTTACCACTTACATCCCAACGCACATTCTCTGGTTGATGGCCAATAAATTCGTTTCCTTTCATGATTTCTTTCAGCTGAAGATCCGATCGGTTAGGCAATGTTGAGAATGGCGCTTGAGAATAGGAAGAATACGAAATGAGTAGCAACAATAAGGTGATTCGCATGAGCTTTTTTCTGGTAAAAATAAATATTCTGAAGCCTGTCCGCACTCATTTTAGCTACTCATAAAACGATTTCTTATTTTTAAGGGTAATTTTCACAAAGAACAAGAACAGAAAATTGTTCTACTCTCGCCTCACGTTAAATAATAAAAGAGGCAATCCGAAGATTGCCTCTAGGTTGAAATTGAATTGATTTACCTCGTTTGATTTATAGGTTTCTTACTTTTTTGAACGTTAAATCCGACGTTGACTCCGGCCATTCCTCCTCCTCGTTGAGAAGAGTAGAAAACATTGACTGGAATATTGAGCGCTCCTGCTCTGAACGTTCTTCCGAATGCGAATACAAACAAGGTGTTAATGGAAACTTTCCCTCTGGTGTCCATGTTGCTCTTGGTTATGTCATAATCCATATGAAATTTACTTGGATCAGGGGCCACGAAGTATCCATTTTGAATATAATCAGGGTCGTCACTGTAATTGGCTAAAGCATATGAGTTCCAATCTTCTTCTGAAAAGTAACGTTGATTTTCTCCAAACAAATTCTCGGTATCAAAAAATCCTTTTGATGTTCGTTTCAATGAAAAGCCTGGTCCGAAGGCAATTTCCCAGCCTGCTTTTCCAAACCTGAATCCATTCATGATCGTTAATGACGGCAAGAATAGTCCGTGTTCCAAACCATTAAAATTGACAATTCCCTCAACGAGTGCAGAGAAATTTTCCGTACCGACATATTGTCCCTCTAATTGGTACCCAATCATACTGAATCCGGGAAAAACATCCAGCCCTCCTTGATTTTCAGGTCGTCGTGCAAACTCATTCATTGTCCCAAGCATGTATCCATAACCAATTCTTGGTCCTGAATTATTGATCTTTCCAACATTATTCGAAGTGATCAATTCATTTTTAAAAGCCAAACGGTCATTCAATTCTTTTTGAACGGGAATACCATACATTTCTTTCAGGGTTATTTCGATCATACGTTGTAATTCCTGAGGTTGGTCATCGAATTCGCGTACAGCAGATTTGAAAATACTCTCGTTTTTCACGTCAATAACTTTTATCGTTACAGCAATTTTATTTCCCAAAAGATCGAAACTACCACTTGAAACATAGTCCACTTTTAGTTCTTTGCCTAATCGTGTGAGACAATTTTGTCCAAGACAGTTTTGTTGGTATTCCGGGTTGGCTTTTACCACATCTCCCATGTCAAACTCATCGAGAACTACGTATTGATTAAGTTTGATGAATTCCAGTCGAAGCATTTTTGCTACACTTTCAGGCTTGGCACTTAGTCCTACAACACTTGGGTTAGCAACAGCAATAGAGTTTTTAGATGTCTGAGCATGTCCGTTTAGTATGAAGAGACCGCTCAGTGCTGCGATTAAAATCAGATTTGTTTTCATGTCTTTCGATTTATTGTTTGAACAAATGTTTCTGATAATTTGTCCGAAATGTAAATCGAATGTCACAAGGGAAGTGGGGTTATTTGCGAATTTCGCAAATCAATTTATTGTGTATAAATCGTCTTTTAGTTTATCAGGTTGAGAAATATTAAACTTCCATGTCTGCTTCAATCCTTTTTTTGAATGACTGAATGGTGCGATCAAAATCATAAAAGAAACTGTTTCGCTCCTTTTCATTAACAACACTAATCAAACTAGAGTTAGCAATATGCTTGTCTATGATAAATAAAGTATCCTTCACGTACTGTTTATCTTCAGTGTGTAAATAATTCATGATGTTGTGTGTCAAGTACAATCCTTCGAGATCTTTCGCTTTGTAGTAGAAATTGCTATCTGTATTGATCGTTTCGTTGAGGTACATTTCGAAACTATTTCCACTTGCGGGTGCATCTGTCCCAAAAGTAAATTTCTTTCCGATGTCGGCTTGAGCTTTAATATGGCCGGACATAAGTAACATTCGATCGCACAAAAAAAGCGCGTATTCAGGATCTTCAAACAAGCGGGATTTGTAATAATAATGCAATTGGCGTAAGAATCCACGCATTAGCTCCTGATCAAAAATTTCTTTTGATGGGATAGAGTTGTAGATTTGTAAGATGTCGCGACCCAATGAAAAAGCAGTATCACTTGTTTTTTCATGACGAAATGGCTTGTTCTTGTACTCCTCTATTTGTAAGTGTGTTTTTGCCCAAAAATACAATTTGAATCGTACCAATTGCGGGAAATTGAGCAGCTGAAAAAAATGAGTATTGTTGATGGTTAGTATGATTTCGGGACTACCAAGAGATTTTAACTTTTGAAAAGCATGAAGGATGCCTTCGAGATAACTTTCAAGACTAAAATCAAAGGTATCAAGTGGTGGGTAAGCAAATACAACTTTTCCTTTTTGCAATTCGATCAGCGCGTCAAAAGAGATGTCATGTGTAATGCACAGTTTTTTGATCTCTTGAATAGTTAATGCAGTTTCACCCCGCAATCGTCTGTATGCAGCATCCTGACTTATCGATAAAACATCGGAAAGTGCATTTCCAATCGAGTCGGTTCCTGCGATTTTGTTCTTGATCAGTTGAAAGAGAACACTTTGAATGTCTTCTTGCATGGTAGAATAGTTTGAAATCGGGTTAAAAGAACATAAAATACTTGAATCTGCAAGTATGAATTGATAAAAGGAAGTGGAGTTGTTGTTATTTTCAATTAATTAGCTATCTTTGCACCCTTAAATTCATTTTTTATAAACCGGGGTTTCGTACCCCACATTGTAAACACAATATGGCAACTCGAATCAGATTGCAAAGACATGGTAAGAAAGGAAAAGCTTTCTTCCACATCGTAGCTGCAGACAGCAGAGCGAAAAGAGATGGTAAATTCATCGAAAAATTAGGGACGTACAATCCAAACACAAACCCGGCAACAATTGACATTAACTTCGAAAATACATTGAAGTGGGTTCAGACAGGTGCTGAGATGAGTGATACGGCTCGTGCGATTCTTTCTTACAAAGGAGTTTTGTACAAAAATCACCTTATCAATGGTGTAAAAAAAGGTGCATTAACTGCTGAGCAGGTTGAAGCGAAATTCAATGCTTGGTTGGCGGAGAAGGATGCTAAGATCTCTGGAAAGTCAGATAGTCTTGCGAAAAAAGCGGCTGATGATAAAGCAGCTCGTATGAAAGCAGAAGCAGATGCTAATGCAGCTAAAGCAGCTTCAATTGAGGCAAAGAATGCTCCGGTTGTTGAAGAGGCTCCGGTAGCTGAGGCTGAAGTAGAAGTAGTTGCTGAAGAAGCAGTTGAAGCAGCAGCAGAGGAAGCAACTGAGACTCCTGCTGAAGAAGCTGGAGAAGAAGAAACTTCTGCAGAGTAATTTAGAACTTGAATGAACAAAGCAGATTGCTTTCATTTAGGATATGTAGCGAAACTTCACGGATTTAAAGGTGAAGTTTCACTGTTTTTAGACGTTTCTAATCCGGAAGATTATGCGGATCTGGAGATGGTTTTCATTGAAATCAACAATCAACTGACCCCGTTTTTTATCGAATCATTCAAGTTGAAGAATAAAGGCTTTGCTGCGGTCAAATTTGAAGGTGTGGACACCGAAAATGATGCACGCTTTTTACAGCGTAAATCTCTTTACCTTCCGGCGGAAATACTACCCGAATTGAGTGGAACTAGTTTCTACGATCATGAAATCGTTGGTTTTACTGTTGTCGATACAAACTTTGGTGAAGTTGGAGTGGTGGAGGAAGTCTTGGCCTATCAGGTGAATCCTTTGTTGCAAATAATGAAAGGAGATATCGAGGTGCTTGTGCCTTTACTGGAGGGATTGGTGAAAGAAGTAAATCGTGAAAAGAAAATCTTGACGATTACGGCTCCTGAGGGACTCATCGAAATGTATTTAGGGGTTTAATTTGCCTCTGATTCGTTATGTCAATTTTTCAATTCAAGTATTTTTCAGTTTTTCAGGAGAACAGTTCAATGAAAGTTGGGACTGATTCCATGATATTGGGTGCTTTAGTTGAATCGGTAAATCCCAGTCAAATTTTGGATGTCGGTTCTGGTACCGGCGTACTTTCATTGATGATGGCGCAGAAATTTCCAGAAGCGAAGATAACTGGTGTTGAATTAGATCTAAATGCGGTACGAGATTGTGCATTGAATTTCCGAAACTCGCAATGGTCAGATCGCTTGTATTTGGTCCAATCAAATTTTCTTGAGTTTGAAACAGAAGTGAAATTTGATTTAATCATTTCCAATCCACCTTTTTTTGAAAGGAGTTTAAAAAATAAGGAGGAGAGTAAAACCAAAGCTCGCCATACAGATTCTCTTCCACTTGAAGATTTGATAAGAGAAGTGTCTAGACTGATGACTTTAGATGGTGCTTTCTGGGTCGTTCTACCTGCTGATAATGCTTTTAAATTAATGCAGCTGGCAGAGAGCTTTGACTTGTTTCCGGCAAGAATTATTGAAATCGAAGGGAAGCCAGGAAGTTTGATCAGAAACGTGATCGAATTTAAAGGGCAAAGAGATATCGCATTTAGAAAGGAAGTAGTATGTGTGAGGGATGGAAAAGGAGATTATACAAGCCGTTACAAAGAATTGACAGCTGAGTTTCACAATAAACAGCTATAGAAGGAAATATTCTGGTTATTTAAACCTCAAAAAAAATCCCCGATCATTGCATGATTTCGGGGATTGATTTGTTTTTAATCCTTGATTGTTAATACATCGAAGGGTACTTTATTGGATCGGCTTCAGACATAATTTCATAGGCCTTTTCGACAATATCGTCAATGCTTGGTTTTGAGAAATAGTCTCCATCAGATCCGTATGCCGGACGGTGATCTTTAGCGCTCAATGTTTCAGGTGCCGAGTCCAAATGATAATAACCTTTTTGTTCGACCAAAATTCTATCCAGAATAAATGCTGTTGCTCCACTACTTACGTCTTCGTCTACAATCAATAGTCGGTTTGTTTTTGCTAGTGAATCCTTGATCATGTGATTGACATCGAAAGGTAACAATGTCTGTACGTCGATTAATTCAACGTCAACCCCTAATTCACTTAATTGCTGAACCGCTGATTGACATAGATTGAAAGTTGAACCATAAGATACCAATGTGAGATCTTTACCCTCTTTGACGATTTCAGGTACTCCGAGTGGGATTTTAAATTCACCAATATTAGTCGGCATCAATTCTTTCGTGCGGTAACCATTCAAAGGTTCAATCACCAATGCCGGTTCATCGGCTTCCATTAATAAATTATAGAATCCGGCTGCTTTTGTCATGTTTCGTGGTACACAAACATGAATTCCTCTGATTGAGTTGATGATCATTCCCATTGGAGACCCACTGTGCCATATTCCTTCCAAGCGGTGTCCGCGTGTGCTGATGATTAATGGTGCTTTTTGACCTCCTTTGGTGCGGTATTGAACTGTTGCCAAATCATCGGACATGACTTGAATGGCATACAAAAGATAATCCAGATACTGGATTTCTGCAATCGGACGAAGTCCACGCATCGCCATCCCAATTCCTTGGCCTATAATAGTGCACTCACGGATTCCTGTGTCTGAAACGCGAAGCTGACCGAATTGCTCCTGCAATCCTTCCAATGTTTGATTCACACCACCGATTTTTCCGGCATCTTCACCGAAGACTAAGGATTGAGGGTATTTTTCAAGGATGTATTTGTAGTTTTCTCTGAGTATGATGCGACCATCTTCCATGCGACCTGAACCATCGTAAGTTGGGTCAACAGATTTTATCTTACTCACAGATCGATCCGAATGAGAATAGAGATAAGAACTGTAGCGGTCAAAATTGGTGTTGATCATTTGTTTGATCCAAGAAGCAAGTGCGGCCTTAGAAGCTGACTTTTCTTCACGAACCATACGCAGAACTTTACGAGCAACATTCATGATGTCTTTTCGGATCGGTTCAAAGGCCTTTTCAAGTCCTTCAGCTTCTTTTTCAATGAAGACTCTGTTTGGACTTTCAGCAGCAACTGCTTTGATTAAAGAAATGGCGTTTGCAAGATCAGATTTAATATCCTCAGTAAATGCTTTCCATGCCGCATTCTTTTGATCACGAACACTGGCTTTTGCTTCTTTATGAATTGTTGCTAATTCCTCTGCAGTTGCAATGGTATTTCCATCGGCATTGAAAGCAAGAATCCACTTCTTGAATTTGTTGATGCAATCGAAATCAGTTTCCCATTGTAAACGCTCTTCTGATTTATAGCGCTCGTGTGAGCCGGATGTGGAGTGGCCTTGAGGTTGATTGACTTCCTTTACATGGACAAGGACTGGAATGTGTTCTTCACGAGCTAGTTTTACTGCCTTTTCGTATGTTTCGCACAAATGAGCGTAGTCCCAACCTTTGGTTATAAAGATCTCATAACCGGTTTTATCCTTCGTGCGCTGCATCCCTGCAAGAGCTTCAGATATACTGCCTTTTGTTGTTTGAAATTCTCTCGGTACAGAAATTCCATAACCGTCATCCCAAACAGACATAACCATTGGTACTTGAAGTACCCCTGCAGCATTGATTGTTTCCCAAAATGGTCCTTCAGATGTGGATGCGTCACCGATTGTTCCAAAAGCAACTTCATTTCCGTTATTCGTGAATTTTTTGAATTCATCCAATTCTTTCAAAGCAGGATGATTCCTATAGACCTTTGATGCCTGTGCCAATCCTAAAAGTCGGGGCATTTGACCGGCAGTAGGAGAAATATCAGCAGAACTGTTTTTTTGTTCCATTAAATTTTTCCATTCTCCTTTTTCGTCCAAATTGCGGGTTGAATAATGTCCACCCATTTGACGACCGGCAGATTGTGGTTCAACTTCAACATCTGTGTGAGCGTAAAGTCCGGCAAAATATTGTTGAACATTCAACTGATCGATTGCCATCATCAAGGTTTGATCACGGTAATATCCTGAGCGGAAATCACCATCACGAAATTGCTTTGCTAATGCGATTTGCGCCAATTCTTTACCGTCACCGAATATCCCGAACTTAGCTTTTCCGGTTAATACTTCTTTTCTTCCAAGAAGAGATGCTTCTCTGGAAATACAAGCAAGTCGATAATCATTTAATACCTCGTTGCGAAAAGCTTCAAAGTCCAGATCTATGTTCGATTCAACCGCTGCTTCTTTTGCCATGTGTGATTTTTTAAGGTCAACAAAGATAATAAAAATGCAGGATGAATAAAGTGCTGAATTGAGGCGATGGTCAAAAAATACATTCAATGATTTTTTGTATCTTTGAGAGATGAACTTAAAAGAGATCTATCGCAAATATTATCCCTATTTCGTGGATATTTGGCAATATTTGTTCATCATACTTATATTTATTTTGGCCGCAATATTTTTCCTCTGATGATAAAGAATAAGCTTTTTACTTTCCTGTTGTTTAGTGCGTCATTTATTTTGACAATGAGTCATGCGCAAATGAATATTGAATTGGTCTCACATGTCAATTACAATCAGCTTCACGACGCTAATTTGAACAACGTTTGGGGGTACACAGACGAGACCGGAATCGAATATGCGATTGTAGGCACAACCAAAGGAACCTCAATTTTAAGTTTGGAAGATCCGGCAAATCCGGTTGAAGTGTTCTGGGAACCGGGAATGACATCGATTTGGCGTGAATTGAAGACTTGGGGTGATTATGCGTATATCACAACGGAAGCTGATAATGGATTGCTTATTATTGATATGTCGCCTTTGCCGCAGTCAAATGTACTTCCAACTGCGTATTACACAGGTCCCCCGGGAGCGAGTTGGATGTCTGCACATAGTTTATTTATCGATGAATTTGGCTACGCTTACATTCATGGATCAAGTCGTGGAAACGGCGGTGTTATTATTCTCGATGTGAATACTGACCCTATGAATCCGATTGAAGTAGGCGTTTTTGACAATTGGTACGTCCATGACTCTTACGCCAGAGACAACATGTTGTATTGTGCGCATATTATGGATGGATTTTTCTCCATAATAGACGTAAGTGATCGATCCAACCCTGTTTTGATAGCTACTAAAACAACTCCCAATAACTTTACGCATAACACATGGTTGTCCGATAACAGTCAAATCCTTTATACAACAGATGAAATTTCCGGGGCGTATATAACAGCTTACGATATTTCAGATCCACAGAATATCATTGAAACTGACCGTATTCGAAATGCTCCTCCTGTGGGCGTAATTCCCCATAACGTGCATGTTTTGAATGATTATTTGGTGACAAGTTATTATTCTGACGGAATCACGATCCATGACGCTTCTGATCCTTATAATTTGATTTTAGTAGGACAATATGATACTTATCCAGGACAAACAACCAGTTATGACGGTTGTTGGGGTGTTTATCCTTACCTTCCTTCAGGATTGATTTTGGCATCGGATATTACGCAAGGATTGTTTGTTCTTCAGCCGGAATATAAGCGCGGTGCTTATTTGAAAGGTACTATTACTGATCAACAAAGCGGCGATCCGGTCAATGGTGTGAATGTTACTATTACAGCACATGACTACGTAGATCAAACCAATTCGGTTGGTATGTATGCGACAGGGATTGTTGATGGTGGTGTCTATACTGTTTTGTATTCAAAAGTGGGGTATTACCCTCAGATGCATGAAGTTGAAGTGGCGAACGGAGAAGTTTCGATCAAGGATGTGGTGATGGTGCCAATTCCTCCATTCGATTTTGATCTTATTGTATTGGATGCTGTGAGTGGAAATCCAATCTCTAATGCACAGATAAGGCTGGAAGCGACTTTGTTGGAGCATGAGGGAATCACAAATGGTATTGGTGTTGAGGATTTTGTGTTGTATTATCAGGAGGTGTATCGGGTTACTGTTGGGAAATGGGGGCATTGGACAGCTTGTTTTGATTTGTTAATTGATGAAACTACCGGATCATATACCGTTGAGCTTGAAAAAGGATATTATGATGATTTTGAGTTTGACTTTTCTTGGTTAAGTGCTGGGAATGCGGTGACCGGAAAATGGGAAAGGGGAATACCTATTCCGACAGATGGGGGTTCTGCTCCTGGATTTGATGCTGATTTTGATTGTGGTAAAAGGGCATTTGTTACGGGTAATCATCCTAATCTAAACGCTGATTATGACGACGTAGATGGCGGTACGGCGATTTTATTGAGTCCACAAATGAATTTAACAGGTTATTCAGATCCGTACGTCAATTTCGCGGCATGGATTTTCTGTTTGCACGGTGCTCCCCCAGATGATTCACTGCGTGTAATTGTAAGTAATGGAACAACTACTGCAACCATTCTCATGTTGGGAAGTAATGAAGATAATAGATTTAAATGGAATCCGTTTAGCATTCGTTTGAGTGATTATATTTCAATCACTTCTACTATGCAGGTCTTTTTCCGGATTTCGGATCTTGATCCAAATGTGAACATAACTGAAGGAGGGGTAGATTACTTCTTTATTTCCAATTCGAACACCATGAATTTGGATGAACAAGTTGTTCTAGGACAACCTGCGGTGTACCCGAATCCTTTTAGCGATCAACTTACTTTAGCTGGTTTTGAAAAAGGTGAGTTTTATCGGTTGTTGGATTTGAATGGACGAGTTCTCATTGAAGGTACTGTTAGCTCAGAAAAAGAGTTGATCTCACTTCTACACTGTGCATCGGGATTCTTTATTGTGCAAGTAGGTGAAAGACAATTCAAGGTTTTAAAAGACTGATTGTTGATGAAATCTATTTTATCTGTGGAGTCAATCCTGTTGAATAATTAAATTTGATGCATGCAAAACGCACCTGATAATAATAGCTTGCAGATTTCCATCGTTGTACCGCTTTTCAATGAGGCTGAGTCGCTTCCCGAGTTGCATCAGTGGATTAAACGTGTTGCGAACGAATCTGATCTTTCCTATGAGGTGTTATTCGTAGATGATGGGAGCAAAGACGGTTCTTGGTTAGTCATCGAGGAGCTGGCTGAATTGGATTCCAATGTTCGCGGATTTCGTTTTCAACGTAATTACGGGAAATCAGCAGCACTTCAAAAAGGCTTTGAAGAAGCTAGGGGACAGGTTGTCATAACGATGGATGCTGATCTTCAAGACTCGCCGGATGAAATTCCTGAACTATATAGCATGATCATGGAGTCGGATTATGATTTGGTATCAGGGTGGAAAAAGAAACGATTTGATCCTTTGTCTAAAACAATACCGACCAAACTATACAATTGGGCAGCGCGACGAATTACTGGAATTTATTTGCACGATTTTAATTGTGGATTAAAGGCGTATAAGCTTTCAGTTGTAAAAAGTATCGAAGTGTATGGAGATATGCATCGCTATATACCAGCATTGGCAAAGTATGCCGGTTTCACTAAGATAGGAGAGAAAGTTGTTTCTCATCAGGCGCGTAAATACGGGTATACTAAGTTTGGATTGAATCGTTTTGTGAATGGTCCACTTGACCTGATGTCTGTTGCTTTCATGGGGAAATTCGGTAAAAAACCGATGCATTTCTTTGGAGTGATCGGCATGATTATGTTTGTTGTCGGTTTTGGGTTTAGCTTCTACCTTGGAATTGATAAATTATTCTTTGACCGTTCAGCTCGATTGATTGCCCAGCGAACAGAGTTTTATATTGCACTTACTGCAATGGTAATGGGTGTACAGTTTTTTCTGGCAGGATTTCTTGCTGAAATGATTGGAAGAAACTCAAGTAATCGGAATGTTTACCTTGTCGACCGAACCGTTAACTAATGCTTTGGGGGATTGATCATACGTGGACGCTGTTTCTGGATAGGGATGGTGTAATTAATCAACGCATTATTGATGATTATGTTAAAACGATTGATGAATTTAAATTTCTCAATGGCTCAGAAAAGGCAATCGCTCGAATGTCTGTTATTTTTCGTTATGTTTTCGTAGTGACAAATCAACAAGGAATTGGTAAAGGTGTGATGACTGAAAGTAACCTTAAGGCGATCCATGATTATATGTCGGAAAAGATAAAGGCAGAAGGAGGTAAGATCACAGCATGTTATTACGCACCACAACTTGCAAATGAAGGCTCGGAAATGCGTAAGCCTGCAACAGGGATGGGTTTGAAAGCTCAAGAGGAATTTGTGGAAGTGGATTTTAGTCGTTCTGTGATGGTTGGTGATTCCGACAGCGACATAGAGTTTGGTAAACGACTTGGCATGAAAACTGTGAAGGTGAATCCCGAGCTTGTTGATGCATCCGGCGCCGATCTTGTTGTGAGGGATTTAATTGATTTAGTTAATACGATAGAAGAATGAAATTACTGGTTGTCTTGATTTTGATGTTTTTAAGTAGTTGGTCATTTGCCCAGTTGAATCAAACCGATTCAAAAGGTCGTAAACAAGGTGAATGGGCGAAAACGTACCCAAAAAGTCGCGTTTATCAGTACAAAGGCCAATTTAAGGATGACAAACCCATTGGTACTTTTACGTATTATTATGAGTCAGGCAAAGTAAAGGCAGTGATTAAGCATGACGCAAGTACAAATCGTTCGGTTGGATATTATTACCATGAAAATGGCAATGTCATGAGTCATGGAATTTACCGCAATCAAAAAAAGGATTCAATTTGGATGAATTTTTTGCCATCAGGTCGATTAAGTACTACTGAAACTTATAAAAACGACCTATTGGATGGGAAAAAGACAGTGTATTATGTTCCTGAGAATATTGAGGATAAATCACGAATTCCAGCTACCATTTATAATTATTCAGAAGGTAAATTACACGGTGAAACGATAGATTACTTCGATACTGGTGGAGTAAAAATGAAAGGCCAGTATGAAAAGGACAAAAAAGTGGGAGTTTGGGAATATTATCATTTGAATGGAAAAAAAATGATGATCGAACGCTACAAGAATGGTGTTCGCCATGGTTGGCATTTTGCTTATGATGAGACAGGTAAAGAAACCGGCAAGAAATACTATTATTACGGCCGTTTGCTGGAAGGAAAGGAGTTGGAGGAGAAAATGAAGCAGATGAAGCAAAAAGGAATTAATCCAAATGGTTAGGTTTAAGTGCTGAATTTCTTAAATTAGCTTCATGAATTATGTTTCAAAGACATTTTTTGCGCTAACAATCGTAGCTATTTCTTTCGTCCAGTCTTGTAAAAAAGATTCGGTCTCAGTTGATTTTCATTACGATTATTACGATTTGACTGAAGGGCGCTTTGCAGTTTATGATGTGCTTGAGATTCGTCATGATCAAGGTGCTACGATTAAACATGACACGTCCATTTATCAATTGAAAACAGTTATTGGTGACACTATTATTGATAATGCAGGACGAATTGCGCGAAAGTTCTTTAGGTACAAAAGAGTTAATTCGTCTCAAGAATGGGTGTTTAGTGATGTTTGGACAACCATAATAAGTGATAATCGTGCTGAGTTAGTAGAGGAGAATCAACGCGTTGTTAAATTGGTTTTTGCTCCTACTGTAAGTAAATCATGGGACATTAATGCGTTCAATTCATTCACTAAATTAGAAGCTTATTATAGGGATGTTCACAAGTCAACTTTAGTGAATGGACTTAGTTTTGATTCGTCGATTGTTGTTGAACAGGAGGATTTTTTCACGTTGGTTGATTATAAGCGGAAGTTTGAGGTTTATGCAAAAAATGTTGGATTAGTGCGCAAGTACTACAAGGATCTAAATATTCAAAATTTTGATACTGTGAACGGTGTACTGAATGGAAAGGAATTATTTTACCAGATCCGGTCATTTGGAATTGAATAAATTGAATAATGCGGATATCCATTTTTTCAGCTTTTTATCCATTTAGAGGCGGAATAGCCCAGTTCAATGCTCGGTTGTATCGATCGCTTGAAAAGGAGCATGAGGTAAAGGCTTATACATTTAAGAAGCAGTATCCCAATTTTCTTTTTCCAGGAAAAACACAGTTTGTAGAACATGATGATAAGGCAGATCCAATTCCTGCCGATCGAATAGTGAGTCCATTTAACCCGCTGACCTACATCGGGGCGATACGAAAACTCAGAAAGGGTAGGCCAAGTGTGTTAATTGTTAATTATTGGATGAGTTTTTTTGGGCTATGTTTTGGTATTTTAGCACGGTTTCAGCCAAGAAGTACAACTCGAGTTGCCTTGATTCATAATTTAATCCCTCATGAGACTCGATTTTTTGACCGGATATTCAATCGCTTTTTTCTGAATAGTTTTGATCGGTTCATTGTATTGTCTGAGAGTGTGAAAAACGATTTATTATCAATGAAACCGGATGCAAAGATTTGGTGTAAAGAGCACCCTTGGTATGATCATTTTGGGGCGCGAGTAGAAAAAGTGGAAGCTTGTTCAAAGCTTGGTTTAGATCCTAGTTTGAAAACTCTGCTTTTTTTTGGGCTTGTTCGTGAATACAAGGGTTTGGATGTTTTGTTAACAGCTTTTAATGGCTTAGATTCTTCCTACCAATTGGTTATTGCAGGAGAAGTGTATGGCGATGGTGCGTTGTACCGGGAATTAATTAATACAAATCGAAATAAGGAGCGCATTCATTTTTTTGACCACTACATATCCGATGATGAAGTGTCTAGTTTCTTTTCTGTTGCAGATGTTAGTGTATTGCCTTATCGCTCAGCCACACAAAGCGGGGTCACAGCAGTTTCTTTTCACTTTGAAGTGCCGGTTATTGCAACGAATGTTGGCGCATTAGGCGAAACAATTGAGAGCACGGGTGGAGGATTGTTGGTTAATTCCTGCGAAGCTTCATTGATTCGAGAAAGTATTTTGAAGTTTTTTAATGACTTTGACAGCAGTAAATCTATCGAACAGATCAGGAATGCAAAACAATATAATTCATGGTCAACATTTTGTGCAGAATTGATTGCGTTTTTGGAGTCTGATAATTAAGGTTTTACAACCATTAATCTGCTCATTTTTTTTCTTGTTGATAAACATTCTTGATTCCTTTCACAAGTTTGTTGATATTAAGAATTGTAAATTCTATATTTGCGGGCTTAATTAGATTACTAACTGAATATACCAAAATGCGTAACAAAGGATTTTTCTGGACTTTAACAACTGCACTAATTGTTGTATGTCTTTACCAATTGTCTTTTACATGGGTTTCTGAAAATATTGAAACCAAAGCAAAGAAGGAGGCTGCAGAGCGTGTTGAGCAGTTGAAGTTGGATGCTTCGAAAAATAACAATATTGGTTTTCTACCGAATGGAACGAGTGTAGATTTTTCACAGCCCGAATCTGAGGAATTAGCAACTGCTGCATTCATTAATCAGATACTGAAAGAGAAAGCAGATAATAAAGTGTACCCAATTTTGGGCTCTACTTTTGCTGAAGTAAAAAAGCGTAGTCTTGCTTTTGGTCTTGACTTAGTTGGTGGAATGAGTGTAACAATGGAAATCTCTGTTCCTGATCTTATTGAAAGTCTAGCACGCAATCCACGCGACCTGAAATTCAAGAAAGCATTTGACAGTGCAAAAGAGATTTATGGTACTGAAGGTGGAGATTTCATTAAAGTTTTCAGAGCTGAGAATAAGAAATTAAATAACGATCAGTTGGTTAAGTTGTTCTCCATTTCAGAAATGGATGGATTGGGAATGAAATCAACAGATGACGACGTCGAAAACCACATTCGTAAGATTCTTTCTTCTTCAATGGATGGAGTTGAACAGATCATGAATCGCCGTATAAATCAGTTTGGTGTAGCACAACCTAATATTCAGAAGGATCCTTCAAACAACAGATTGTATATTGAATTACCTGGTGTTCAAGATGAGGCAACTGTAGCTCAGAAACTTCAATCTACTGCAAATCTTCAATTCTTTGAAACATACTTGCCAAGTCAGATCGCTAACTTCTGGCAGAATGCAACGATGATTTCTCGTTCACCAGAGACGAAGTACGAAGAGAGCAAAGTAGATCAAGATACAACTGCTGTTGCGCAGGATACTACAAAGAAAGAAGAATCATTAACTGCACTTTCTGGTGGACAGAAAGGATTGGGTGATTACGTTTCTGCAGTTGGTGATTACGCTATGGGCTATGTTGCTCCAGAAAACAAAAGTGCAGTGGACGCCATGTTGAAGCGCAGAGATGTAATGGCAGCTTTCCCTGAAGATCTGAAATTCATGTGGTCGGCAGACATGGAGCGTGTTGATATGTCGTCGAAAGAGCGTGCCTTCATGTTGTATGCTGTTCGTATTCCAGAGTCTGGAAAAGCGAAAGTGGGTGGTAAAGATATTAAAATGGCATCGACAGGATATGATCAAAGCAGTGGAAAAATCACTGTTGATCTTTCAATGACTGCTGAGGGATCTGACAAGTGGGCTGTAATGACGTCTGATAATGTGAATCGCATCGTTGCAATTACTATGGATGATGTAGTTTATTCAGCTCCACGAGTGATCAATCCAATTACAGGAGGCAATACACAGATCTCAGGATCGTTTACAATTGATGATGCAAAAGATTTGGCTGGACTATTGAACGGTGGAGCGCTTCCGGCACCTTGTGTGATCAAAGAACAAATGAAAGTAGGTCCAACCATTGGTGCTGAAAACACACGTTCTGGATTGATCTCATTTGGAATAGCACTATTAGTGGTATTTGCTTATATGTATTTTTACTATGGTAAAGCGGGATTGATTGCTGATATAGCTTTGATCGCTAACATCGTGTTTATTTTTGGAACGTTAGCTTCTTTCGGAGCTGTACTTACTTTAGCGGGTATCGCAGGTATTGTATTGACTATCGGTATGGCGGTTGATGCAAACGTCCTCATTTTTGAGAGGATCCGTGAAGAGCAAGCATCAGGAAAGGATAACGATACTGCAATTAAAGATGGGTATGCTAAGGCGCTTTCTTCAATTATGGATGCCAACATTACAACTTTATTGACAGCTATTGTGTTGAAAGTATTTGGTAGTGGCCCAATCGAATCATTCGCGACGACATTGATCATTGGTATTTTCACTTCATTGTTTGCAGCATTGGTTATTTCTCGATTGATCATTGAAAAAATGAGTACGAAAGGCAAGACAGTAGAGTTTGGATCCAAATTGACACAAAATGCATTCAAGAATTTCAACTTTGATTTCGTAGGAAAACGTAAAATCTTCTACATGATCTCTGGTATCTTAGTTGCCGGTGGTATTGTAGCGTTGATGACGAAGAAATTGAATCCTTCAGTTGAATTCTCAGGAGGTAAAACGTATGGTGTTAAGTTTGAAAAACCGGCTGCTTCTGAGTTGAACTACTTGAAAGAAACCTTGGGTAGTGTACTTGTAGAAGATGGAAAGAAGGCCTCAATTGATGCTAAAACGAAAGGGAACAGTTATTTTGTTGAAATTTCAACCAACTTCATGATGGCCAATGAAAAAGCCGACACGCTTGTTGCCGAAAAAATGAAAGAAGGGCTGAATAAAGCGAAAGAACGTTTGGGTGAGTACAAGATTGAAGAATCGAGAAGTGTATCCGCGTCCGTTTCCGAAGAATTGATCTCATCTTCTACAATTGCGATCGTACTTTCATTGATTATCATTTTTGCATACATCCTAATCCGATTTGGAAAATGGCAGTATTCAATCGGTGCAATTGTTGCGATGGTACATGACGTTTTATTAGTGTTGGCAGCATTTGCCATATTCCACGGTATCCTTCCATTTAACATGGATGTCGATCAAGCGTTTATCGCAGCAATTTTGACTGTAATCGGATATTCGATTAACGATACGGTGGTTGTATTTGACCGTGTAAGGGAGAACTTGAATTTACATAAGCACTTATCGCATAGCGAACAGATCAATGGTTCATTGAATTCTACGCTTTCTCGTACGATCAATACATCCATGACAACCTTTGTGGTGTTACTTATTATCTTCATTTTTGGGGGTGCAGCGATTAAAGGATTTGTATTTGCGTTAATGATTGGTGTGGCTGTAGGTACTTACTCTTCATTGTGTATCGCAACACCAATTTTGATCGACCTTTCAAAAAAGATTAAAGCTTAATACGCTATATAGATTTATAAGAAAAGCTGTTCGTTTCGAGCAGCTTTTTTTGTGGACTAAATTGGAATCGAAGAGTTGTAACAAATGGAAGAAGTCGATTTGCCTTCATTGTTAGCTATCGCGAAAAGGATTTTTAGAAATGGACAATCTGAAGTGCAGAGTGTTTTCTCAAAAATACACCAAGTATCGTACGAGCATCTCTGTCTTCAATCCGAAGGTCAACGAAGCGATTCCAACGATGAGTCGGCAAGGAATTGAAATGATAGGGTGCGTAACCAAAGCCAGCATAATTTCCTTTTTCTACCAGAATGAGACTCTTTTCAGACTTGTGGCGACCTTTATCAATAATATAAAATGAATCTTTACCAAAAAGGGATTGATCTATAAACTTAGTTACTCTTAGGTTGTATTCGTCCGATGATTCGGCTTCAATACAAGCGCCTTTGCACTGCTTTATCGAATGTTTGAAACAAGCGGATCGCGTTGGATACAGATCGCACAATTTTTGGCACAGTTCATATTTCTCACAAATAAATTCTAGGTGATTCGTACCTTCTTTTTTTGTCGTGAAATTTAGAAGTGGTTGTTGTTCTGTTTTTCCTGTTAATGCAATGTAAAAACGACGGTAACCCTTATCATCGATATAATCGAAAAGTCCGTACGGATATTTGTTCTTACGTAAACTACGATTGTAAAGTGGTTGATGTTGTTTGATCAGTTCGGATTCCAACAGTAACGCAACCAGCTCCGAACCGGTCAATTCATACTCAATATGAGCAATTTCGGAGCGCATCTGTATCGCTTTCTTAGAAGTCGAATTTCGAAGGTGCTGTTCAACCCGTTTTTTTATATCCTTGCTTTTACCGATATAAATCAATTGTCTGAATTCATTGTAAAATCGATAAATCCCTGTTTTTGTCGGTAATTCATCCAATTTCTCCAAATCTAAATTAGGATGTAGGATTTTTGGATTGACTTCTTGTTGAATGAAAGTTTGAAGCCCACCGGCATCTTTTTCGATCAAAAGTGTAAATAGATGTGCGGTTGCCAATGCATCACCACCTGCCCGATGTCGGTTTTCCAATTGTATACCTAACTCCCTTGTTAACTTTCCCAAGGAATATGAATTCATTCCAGGAATCACATAGCGCGATGCACGAACTGTACACAGGTGAGGTCTGCGATAGTCGTAACCCAGTAGCTTGAACTCATTGCGCAAAATACCATAATCGAAACCAACATTGTGTGCCACAAAAACACAGTCACTCGTAAACTCAATGATTTGCTTGGCGATCTCATAGAATTTCGGTGAATCTTCAACCATTCTATCAGTTATCCCAGTAAGACGACTAACAAATTCAGGAATGCGCATTTCCGGATTAACCAAACTGGAAAACTCACCAATCACTTGAGTACCATCGTGTTTGTAAATGGCTATTTCAGTGATTTTAGAGTTTTTCGGACTCCCACCTGTTGTTTCGATATCGACTATTGCGTAATGCACGCTTAAAATTAATCCTTATCAGTTATTAGAGTGCCCCGACTGCAATATATTTGTGCACAAGACAAAAAAAATCTAACTTGGCACGGTCTTAGCAAAACCCGGATCAATAAAAAAATCAACTTTATGAAAAATACAATTACGCTACTATTTTTGTGTATCAGCACTCTGTTTTTTGCACAAAGTACACTGACAGTCTTTAATAATAATGGACAACGATTTTTTGTTGTTTTAAATGGAATTAAACAAAATTCTGTCGCTCAGACCAATGTGTCCATATCTGGAATAATGAATGGACCGTATTCCATAAAGTTAATTTTTGCTGATGGACAAACAGCTGATATAGACAAGAACTTTTATTTGGAAGAAGCCTCTTATATAACAACAAGAGTTGTTTTCAAAAAAGGAAAAGGAAAGTTACAATTGATTGGTATGGAGCCAATATCTAATCAGAAACCTGCAGATCATCTTGTTGTTTACCGCCCATCTGATACGGCCATTTATTCTGATGCGACTGTAGTTCAAACTACAAATACCACTAATAATCAACAAAATGGAACTGTTCAAACTCAAGTTAACACGAATGAGCAACTAAACATGAACATTGGTACAAATGTGAATGGTACTCAAATGGGTACAAATACCTCAATTCAAGTCACAGAAACACAAACGAATAACACATCAACCAATCCGCAGGGTGAGAATATTAATTTCAATATGAATGTGAATGTTCAGGATCCCACAATGACCGGTCAAGGCGGTGCTAATATTTCGATCAATATGTCAGGATCGGGAACTGGAAGTCAGACGCAACAAGAGACTTACCAGCAAACAACAACAATATCAACTACTGGAAATTCATCCACTACGAATCAGCATCAGAACAATAATCAAGTCAATACACAGACCAATGTAACTAACGTGAATACAGCTAGTTCTTCAACTGCTGTATCATGTAAGAACATCCTTGGGAATGAGAAATCTTTAATTGATGATTTAAAAACAATGAGTTTTGATAAGGATAAAAAGGATATTGTAATAAAGGATTTAGCAAACCATTGTTTAACTGCTTCTCAAGCCTATAAGATTATTGAAGTCTTTACATTCGAAGCTGATCGGTTGGAGTTAGCGAAGTACCTCTATAATCGTATGATTGATAAGGATAGTGCTAAAAATTTACTTCCATTGTTCACCTTTGATGCAACAAAAATGGAATTCAGAGAATACATCAGGAAATAATCAATTGATACAATTAGATTCGGGGCTGTCTCAAAAGGGGCAGCCTCTTTTATTTTGTGAAATTGTCGATTGCCTTTCGCACAGACCCGTGCTCACTCAGGAGTTTTTCGGCTAGGGCATAATCAATGTTCAATTCATCCATGATCATTTTTACACCTCGGTCAACCAATTTTAAATTGCTTAATTGCATATCGACCATTTTGTTTCCTTTTACACGACCAAGCTTGATCATCAAAGACGTCGATATCATATTAAGAACTAATTTTTGAGCTGTTCCCGATTTCATTCGTGTACTTCCGGTAACAAACTCAGGGCCTACTTCCGGCGTGATGGCGTGTTCGGCCAACAAAGACAATGGAGAATTAGGATTGCATGAGATTCCGGCTGTTAGAACTCCAGCATTTTTAGCTTCTTCAATTGCCCCAAGTACGTATGGTGTGGTTCCAGAAGCCGCAATCCCTACTAAGGTATCCAGATTATTAATGTTATACTCTCTGAGATCTAACCAACCTTGAGAGCGATCGTCCTCTGCAAACTCAACAGCTTTGCGTATAGCAGTGTCGCCTCCTGCAATGATTCCAATTACTAATCCGTGGGGAACGCCAAAAGTTGGTGGACATTCAGAAGCATCGACAATACCAAGTCGTCCGCTTGTTCCTGCACCGATGTAAAATAATCGCCCACCTTGCTTCATACGTTCGAAACAAGCATCAACAAAACGTTCGATTTCAGGAATCTGCTGTTCAACGGCAAAAGCAACTTTTTGATCTTCCCGATTGATGTTTTGCAATAACTCAAGCGTTTCCATCTTTTCAAGATGGTTGTAATACGAAGAAGATTCTGTAAGCTTTTTCATATCAGATAGGCTCTGGATTGACCATTGAGTTCTACTTCAACACGTTCTTTCAGGGTCGTACTTAAGCTGATACCTACAAAATCAGCCTTAATTGGATAACGACGGTGAGTCCGGTCAACTAAAGCGACAGTTTTGATCGCTTTGGAAGGTTCTTCGAGAATTTTCACTAAAGCATATTGCATGGTTTTACCGGAATTCAAAACGTCATCGATCAGTAAGATATAGCCATGTTTTAATTCTTTTTCAGGAATGCTCAAACGAATAGGTTCAGACCAAGGCTCATCTTTATTTACGGTGATTTCGAATACTTCTACTTGTTGATCACTTTCTGACTGAATAATCTTTTTTAGTTCTTCAGCCAATTTAATCCCGTTACCACAAATTCCGCCTAAAAATATTTTGGGTTCGCTAAAGCAATTTTCCAGTATTTGATGCCCTAATCGCGTGATTTTTTGTTGAATTTCTTGATGTGAAAGGATCTGTTGCATAATGACTGAGATTTGAACAAAGATAAAGACTATCTCGAACCCATGTTCGTGTAGAATGGTAATAAGGGTAAAAACTTTTGGATGGCACTTTCCTTAAAAAAGTTGTGACCGCTTTTTATTTCGGTAACACAATTATTTAAGCCACATTTTTTCTCAAATGCATAGGCTTGTTGTGGGCGAATCACCTGATCAAAACTACCCATGATTATTTTGAAAGGAATGTGATGCTTTTTAATGGTTTTTCCGATAAGCTTTGGATCTGGTTGTAATTCTCTAAAGCACCGCCAGGTTTGAGAGGCACGAATAAAACTTTTACGCGATGAAGTGAATTCATGTACAAAGGACAGTACTTTAGGCCGCATCAAACCGATTTTCTTGGCTATCTTCCCGTATCCATAAAGTCGTTTAGGGTCTTTTTCCCATGATCGAAAAAGTGCTCTTGCCCATGATCTGCGTGATGCCCAGTTGTAAAAGCTGTTATTGTCCATTCCATCTGGTGAGATTAAGGTTAATGTTTCAATTCTATCTGCAAGTAATGGAAGAAGGCACAGTGAGAATCGTCCACCTTGACTAAAAGCAAAAAGATGGAAGCGATCGACATTTTCCTTTTCCAGAATTATTTGAAAAGCTTTCAGAAATTCTTCTTGATTTAATGGATTTGGTTCAATGCGTTCGATTGGAAAGGTTGAGTTACCATGAAAAGGTAGATGTATGGAAATCACTTTTCGAGCTGAGTCTTCCAAAAAAGAGAAGTCATTAGCAGTTCTTCCATGTCCATGTAAACAAACAATTATTGATGCTCCGGAACCGTATACGAAATATTCGATTTTTAAATCTCCAGACTCAATATGTTGAATGATTGGTGAACTCATTTTAGTTCTTTAAGGTTCGATTTTGCCCATTCATTATCCGGATCCTCTTTAAGGATTTTATGATAGAGCATTCTTGCTTTTGAGTATTCACCATTCAAATGTGCTTCGTAGGCTTGATCGCTCCATTCATTCAATTGGATCAGGCGCAAATTCTCAGTTGCTAAAAAGTTGACCGGATCAATTTCTAATGTTTTTAAATAATATGTTTTGGCAGTGGACAGGTCTTTTTTTTCATGTGCTTTGACACCTTTTGCACAATTCCATTCAGCTGACCAAGGAGAATGGAAAATACTGGCAAAACACAAAAGATTAATACTTACCACCATGGGAGCGATAAATCGAAAAGTTCTCTTGAAATACATGAATCCCACGAGAGCTCCCCATATAAAACCACCAATCATCGCGGCAAGACCAAAGTTCCAGCCGTGGTATAAATTCAAGTAATACATAAAAAAGAACAAGACGAAAAGTACTGATCCTATTTTGTAGATCCATGGAAGCTGAAAACGTGGATCAATGTTCTTTCTTACGAGTAGAAAACCGAATAAACTGTAATTTACACCGGCAAGTCCAATTCCTGCGTCATCAGAAAGAGAAAGTTGAATGCAGGAAGTTACAGTTGATGCTAGAAGTCCAAAAATAAAAAGTTTATAGGGACCGATCGTTTTTTCAAAGATTCGAAGAAAAAAGTAGGCTATGATCAAATTGAGTGTAAGTTGATACCAGTAAACGTGAATCAAACTATTGAAAATAACGCCCCAAAATTTCCCGCGATAAATATCAATAGCGGACGGTGCCCCAAATAGATCGTAGGTGGTTTGACTAACCTCACCAAAATTAGAAAGTAAACTGATGATTAAATAAATTAGAATACACAGACCTAAAAACGCCCATGTGAAATAGGGTTTATCAGATTTAAATGATCGTATTTTATCCATGGATTATCAACTTTCTCTAACGATTTAAAATTAATCTAATCTTTTGTTTACAACGCATGATCACAGCAGTTTTGTGTGTTACAGATGAAATTTGTTAAAAACAAGTGGGCTTAAGATTTTATTCCTCGGTTCAAAAGCTTAAATTTGCGCTCAATTTGTTGAATACATTTTGAACCCATAAAGAGCAGATAATGCCAAAAGACACTTCCATTAAGTCCGTATTGATCATAGGTAGCGGACCAATTGTCATCGGACAAGCATGTGAATTTGATTATTCCGGATCACAAGCAGCAAGATCACTTAGAGAAGAAGGAATTGAAGTAACATTGATCAATTCGAATCCGGCAACGATTATGACGGATAAGGTTGTTGCTGACAATGTTTACCTCAAACCTTTGGAGCCAGAGAGTATTATTGAAATTCTCCAAAAACACAAAATTGATGTCGTTCTTCCGACAATGGGAGGACAAACTGCATTGAATTTATGCATCAAATGTGATGAGATGGGGATTTGGGAAGAGTACGGTGTACGAATCGTTGGTGTTGACATCAAAGCGATTGAGATCACAGAAAACAGAGAGGAGTTTCGAAATTTGATGGAGCAGATTGGTATTCCAATGGCTCCACAAGCAACTGCTAAATCATTCTTAGAAGGCAAAGAAGTTGCTCAGCGATTTGGTTTCCCACTTTGTATTCGCGCGTCATATACACTCGGAGGAGCTGGTGCTTCTATTGTCCACGATCCTAAAGAATTTGATGGATTGCTGGAGCGTGGTTTACAACTTTCGCCTATTCATGAGGTGATGATCGATAAAGCACTTTTGGGATGGAAAGAATACGAATTAGAATTACTCCGTGATGCCAATGATAATGTTGTGATCATCTGTTCTATTGAGAACTTTGATCCAATGGGAGTCCATACTGGAGATTCCATTACCGTGGCACCTGCGATGACGCTATCGGATACGACATTCCAACGTATGCGTGACATGGCGATCAAGATGATGCGTTCGATTGGTAATTTTGCCGGAGGTTGTAATGTTCAGTTTGCTGTTTCGCCTGACGAAAATGAAGATATAATTGCCATTGAGATCAATCCACGTGTTTCGCGTTCTTCTGCCTTGGCATCAAAAGCAACAGGATATCCAATTGCAAAAATTGCAGCTAAGCTAGCGATAGGGTATCATTTGGATGAATTGAATAACCAAATCACCAAGACAACGTCAGCTTTATTTGAACCTACATTGGATTACGTGATCGTTAAAATTCCTCGATGGAACTTTAATAAATTCCCAGGGGCCAATCGTGAACTTGGTTTGCAGATGAAATCTGTAGGTGAGGTGATGGGAATCGGTCGATCATTTCAGGAAGCTTTACAAAAAGCCTGTCAGTCGCTTGAAATTAATCGTAATGGACTTGGAGCTGACGGACGTGAATTGACCAATCAGAATGAGATATTACACAGTCTTGAGCATCCGAGTTGGAATCGATTGTTCCATATCTATGACGCAATCAAACTAGGAATTCCATTCAAAACGATCGTTGAGAAAACAAAGATTGATATCTGGTTCTTGAAGCAGATTGAGGACTTGATCAAATTGGAGCGCAAAATTGAGAAATTCCACATTGAGTCGCTTCCAAAGGATTTGATGTTCGAAGCTAAACAAAAAGGATATGCAGATCGTCAGATCGCTCATTTGTTGAGATGTTTGGAATCTGAAGTGTACAAAAAAAGAGATGCTTTTGGAATCAAGCGTGTGTACAAGTTAGTGGATACATGTGCAGCTGAATTTGAGGCACAAACACCTTACTACTATTCGACATTTGAATACGAGAATGAGAGTGTGGTAACGGATAAAAAGAAAGTGGTCGTTTTGGGTTCAGGACCGAATCGTATTGGTCAGGGAATCGAATTCGATTACAGCTGCGTTCACGGTGTTTTAGCTGCAAAGGAGTGCGGTTATGAAACAATCATGATCAACTGTAATCCGGAGACAGTTTCAACGGACTTTGACACGGCCGATAAGTTGTATTTCGAACCGGTATTCTGGGAGCATATTTATGACATTATTCGTCACGAGAAACCAGAAGGTGTGATCGTTCAATTGGGTGGACAAACAGCTCTGAAATTAGCAGAGAAGTTGGAACGCTATGGTGTGAAGATCCTCGGAACAAGTTTTGAGGCTTTGGATTTGGCAGAAGACAGAGGACGCTTCTCGAAATTGCTCGAAAAGAACAATATTCCATTCCCTAAATACGGTGTAGTTGAAAGTGCTGAACAAGCACTGGAATTGTCCGATGAACTTGGATTTCCATTATTGGTAAGGCCTTCATACGTCCTTGGAGGACAAAAAATGAAAATTGTCATCAACAAAGAGGAACTGGAACATCATGTGGTAGATATCATCAATGAGATGGGGAATAATCAGATTCTTTTGGATCATTTCCTTGGCGGAGCGATTGAAGCCGAAGCAGATGCGATCTGTGATGGTGAAAATGTCTATATCATTGGAATTATGCAACATATTGAACCGGCAGGGATTCATTCAGGTGATTCATTTGCCTTGTTGCCACCATTCAACTTGGGCGATTTTGTGATGCAACAGATCGAAGATATTACGAACAAAATCGCAGTCGAATTGAGAACAGTTGGTTTGATCAACATTCAATTTGCAATAAAAGACGATAAAGTGTACGTAATTGAGGCCAATCCACGTGCTTCGAGAACTGTTCCATTCATTGCGAAGGCATACGATGAGCCTTACGTGAATTACGCGACGAAAGTGATGCTTGGACACAGTAAAGTTACCGACTTCAATTTCCAGCCAAAGCGAGAAGGATACGCGATCAAAATTCCTGTATTCTCCTACGAGAAGTTCCCGGAGGTGAAAAAAGAACTTGGTCCGGAAATGAAATCTACAGGTGAAGCCATTCGTTTTATAAAGGACTTAAAGGATCCTTATTTCACGAAAATCTACGCAGAACGTAACATGCATCTTTCACGTTAAGTGGTTGCGGAAGCGAGTATAACTGGTCTTTTCAGAACATTCCTGATTATTATCGGAGTGTTCGTGCTTCTTCGTTTTATCGGTCAGCTCATGATGGCGAAACGAAATATGGAGGACGAACGTCGCCTGAATGAGCGTCAGCGCAAAGCGGAAAAGGAACGCTCTGACAAGCTACGTAATTTCGGAAAGACCAACATTCTCAATAGAAGATCGGCATCGAATGGTAAATCCAATCACTCAGACATTGAGGATGTGGATTATGAAGAGCTGCCTTGAACTAGCGATATTTTTTTACTTTTAGACTCAAATCTGGAGCTATGAACCAATTCTTGAAAAAAAACTGGCCACATTTTGCTGTTCTTGCAGCATTTGTAATCCTCATGTTTGCTTATTTCTCACCTGAGTTTGACGGACACAATATCAAACAACACGATGTTCAACAATTCAAAGGAATGGTGCAAGAGACGGTTGCGTTCCGTGAAAAAACAGGTGGAGAAGAGCCTCTTTGGACGAATTCAATGTTCGGAGGTATGCCAACAACCCAGATTTCAATTTTATATACCGGAAATATTTTTCAGCGCTCATTAATCGGGCTACAGAATACGATCGGTGTTCCTTCTGCAATTTTCTTGATGCATCTCATAGGGTTTTATATTCTGGCCATGTGTTTAGGTTTGCGTCCACTTGTTGGATTTGTGGGAGCTGTTGCCTTTGGTTTGGCAAGCTATGAGATCGTTATTTTGCAAGCCGGACACAATTCAAAAGCAATGACAGTAGCCTTGATGGCTCCGGTATTGGGTGCATTCATTATGGCCTATCGATCGAATTGGAAATGGGGAGCCTTGCTTTCCGGTTTGTTCATGTCATTCCAGTTGGCAAGTAATCACTTGCAAGTCACTTACTATTTTGCGTTTCTTTTGTTTGGATTAGGAGTATATGAATTGATCCGAGCAATCCGTTCAAAGGAATTGAAAAAATTCACAATTACATCTGGAGCTGTTTTGGCGTCTTATTTATTGGCAGTTGGAATTAATTACGGAAACATAAGTCTGACCAATGAATACGCGAAGCAAACAATTCGTGGTGGGAATGATGTTACAATTCAGGCAGATGGACAAGAGGCAGTCAAAAATACCTCAGGATTGGACAAAGAATACATTACCAATTGGAGTTACGGTGTAGGAGAGTCATTCACCTTAGTTTCCCCGTATGTAAAAGGTTCTCATTCTACAACGATTGCTGACTCACGATTCAAGGATTTGGTGGTGAATTCAGATCGCAATTCGTCTGATATTAAAAAAATCATGGAAGCTCCTTTCGGCTTGTACTGGGGCGATCAACCAATGACATCAGGTCCGGTATATGTTGGAGTTGTAATGCTCTTTCTATTTGCCTTGGCAATGTATTTTGTGAAGAGTCCAGTAAAATGGGTTTATCTTGGAATTTCTATTCTTGCTTTAATGCTCTCATGGGGGAAAAATTTCATGGGATTGACGGATTTTTTCATTGAGAACATGCCCGGCTATAACAAGTTTAGAACGGTTACGATTATTTTGGTATTGATAGAGTTATGCGTCCCAGTCATGGTGGTTTTACTATTGGAGCGACTCTATCGTGAACGTGAAACTATATTGGCTGCAAAGAAACCATTTTTAGCTATTTCAGGAGCGTTCATTGGATTCTTACTGATTTTGAGAGTGATGGGACTTGGTGATAATTTTACATCGAGAGAGGAAGCAGATCGTATGGCTGATTTACCGGCTCAGATAGAACAACAAATCCTTGGTATGGATCCGAGCTTTTTCCAGCAAAACTATGGCATTGATGTGACCGATCCGGCTCAATTCAAACAAATCGTAGATGCTCAGGTTGATGGTTCAATGGAGCAGTATGAATTGATCAAAGAAGTGCGACGCGATGTGTTTAATGCTTCCATGAATCGATCCATCTTATTTGCCGTACTGATCTTTGGTGTGATGGCGCTTTATTTTTATACAGCTATTCCGATTGTTGCCGTTATGATCTTAACTGCAGGATTGGTCTTGGTTGATATGATACCGGTTGATCAGAATTATTTGAGTTCGGAAACACGAGACAATGGTCAATATAAATATTGGTTACCGGAAGCCCAAATGAAATATCCATTTACACCGGAAAATGCTGATCTGCAAATTCTGGAAGCCGAAATGATGAAAGATGCAGCCGTGAAAAAAGCGGTTGATGAGGCTGAAAGAGATGGAGCAAAAAAAGCAGATGCCTTGGGTTATACAGGAGCAGATCGTCGTCGCGTAATCGATGCGTACCGTTTCTCAGGACTTAATTTCGCAACCAATTACCGTGTCTTTGATTACAATGGTGGCTGGAGTAGTTCGAGAGCATCGTATTTCCATAAATCGCTAGGTGGATACCATGGGGCAAAATTGCGAAACATCCAGAACTTGTTCGATTTCCATATTCAGTTTTCGAATAACGCTGTATTGGATATGATGAATGTCCGCTACCTCATTCAGAAAGAGGATCTTCGCTTGAATCCATCTGCCTTGGGGAATGCTTGGTTTGTAAAACAAGTCAATGTCAAAGAAACTCCTAACGACGAGATCAGATCATTAGGTAAGGAATTTAAACTCGAAAATGCGGGTTCAGGTGTTATGTTGGTGAACGGCACGGAGCAAAAGAACAGTTCAGTTTATGGTGCCGAGAAATTGGTTTACGTATTACCTGGAAAAGATACTTTGCGCATTCCACTTGCAAATGGTGTGCGTAAAGGTGATCAGATCTTGTGGGTAATGGACGCAAACGGACGAACAGATTTAATACCTGCATTTACAATGGCAAATGATAGCTTATCATCATTTACAAAATTGGTTACAATGGAAGTTGTATCTGATTTTAGACCGGCTGAAGAGGCCGTTATGCTGAAAAGCGAGGCGGCTAAGTTGAAGAAAACCCAATTCTCCGGTGAAGGTTCGATTAGAATGACTTCCTATGCGCCAAATAAGATTACCTATGAAGCAGAATGTGATGGTGAGCAGTTGGCAGTATTCTCTGAAGTATATTACCCAATAGGATGGACCGCAACAGTAGATGGTAAGGAAGTAGATATCCTGAAGACGAATTATCTTCTTCGAGGATTAGCGTTGTCTGGTGGTAAGCATAAGATCGAGTTTGTGTTTGGTTCGAAGTTGTATTCAAGATCAAATTCATTTGCAGGGGTTTTATCTAGTTTATTAGTCCTGGCTATTATTTCATTTTCTGTTTGGGATTATAGAAATAAGGTAAGTGTTTAATGGAATGGGAACTACCTACTATAAAGAGAAAAGGGTACTTTTTGTTGCTCATTGGTATCCTAATGAAGTTGATCATTATAAGGGTATATTCATTGAAAACCATGCAAAGTGTCTTGCCGCAATTACTGATCTTACAGTTATAGCATTTGATATTCGTCCATCCCAAAAAGTGTTTAGACACAGTAGTACAATTGAAAAAAATAATACATTCAACGAAATTCGAATAACATTAGAAAGCAGGTTTTACAAACTACTCTATTACTGTATTTTCTTTCAAGTTTGGTATTTAAGATACGTATTGAGGAAGTATGACCTTAAAACAAGTAATTTCGATCTTGTAATTTCAAATGTCCTTTTCCCGTCGGGAATTGTTGCATGGAAGATAGCGAAAGCATGGAAGTTAAAACTGATTCATATTGAACATTGGTCCTATTTTAGAACTTTCTTGGAAGAGGATATACATCGATTTAAAGCAAAACGAATGTTGAGTTACGTCGAAAGAATGATTGTTGTCTCTGAGGTGTTGAAGGATATGGTTAAAAATTACTATCCAGAGGAGAAAATTGATGTCGTTCCTAATGTAGTAGACCCACCATTTGGATACAAAGAAAAAGAACCATCTGAGACGCGCAGATTTTTAGCAATTTCTAATTGGCAAAAACCAAAGAATCCTTTCCCATTCTTAGAAGCATTAGAAAAATTGTCAAAAGATTATACACTTAAGCTTACAATTGTTGGTAAAGGGCCAATTTTGGAAGAAGTTAAGAGACGAAATTGGTCTTTTGAAATAGAATTTCCGGGAAGTATTCGACATGAGGAGCTTGGTTCTTATTTTCATCAAGCTGATTTTTTTCTTCATGGATCAGATTATGAGACTTTCTCTATTGTTGGCGTTGAATCACTAATTACTGGAACTCCGGTTATTGCAAACAGTGTAGGCATATTACCTGAAGTAATAAATTCACAGAATGGAATACTTTGTGACAACAATAATGAAGAATGGTATGGCTCAATTTTAAAGGCACTTTGCAGATCATTTGACAATCAATCCATATCAAAAAACATTGAGGATTTGTTTAGCTTCAACTCTGTTCAAATAAAACTATTGAGGATAATTAATTCGATTTAATTTGTCATATAAGTTGTTTTTTCTATTTTAGAAACAACTTTCAACCTATTTACTATGATAAAGCCATTAATCACCTTTTTATTTTTATTGCAGTTTATTAATAGTTCTTTTTCGCAAACAACTGTTTCTTTGATTGCCAATAGAGATTTGTCATTAGGTTATCATGATAACTACAACACTGCGAACACCAATTATGGCAATGCGCCACAAAATGGGGCTTTTGTTATTCCTGGAAATACAGGTGGTTTAAATAAGAATAGGGCTCTAATAGACTTTGATTTAAGTCAAATTCCAAGTGGAGCAATCATTACAGAAGCGAGACTGAATTTATATGCATATACTGGTTATAGTTCTGCCACTCCAATTTCTGAAGGACATTTAGGTAATAATTCATCTTACTTAAGAAGAGTTACAAGTTCATGGGATGAATTTACTACCACATGGAACACCCAGCCATTATCAACAAACATGAGTGAAGTTATTCTTCCTCAGAGTACAAATTCAACACAGGATTATTTGAATATTGATGTGACAACTCTGGTTCAAGACATGTATACTAATCCAACTCAAAGTCACGGTTTCTTATTAGGTTTAATTAATGAAGTTTCGACGAATAATTTATCGTTTTGTTCTAAAGAGGGGAGTGACCAATCAAAGTATCCTGTATTAGAAATTACTTATACAACATGTTCAGAGGAATTAACGTTAGTCGCAAACCGTGACCTATCTTTAGGTTATCATGATAACTACAACACTGCGAACACCAATTATGGCAATGCGCCACAAAATGGGGCTTTTGTTATTCCTGGAAATACAGGTGGTTTAAATAAGAATAGGGCTCTAATAGACTTTGATTTAAGTCAAATTCCAAGTGGAGCAATCATTACAGAAGCGAGACTGAATTTATATGCATATACTGGTTATAGTTCTGCCACTCCAATTTCTGAAGGACATTTAGGTAATAATTCATCTTACTTAAGAAGAGTTACAAGTTCATGGGATGAATTTACTACCACATGGAACACCCAGCCATTATCAACAAACATGAGTGAAGTTATTCTTCCTCAGAGTACAAATTCAACACAGGATTATTTGAATATTGATGTGACAACTCTGGTTCAAGACATGTATACTAATCCAACTCAAAGTCACGGTTTCTTATTAGGTTTAATTAATGAAGTTTCGACGAATAATTTATCGTTTTGTTCTAAAGAGGGGAGTGACCAATCAAAGTATCCTACACTTACTCTTTATTTAGATTGTAAGAATAACATGAGCGAATTAAGTGTTATCATAGATGACTTTGATCTTTATCCTAATCCTACATTAGATATTCTTAATATACGTTTTCAAGATGTTGGTTTAAAGTTGGTTAAAATTTATGCGCTTGATGGAAGATTGATGCATATGGAAAACGCTGATGGCGAGATTCTAATTATTGATACTGAGGATTTTAAGTCAGGGTCTTATTATGTTGTTATTGAATTAGAAGGCAAACAGCTAAGTAAGAAGTTGTTGAAATTGTAGATTTTTACAACTTCATTTTTATATGATAGCGATAATGAGAAAACTTTTTGTAAACACCTTAGTTCTCATTTTTCTGAATTCTGTTTATTCTCAAAATGAAATTGGAGGGATTGTCAACCAATATTACTCTGTTATAGATTACAATAATTGTGAAAATTTCATTACTCTTTCTAATTCAAGTGCTTTGAATGTTGGTGATAGAGTTATGATTATCCAAATGAAAGGAGCATCTGTCAATGAATCAAATACGTCATTGTTTGGAGAAATAATAAATTATGGCTGTGCAGGTTGTTATGAGTTAAACAATGTGTTGGCAATTGACGGTACTATTATTTATTTAGAATACTATCTTGAAAATGATTACGATTATAGTTCCTACGTGCAGTTAATTTATGTGCCTCAATATGAAAATGTAAGTGTAACGCAGCTTCTTGAGCCCTTACCTTGGAATGGTATTGTTGGTGGAGTGCTGGCAATTGAAGTCGAACAAAATTTAACTTTAAATGCCAATATAACTGCTTCTGCCAAAGGATTTCGAGGTGGAAATGTTTCATCCAATTTTTGGCAGTCAGGAAATTGCGCATCATCTGGTTATTATTACACAGGTACGAATATGGTTTATGGTGCATATAAAGGAGAATCAATTTCAAATTTTCAAGATGGTCAGTTAACTGGTCGTGGTGCCATAGCAAATGGTGGAGGAGGTGGAAATAATCTCAATGCTGGTGGCGGAGGTGGAAGTTTATATGGTTTTGGAGGTTTAGGTGGTAATGAATGGTCAGGATGCACCGGTGCAAGTGTCGGAGGAAGAGGAGGTTATCAATTGTCTAATTACCAAACAAGACTTTTTCTTGGTGGAGGCGGTGGTGGAGGCCATCAGAATAATTCACAGTCAACAAACGGAGGTAGAGGCGGTGGTATTGTTTATATAAAAGCAAATCAAGTCATCACAAATGACTTTTCTATCATAAGTAATGGAGAGAGTATAACAGTACAAGCTGGGATCGATGCAGCAGGTGGGGGAGGTTCCGGTGGTATGGTTCTATTGGATGTGATTGATATTAATGGAAATCTTAACATCAGTGTTGCTGGTGGAAATGGAGGTAGTGTAAATAATGGTTTTACTGGAGGCGGTTCTGGTGGTCAATGTCATGGTCCAGGTGGAGGCGGCGGCGGAGGAATTATCGCTTTAACTTCAATAACAACTCCATTGAATTTGGTTGGTGATTTTTCGGGTGGTAATCCTGGGTTAACAGTTAATGCTCAATCTTCATGTCTTGGAAATTCATATGGTGCACTTGGAGGTAGTGGTGGCAGTATAATAAATAACATTGACATCATTGAATCCGATATTCTTACATCACCATTGATTATTACTATAAATTCAATTTCAAGTTCTGAATGTAATGCAAACAATGGTTCTGTATCTATTAATGCATCTGGAGGTGTAGAAGCATACACATACACTTGGATACCCAATGTTTCTTCAAGTGATACTGCAGAAAACCTTTCAGCTGGCGAATATACAGTAGAAGTAACAGATTCAATAGGATGCACCATAACTTCAAATATTGTTGTGCCAACTATTGGGGGGGGTATTATCTTAATCGAGTCGCTTACCAATACAAGTTGTATCGGTGTTTCGGATGGAACAGCAAGTGTAATTGTAGATGGCGGTTTTCAACCATACACCTACACATGGTCTCCAAGCGGAGGGAATACTTCTACAGCCTTAGGCTTGGCCTCTGGAACATATTCTGTTTTGGTCACAGACTCTCAGGGCTGTACAGATTCAGTTGAGGTGTTTATTGACTCTCCGGCTCCTATTAGCATTCAAGAAACCATTTCAAGCACTGAATGTGGAGCAAATAATGGCTCCGTAACAATAAACACATCTGGTGGTACAGGTGCATACACATACGCGTGGACACCAAATGTTTCATCGAGTTCAAGTGCAAACAATTTAGGAGCGGGACTCTATTCTTTGGTCGTAAGTGACGAAAATGACTGTTCCGAATCAATCGATATTTTAATTCCGACAGAAGGGAATCTCGACGTATTAATCGAGTCGCTCACCAATACAAGTTGTATCGGTGTTTCGGATGGAACAGCAAGTGTAATTGTAGATGGCGGTTTTCAACCATACACCTACACATGGTCTCCAAGCGGAGGGAATACTTCTACAGCCTTAGGCTTGGCCTCTGGAACATATTCTGTTTTGGTCACAGACTCTCAGGGCTGTACAGATTCAGTTGAGGTGTTTATTGACTCTCCGGCTCCTATTAGCATTCAAGAAACCATTTCAAGCACTGAATGTGGAGCAAATAATGGCTCCGTAACAATAAACACATCTGGTGGTACAGGTGCATACACATACGCGTGGACACCAAATGTTTCATCGAGTTCAAGTGCAAACAATTTAGGAGCGGGACTCTATTCTTTGGTCGTAAGTGACGAAAATGACTGTTCCGAATCAATCGATATTTTAATTCCGACAGAAGGGAATCTCGACGTATTAATCGAGTCGCTCACCAATACAAGTTGTATCGGTGTTTCGGATGGAACAGCAAGTGTAATTGTAGATGGCAGTTTTCAACCATACACCTATACATGGTCTCCTAGTGGTGGGAATACTTCTACAGCCTCAGGCTTGGCCTCCGGAACATATTCTGTTTTAGTCAAAGACGCTCAAGGCTGTACAGGTACAGTTGAGGTTACAATAAGTTCTCCTGAACAAATAGAGATTTTTGGTGATGTAATAGACGCTGAGTGCTCAATGAGTAATGGTTCGATTTCCGCAATGGCTAATGGGGGAACCGGATCACTCACATTTGAGTGGAGTCCGGAAGGTGAAACAACGAGTAGTATTTCTGAATTATCTGCCGGTAATTATACATTAACAGTTACAGATGATAATGGCTGTTTTGCCACTCAGGATTTTTTAGTGGGTGCGACAGGGATTTTGGCTATTGAAGTTGATCCTGTGTTTACAACAATTTATGAAGGAGGTTCTGTTCAATTAACTGCGAGCGGAGCTTTATATTATTATTGGGATCCTTCAGAAAGTTTAAGTTGCTCTGATTGCATTGATCCGATTGCTTCACCAACGTCAACAACAACTTATGCGGTCTATGGTGCAGACAGTTTTGGATGCACGGGAATTGTATATGTAACTGTTTATGTTAACCATTTGGAAGCGGACATATTTATTCCAAATGTTTTTACACCAAATGCAGACGAATCAAACAATCATTTTGCTGTAAGAGGTTTTGATAAATACAAAGAATTTGAGGTGCTCATTCTTAATCGTTGGGGTAACGTGGTATTCTCTTCTGATGATCCGGAATTCTCTTGGAATGGTGAAGATCAAACAGGAAGCAAAGTCAGCGATGGAGTTTATTTTTACAAGATCACAGGAATCAATTCCTTTGATGGAAAGGAAAAAGAATTCCATGGTTTCATCCATTTGATTAGATAAACTCCCAATTATTTCAAGAGTTAAAATTGAATTATTCCTTAACAAAACCCTTGATTTCAAGGAGGGTTACTTTAGGATCCGTATTCGCTGTAATCGTAATGCTCTTTTTCTGTTCGTTGAGCTGGCTTGCACTAGGATGGAAAACAACACTAATCTTATCTGACTTGCCGGGAAGGATTGGTTTTTCCGGTTTTTCAGCGGTTGTACAACCACAACTTGCAGAAACATCTTCAAGTATCAGTGGATTCTTTCCGGTATTCGTAACGATAAACGTTGCTTTGTTATCTGTATCCGCTTTAATTGTCCCAAAATCATGAATCATCTTGTCAAAGGACATCGTTGTTCGTGTTGATGCCAATCGCTTTTGCTCTTCTTCCTCTTCTTTTTGGATTTGTTCCAATTCAGCTAAAAACTCAGGGTCCATTTCATTGTCTCCCGCAATTGCAGAGGTTACTTCGCCTTCTTGTGCCTGAATTTTATCCGATGAATCACAAGCGTAAAGTAAGGAGAATACAGATCCAATAAGCAGTATCTTTTTCATGGCTTTTTGTTTGTTGCAAATGTAATTCGTACTCGATTGATTTAAAAATCTAAACATCAATTTTCTGCAAGTAATTTTTTGTAATCTTCTGTTTTTATTACCTCAATCGCACGCTGTAAGATCTCGTTTGAATCATTGTAGATCTGATAGAATTCATTATATCCCCAAATGTCTTGCGCAAGGACAGCTTTTAGTCGCAGCTTTAAAAGTGATTCACTCAACGCGTACTCATCTTGATTGAATTCAAGTTCTTTGTCTTCTTTTTTGACATAATCAAAGAAGGCATCCATGAATTTCTTGTCAGCGGTAAATCGTTGTTTGAAATCTGAAAAGCTAGGATATTCACTTAGTAAAACATCTCTGTTCTTCTCCAAATAATCCAACACGAATTGTGTGGTGTGCCCCTTTTGAACGAGTTTTTTAAAATAATCGGTTACACCAGTCGTATCAAGTGGGACGAAAACATCGGGCATTACTCCACCACCACCATACACTTCCCGTTTCATTAAAAGTGTATTGAACTTTAATGAATCTGGAAATTTAATAGAATCCGCATGGGTGAATTCTCCATGCTCGTATCGTTTTTTAAGGTCTGAACGATAATTCTCCACATCATCATAAGGTTTCTGAATAAAACGTCCACTCGGTGTATAATAACGCGCTATCGTTAAACGCATTTGAGAACCATCGGTCAAATCGATTGGACGCTGAACAAGCCCTTTTCCGTAAGTTCTTCTACCTACAATCAGTCCGCGATCCCAGTCTTGTATTGCACCTGAAACAATTTCACTAGCAGAAGCTGAATATTCATCCGTTAGAATGATCAATTGCCCAGTTTCCCATAATCCTTTTCTACCTGCTTTAAGATCGCTTCTCGGTTGTGCTTTACCTTCGGAATAAACGATCAATTTATCGTCGGATAAATACTCGTCAGCCAATTGTTGAGCGGCATAAAGCAGTCCCCCACCATTTCCTTGTAAATCGAGAATCAGGCTGGTCATTCCTTTACCTTTAAGATCTTTCATCGCTTTTTGCATTTCATCTACCGTTGAACGCGAAAAACTATTTAGTTTGATATAGCCAATCTCTGGTTCAACCATGTAATAGGCATCAACCGAATTAATTGGAATATTATCACGTGTAATAACGAAATCCAACGGCTTTCTGGTGTTTTTTCGCTGAATTTCAACGCGTACTTTAGTTCCTAATTCACCCATTAATCGTTCACGAACCATGCTGTTCTTCAAACCAATTCCTGCAATGTTCTCATTCTCGATCTTCATGATCTTATCACCGGGAAGAATTCCTAATTTTTCTGAAGGTCCGCCTGGAATTGTAGCAATAACCATTAAAGTATCTTTGTGGATCTGAAAACGTATGCCGATACCTACAAAACTTCCATTTATGGATTGATTGGCTTCATCTACTTCCTCTTTGGATATATATGTAGAGTGTGGATCGAGTTTTTCCAGTAGTCCAATGATTGCGGCTTCCGTAAGCGCTTTTTCGTCCACCTCGTCTACATACATTTTGTTTACGTAGGTGAGAACTTCGTCAAACTTTTGAGTCGTTGCAACTTTGTTTTTGTCAGCTTGCCCCAAAAGAACAAATTGAAATAACAGAAATGGAAAGAGAATGAGTGACTTGTTCATAGGGATCAATATTAGCATTAAAGTAAAGATATTTTAAATAACGCAAGAATCATACAGAAAGTAACGCAATAGGCTTAAAAAAAGTTAACTCAACAGGAAAATCTGAAAATAAACATACATCTGTTAACTTTAAGATTGGTGCTGATTCCGTCTACATTGAATTTCTTTGTTATTTCGTTGGGAATAGAATTTCGATGAAAAGAATACTTGTAATTGCCTTGTTAATGTTGGTTTCTTGTGAGTTACACGCACAAGTTCCGCAGTTTGATAAACTGGAAATGTATTATGCTCAGGGACATTATAAGATGGTGTACCGAAGAGCAAATCGTTTATTAGATCAACCGGATTATGATTATTCGTTGGTTCCGAAGTTTTACAAATCACTCAGTTTATTTCAATTGAGTCAAAATCGGCATTGGCTGATTCGCCACCCCAACGCTTTAGGAGAGGCTGAAAAATTATTTATTGAAATTCGTAAATCTGCAGATGGATTAAGGGTATTGACAGCCCATATTCACGAAGTTTCTGCATTGAAACACGATCTTTTTTCCTGGGCTGAAGACTTGAAGCGTCAAGGTGATAAGGAGACTTTTGATCGTTTGCAAAAGATCATGGCCGCACTATTTGACGATGTACCAGATATGCATTACGAAGGCGAAGTGAAGCCTGCTGATATTCTGGTTACGACCGGAACAGCATCTGCAGAACGGGAAGCAATAATAGCAGAAGCGAAGAAGTACCTTGGAGTTCCTTACGCATGGGCTGGAAATGATCCAAGTGGATTTGATTGCAGTGGTTACACTAGTTTTATTTACCGCAATGCCGGAAAAGAGTTGCCGAGAAGGGCTGCAGATCAATTTGGTGGGGCAAGAAAACTAAAAGAGAAGAGTGTTCAAAAAGGCGATTTAGTGTTTTTTGATAATGGATCGGGAATTTCCCATGTTGGGATCATTATTTCTGATCCGGGTCAACCTAAAGTTATGATCCATTCCAGTAGCTCCAAAGGAATTATCATTACGGACATTGAAAAATCGGATTATTGGACGAAGCGAATTGCCGGTTATGGGGCATATTTAGATTGAAGCCTTGGGATTTTAGGATGTTAAGACATTAAGACATTAAGACATTAAGACATTAAGACATTAAGACATTAAGACATTAAGATGTGAGATTAAAGACATGAATGAATTAAAGTAAGGTTGTGCGTTTAATTCTTCAACTCCTTCATTCTTAAATTCATTAATTCCTTTTTGTCGGTAGTAAAAAAACAATTAGGTTCACAAGTAAAATAAATCCTGTGAGCAAGTTGATCACGAACCAAACAATCGCATGGTCTATTTTGAAGATCATAAAAGGTAGAAGCGCGAAAATTAATCCGTAATTGAGAATCTTCGTGATGTGTGCTTGACTTTTCTTATAGCGTTGGATGGAATGCTGCAGACTGTAAAGCACAATAAGGCACAAACTCCAGAATGAAAACGAATAGAATTCTTTGAGTAGATGCGGGTAGAAATAGTAAACGGCAAAAAGAACCGAATTGAATAAAGTAAACAAGGTAAGAGTAGTTGCTTTTATGCCGTTCAAACCTGAAATTAAAACTGACGAAAAACCAATTGTTCCGAATAAAGTTCCCCCTAAGAGTAAGGTGTAAGGAATAAAATTATTCTCTATAATAAGCTGATACAAGCTATACAAGCATAAAACCGTACAACTTGTTACAAGTACGAATAAGACTATCCTTATGCCGGCTCTTTTTTCCAAATTTTATTTTTGATATCTTCTGTTTTTTTCTGTGGCACATACTAGATTCCACAAGGCACGGGCACCTACATTTGCATCCCAGTCACCAGATTTACCCGGTGAGACTTCATTGAGATCAAAACCGATTATTTTTCTACCTGATTCTACTAATTTGAATAGTAAATAATTGACTTCTTCTAACGCAAATCCTCCAACGACCGGAGTACCAGTGTTCGGACAGAGTTCCGGTTTCAGACCATCAATATCAAATGAAACATATACATTATGAGGAAGATCAGCCAGAATGTTCTCTACCTGGTCGGCCCAAGTAGTTCCATTGAATTGATCTTCTTTAATATTCCAATCAAAATGAGTTACAATTCTTCCTTGGCTATTTTGAATCATTTCAACTTCCATTTCTGAAATGTCTCGAATACCCACTTGCACCAAACGTTTCAGATTTTTACAATTGTGCAAAGCATTGTACATGATGCTGGCGTGTGACTGAACAAAGCCTTCATAGGCAATACGCAGATCAGCGTGAGCATCGATTTGAAGAATCCCAAAAGATTCACCTTGCTGATCAATTGCTTCTAACAAACCTAGTGGGGTAGAGTGTTCTCCACCTAAAACGGCAACGATCTTTCCTTGTTGAATGAGTTTCTTCGCGCGGTCACGAAGATTGTTTTTCATCGCTTCCTGTGTTTCATTCACAGTTTGAAGCAATTCATAAAAATGCTCGTTTTGATCAATGTTTCCTCCATCTTCCAAAAAGGCAATGTAGTCGATTGTTTTGGTACATAACTTACGATTGATCTCCAGCCATTCAGAAGATACGGGTGCCATGAATACTTTTGTATTGTAAGCTTTCTCCAATTTTGGATGGTAAAAATCCAATTGGGTAGAAGCGTCAAGAATAGCCTGGGGTCCATCACTAGTTCCTTTGCCATAAGAAGCTGTTGCATCCCATGGTACTGGAATAATAACTATATCCGCTTCATCTTCTGTTACAGGGAATCCAAAAATGTTCCCGTTAGCAATACCGACTCCGTTTGGATCGAACATGTTCTGTGGTTTTGAGATTTATTTTAAGGATAAAGGCTGTACCTCGATACGTTTCTTTGTTGATCAAGTGGTCAGCCTTTTGGCTGATTGTATCGAGATCAACAAAGAAACACTCAGTCAACCTTTATCCCCCAGTCACTTCAACAACTCTTTCACGAAGTTTGGAGTCGCGAAGCTCCCTTTATGAATATCTGAATTGTAATAGCGCAGACCTTTAGCGCTTACAAAAGAATCTATTGCAGCTTCATTAGCGATTGCTTTTGGATGCTGAGCACCTTTCAAACCGTACTGGAAGCTCCACATACCTGTTGGATAGGTTGGAACGAAGAATAAGGATACCGGAGCATTGTCCTTTCCAAAAATTCCTTGAAGTGTATGGTTTAATTCAGCAAAGGCTTTCTGGTTGAATTTCGGTGATTCACCTTGAGCAACTAAGATTCCGCCTTCTTTTAAGGCATTGTAGCAATTCGTGTAGAACTCAACAGAGAAAAGTCCTTCAGCAGGTCCAACCGGATCAGAACCGTCAACGATAATGATATCATACGATTGTGGCGCAGCATTTTTAATGAAAGCGATTCCATCATCGACTTTGAGGTCTAATTTTGGATTGTCAAATGCTGCAGCAATCTTAGGTAAATGTTCTTTACACGCCTTGATCACTTCTCCATCGATCTCAACCATGGTTACTTTTTCTACACCTTCGTGACGCAGGATCTCACGAACAGTACCACCATCACCACCACCGATCACAAGGATGTTTTTCGCATTTCCGTGCGTGAACATGGATGGGTGGGAAATCATTTCATGGTAATGGAACTCGTCTTGTTCGGTTGTCATCACCATATCATCTAAAGCGAGCATTTTTCCGTACTTGTACGATTCAAGAATACGGACACGTTGGAATGGAGACTGCACATCAAAGAAAACTTCACCTGTAAAACGAAGTGATAATGCCTGATCTTCATCTTTATCTGTAAACCATACATTACGTGTGTAGAAATCAGGATTTCTCCACTCACTTGCTTTCTGACGCATAGTTGACATGTCGAAGTCGTTTCTTGTCAGAAGGTTGACAGATCCACGCTTCATTTCAATTGCCGAATACGACTGGGATTTAAAACATTCTTTCAAGTGGTCGAAAGATATCCAGGCATCCATTTCCCCACAAGTAAATAAATCTACTGCAGCGTAACCATATTCCGGCCAAGTATGGATTGCTAGGTGACTCTCTTGAATAACCACTACACCGGAAACTCCCCATGGAGAGAAATGGTGAAAAGTTGAATTGATCACAGTGGCTCCTGCTTTTTGCGCTGCAGCGACCATGTCACGTTCAATTCCTGCTACATCATTCATAATGTGTGGGTCGCAGTTCATGAACTCCACGAGAATGTGATTCCCTAATGCTGTATTCATTTTATTTTATCCAATTAAAAGTGAGGGGCAAAGGTAAGTGATTTGAATCGGATGATATGTAACATAAGTGTATTTCTTTTACCTCAATAAGTTATTTCAAATTGTGCACATAATGTCTTTTAAACTAACTAAGGATGAATAACTTCTTTGATGAGTCCTTTTAGCTATATTATTTTTTTGACTTGGACTAAGTAATTCTACGTCCTCGTACTAAATGTTATTATTGAAATTGACTTTTGGGTTGAAGTAAATTAATTGGTTCCTTTTCAGACTATTATAGATTTGTTTCACAATTATCAATGTAGTTTAACTTCAAGCCAAATAAAAAATGAAAAAGGGATTATTTTTAGCGTTCACATTAGGTGTGAATATGATTTATGCACAAGGAATCAATGTTTCTGCTAACGTAACTGATGTGTTGTGCCATGGTGATTACCAAGGATCAATTGAGTTACAAATTTCAGGTGGTACGGAACCATACACAGTGAATTGGAGTCATGGTGCAAGTGGTTCTATTTTGACGGGTTTGTCTAATGGATCTTACTTTGTTCAAGTTGTAGATGCGAACGGTTTATTGGGGTATAAAATTATTCATGTAGATGGACCTGATACACCTTTGACTATTACAGGGACAGGTACAAGTTTATCAGGATTCAACACTATGGATGGAGAAGTTGAGGCTCAAGTTCAAGGTGGTAGCCCTTTTAAAACAGTAAATGAGCCTTATATTTTGCAATGGAGTAATGGAGTGAATAATACCTTGTTTCAAGACGGATTACCAGCCGGACTATATACATTAACAGCTACAGATCGAAATGGATGTACAGCTAATAAACAATTTATTCTTACTCAATCTTTTCAAGTATTGCCTATTCAATTTGAGAATGACTATGCTGTAAATATACAGGTGGCACCAAATCCAAGTACTGGTGATGTGATTTTCTGGACTACTAAGAAGGTAAAAAAAGCATATGTAATCAATGCTGTTAACGGAGCAATTATTCCAGTTGATATGTCAGAAGGGAAAGTTGAGTTAAAAGGATTGAAGAATGGTAATTATACTGTTGTAGTAGAATTGAATGATGGAACATTGCATTCGGAGCGAATGGTTGTAATCAACTAAACTTGTTTTACATTTAAAAAGAGGCCGTTTCATTTGAAACGGCCTCTTTTAGTTATCAGTCCCATGAACTGTATTTACCATCTGAACCAATGTACCCTTCAATATCAGAAAGCTCTTTTTCCAAAAATGATTCACTTGATTTATCAGGGACCACTAATTTACCATTCCAAAATACTCGTCCATTCGCAGGAATTTCAATTGTAATAAGTATATCTTGATCTCTTAGTTTGTCTTGTTTAGGAAAATTGTAGTGCGAGTCTGTTTTTAATACTGAGCCAGAAATAAAACAACGATGCTTGATATTTTCGGCCTTCTTGATTGCATTCTGGTGGGAATGACTGTGAGCACTCTTTGTTTGATAAATATGAAAAAGTGAATCTCTGGAAAGTTTGTATTCTACACTTATGCCCGATTCTATAATTCTATCACCTTCAATGCTCATCATGCCATAACGCCCTTTGCTTTTTATTTCATACGTTTTATCAGCTTTAATTTTAGGCGTAATCGTCTCAATTTGAAGGTCAGTTGTAGAAACATGACCGACGTGATTGCTGATTTCTCCTTCAATACTCATTTCACGTCCAGTTTTTATTCCAATAAAAATGCAAACAAATAAGCCTGCTAATCCAGTTAAGAAGAGCGATCCAAGGGCAATCTTAGACCAAATATTATAAATTTGAAATACAATTTTACTTCCTAATAATAAGAGGAATAGAATACTTGAGAAACCAATTAGTAAGATTCCAATCCAGCTCCAAGTAAGATCAGTTGAACTTTCAACGATTAATTCGCCAAACTCTGGAAAAGACAAAAATCCCATTTCACTTTGTACAGGTATTACTTGGAATCCGCCAACAACAAAAACGAGAAATAAAATGAGCAATAATAAGCCAAAGCCGATCATCCCAGTGCCAAATAAAATGGCGAAAATCCGTCCAATTGAAGATATTCGGTTTTGTACACTGTCGTCTTTTCTGATTTTCTGTGCAAAGCGTTGAGATTTACTGCTAATTCGTTCAGCTGCTTGTTCCACTTCTTCTCTTACGGTGTCAACGGTGATGGGTTTACCACGCATACGCAGTTTTTCTATTGTTGTACTCGCTTTTGGAATGATGATCCACAGTACAATGTATAACGGAATACCAAATCCACCAAAGAACAAGATAGCAGCAAAAATAATTCGTATGATGACTACATCTATATTGGAATAATTAGCAATTCCGGAACAGACACCTGCAATTACAGCATGGTCCGTATCTCGATAGATGCGTTTCTCATTTGACGCAGTTTCTTTTTGAGTTGAATCACCAGCAACATATTCAGCATCATCTTCGACATATTGAGAAGGATCTCCAAGCGTTTCCAGTATTGACTCGATATCTGCTTTTTCAATCACCTGCTTTTTGTCAGATAATTGAGCACTGCACAATTCAGCAATGCGCATTTCAATATCTTCTTCGATTTCTTTCCCACCTTTTTCGTTGTGGAGAGCTTTTGCTAATCGATCTAAATAATTTTGCAACAATTCATAAGCTTCCTCTTCGATCAGGAAGTTTAACCCTTTGATGTTTACTGAGATAGTTTTTTTCATTTTTCCTGGATATTAGTGATTTGATTAACGGCCGTACTTAATTCGGACCAGGTAGTATCTAATTCTTCTAAAAATGCCTTGCCCATTTTAGTTAAGGCGAAATACTTTCTCGGTGGACCCGATTGGGATTCTTCCCATCGGTAGGACAGGAGTTCCATGTTTTTTAATCGTGTCAATAAAGGATACAATGTCCCTTCAACCACAATGAGTTTGGCTTCTTTTAGTGTTTCAAGAATTTCGGAAGGATATGCCTCTTTCTTTTTATACAAGATCGTAAGTATACAGTACTCTAAAATTCCTTTACGCATTTGCGCTTGTGTATTTTCTAAATTCATACAACTTTGTTTATGCAAAGATATATGTAAAAGATTGAACTATGCAATACATAGTACTATAAAAATACTTAATAATTTAAGAATTCACAAAATTATCACTAAATATGGGCGGTTTTGGATAGGTAATTTCGGATACCAACTCGCATGGCTGCTTGCATATTCTTCGGCTTCAACTCGATTATGGCTTGAATTTCCTGTTTAATCTCAGGGTATTTCAGCGTGAATTTTGCTAGGAGGTAGATCGAATAAACAAACAGAGCGACTTTGTTGGTATCATCTTTTATGAACTCAATAAGGCGATCGAGTAATACTCCTTCTTTATAGTCAATTAGGGGTAAATTATTCAATGTTTGTGTGCAATTTCTCAAAACAGATTGGTTTGATGAATTCAATACAGTATCAATAATTTGTTTATGAAAATCAACTAATCGATCAGGATATTCTTTTGAGATATGTGAGACCATCCATGAAGCGTATGCTGGATAGGGGTAGGGTAAATCTGAGCAAGCCGTATCAACCAGTTGTGCTAATTTCTCAGTGGAAGATAGAAATAAATCAACATTCTTTGATCCTCCCATCTTCTTCCGTTGTACATCAATGAAACTTATTATGTCCATGATTGAAATTAAAAAAAATGCCGGAATAAATCCGGCATTTTAAGTTGGTGAGATAAACTTTTAAGTTATCTTATAATTACTTTTTTAGTCATTGAGCCATTTGCTGATGTAAAACGAAGGAAGTACACACCAGATGCCAAATTACTTACATTTAACTCTGTTCCGCTATTAGTTAATACAGAGTTAGCTATAACGACGCGTCCTTCTTCAGTGTACATTTCGTAATTAACTTCCATTGTTCCCTCTAGTGATATGAATAGTACCTCAGTAGCAGGGTTTGGTGCAATAGAAATGGAGTAACCAACCATTTCGGATAGTCCTAAACATTCTTCAACAGTGATAGATTGTGTTGTAGAAGATGAGCATCCATTAATTGCGGTGTAAGTGTAAGTTATTGTGTGGTTTCCAACTCCGGCAGCTGGTGCATTGAAAGAGTTACCACTCACATTGCTTCCAGAGAAAACACCTCCTGCCGGAGATCCATCAGTCAATGTTACTGTTCCATTTTCTATACAAGCATCTTCAATTGCTGCTAAAGTTACGGTTGGAGATTCTAATACAGTAATTGAAGTGGATGCATTTCCAGAACAACCGTTTCCATCTGTATAAGAATACCCTACGGTATACGATCCAGAACCTTGTTGTGGGTCAAATTGATTTCCTGTTATTCCCGAACCAGTAAATATTCCTCCAGCTGGACTTCCAACAAGTGTTACAGAGGCTGCATTGTCACAAACATCAGAGATAGGTGAAATAGATACTGTAGGATTAGGGTTTATTGCAACCACTGCATTTCCATTACTATTTCCCAAGCAGTTGGAGTTTGAAATTGCAGTCACAGTGTAGTTCCCTGAAATTGTAGCGTTAAAAGTGAACGGTGAATCAGTATTGCCAGGGAACATATAATTACTAGAACCATCATTTAAAGTAAAACTCCATGGGCCTGCTCCTGAAAAAGTCAATACTACCTCAACCGGATCGTTACCACAAACAGTACCACCACCGCTAACAACAACTGAAGGTGCACTATTGATTGTAACTGTAAATGTTTGTACATCGGAAGGGCAAGAGCCTGCTGCAGCAATTGTATTTGTCACTACGTATGTTCCCGGTGTACTTGCTGACAAGTTGATAGCTCCTGTTGAAGAATTAATGCTCAATCCTGATGTAGAAGTAAATACTCCAGCAGTACCTGTTGAGAAAATAGGCGAAGGGTTTGATTGGTTTGAACAGAAACTAGTTGAAGAATAGCTAAAAGACGCATCTGCCGCATCTGTCAATGTTATTGTTTGTGAAACTACATCAGGACAAGTTCCAGAAGTCGTATATGTAATTAGGTAAGAACCTTGATTAGATGCCACTACATCAATTTCTCCCGTTGTTGTACTTACGAACACCAATCCGGAAGTTGATGAGAATGTTCCAGGATTACTGAAAGTTGGTGTAACATTTCCACCTGATGTACAAACTGTACTTGTCGGATAATTAAAAGCAGCACTCAAAACTGGATTAACCGTAATGGACACTTGTGCAGTATTTGTACAACCATTCGCTCCAGTACCCGTAACAGTATAAGTTGTATTCGATGATGGAGAAACAGTTGGTGATTCTACCGCACCTATTCCCTGATTCCAGGTATAAGTTGTAGCACCTGAAGGATTTAATGTGGTACTGTTACCCTGACAAATTGTAGTTGACGTAGCCCCAGCAGTGACGGTTGGCAATGCATTGACAACAACTGTTTTCACTTCAAAGTCAACACATGAATTCCATAATCCACCAAGTGTAATTAAAGCCGGATTGTAGGTTCCAGGTGTGTTATAGGTATATGTGGTGTTGCCATTCCAAACGTAAGGACCGTTGTTAACCATATCCCATACAAATGTTGAATCAGAAGTAGCAACATTGAAATAATGTCTCATTTTATTAAAGGAGAACATTCTGTTGGAAAGTATACTTGCAGGAGTGGTGTTGTTCGTGAAATTTACTGGCGTTCCTGCACAAACCGTTGCTGGATTTACTGTCCCTGAAGTGTTGATGGTGTAGGATACAATTGGGGCTACAAGTGGTTCATAATGGTAAGGACCTCCAATTTCAGTAAATGATTGTGTTCCAATCCAATTCCCACCTGAACTTGCGTAGTAGCTTGATTTGAAGCGTGCAAGGTTTTCATCTTGTGGTTGGCCGGGAGCAATATTGTTGACCCATAAATCAATAATTCCCCCTGCCGAAATTGGTTCAATTACCACTGCATAATTTGAGGAGACTGTGATAGGTGCTGCGAAATTCACGTACTTAAACCCTCCTGTAGTACCAGTGACAACCACTGTTCCTGTTGCAAGTTGTGTCGTAGGTACATTTGATGCATTTACGGCATAAATGGAAGCTCTGACTGTGACATTGGTGGTTGAACCAGTTCCGGTTCTACAATAAAATTCGACACCGCTTACAGACATATTAGCCCCACTATGAAGATAAGTTTGACTCATCCCTTCATTGTCATCCGCCCATATAGGAAGGGTATAAAAAGCAGGTGTGACATTCAAATATTGTTCTTTAGCAAGCGGATAGCGAACTGTGTCAGTACACAGCATGGTTTTAACCCTGTTTTCGAGCGGATTAATTTCGGTTTTAGGGTTTAAATCCGAAGACTCAGCAAGCTGAGGAGCTGTAGTCATTCTTTGCCCAAAACTTAATCCGGACAATGAAATTCCGATCAATAGTAGTATTCTTTTCATGTAGTTAATTATTAATTGATTAAAATCAAATCGAAAATTACTCAATTGTTCAATTCGTTTGAAATTTGTTGATAAAAAAAAACGGACACTTTTGATGTCCGTTTTCTCAACTATTTAAAAATGATGTTAGCTAACAGCAACGCCCATCACCTCAGCCATTTTCTGACCGATGTGCGCTGGTGAATCAACTACGTGGATTCCACATTCTCTCATGATGCGCTTTTTCGCTTCTGCTGTATCGTCAGCCCCACCAACGATAGCTCCTGCGTGACCCATTGTTCTTCCTTTTGGTGCAGTTTCACCAGCAATGAATCCAACAACTGGCTTTGTTCCATTTTCCTTAATCCAGCGAGCAGCTATTGCCTCAAGGTTTCCACCGATCTCACCGATCATAACGATTCCTTCTGTTTCGGGATCATTCATCAATAATTCAACTGCTTCGCGTGTCGTTGTTCCGATAATTGGGTCACCTCCGATACCAATTGCAGTCGTAATTCCTAATCCGGCTTTAGCAACCTGATCAGCTGCTTCGTAGGTTAATGTCCCTGACTTGGAAACAATACCGATCTTTCCTTTCTTGAAAACAAATCCAGGCATGATCCCAACTTTGGCTTCATCTGCGGTGATTACTCCCGGACAATTCGGTCCGATCAAACGGCAATCGTATCCTTTGATGTATTCTTTTGCCATTACCATATCCTTTACAGGAATACCCTCTGTAATACATACGATTACTTTAATTCCTGCGTTGGCGGCTTCCATTATTGCATCTGCTGCAAAAGCCGGTGGTACGAAGATGATTGAAACATCAGCACCAGTTTTTTTAACTGCTTCAGCTACTGTGTTGAATACAGGACGATCAAGGTGAGAACTACCTCCTTTCCCTGGTGTAACACCACCTACGACATTTGTTCCGTAATCGATCATTTGTCCGGCATGAAAAGTTCCTTCACTTCCTGTGAATCCCTGAACAATCACTTTAGAATTCTTATTAACTAGTACGCTCATAGCTGAATAAAATTTAAAATCAAATTTTTGAGTCCCAAAAGTAGGATTTTGGTTTTGTTTGACAAAATTATTTCTGACGGATTAACGGACAATTAACGCACATTCTTCACTTCTAATTCGAATATGAGTACACTATGTGCCGGAATTTTGTCCAATTCGTGTTCTCCATAGCCCAAATGAGGTGGCGCAACGAGAAATGCTTTGCCTCCTGGCTTTAATTCTAACATAATCTCTTTCCAGGCACCTATAAGCTGGCGAACCTCAAATTCTACAGGTTCTGTTTGCTCATCAAACACTTTTCCATTTAAAAGTGTGCCTTTGTAGGTGAAAGAAACAATATCTGAATAGCGAATTGGCTCACCCACACCTTCCTCAATAATTGTATAGTACAAACCAGAAGATGATCGTTGGCACGTTTTCTTTTCTTTTTTGAGGTAATCTTGAATTTGTTGATCAAAGTGTTTTTTATCCTCCTCGGAATAAGTTTTACATGAGAAAAGTGCAATGCTCAGCAGAATAAAAACAGTAATAATTCTCATAGTTTAACCGGTGTTACGGTGTATCCTTGCTTTTGTAATAAACGGATAACACCATTAGGTCCGCCAAGGTGTCCAGCCCCAACTGCGATGAATACTTTTTGCTTTGAGGCGAGGTCCACAATCTGAGGAATCCACTTTTCATTACGTTGATCAAGAAACGAACTTTGTTCATCTGCCATTACGCCGCCTTCTTGTTGTATCATCAAAAAAAGTGAATCGACGTGTTGACCTTTATAAAGTTCCTGCATTTTTTGTGTCAATTCAACCACTGCGTCTCCATCACGTAAGCCATCCATCACCATGCGTGTTTGTTGCTCGGGTGTCAGTTTGTCAAAAAAGGACATCTGCTCAGCAACAGTTTCTAAGCCGTAAATTTTAAGTCCTTTTTCACGAGCAATATGATCCAGGGTCATTTCATAAGATTCAGTTTTTCCGATGAATTGCATTTGCGTTGCCATCTGAACTACCACGAAAGGCTTCATTTTGGACATTGAAGTGCGAAAGGATTCTTCACTCATGCCCATTTTCTCCTTTGCCCATACCAAAATACTATCTGTTTGCTCGGGCGTAAAAAAGTCAAAAAAACTACCTTCCTTCAGTGTAACGTATTTCATGGCTTCTAATTGGTTTGGAAGACCAGGAAGTTCCATCACTAACGCGTCACTTTTTTCAACAAGTTTAACCAGTTTGGAAGGGAAATAGAAGTGTTCCTTTTTGATCAGGTGCATGGTGCCGAAGAGGTAGCATCCTTTTTTTATTCCCGGACCTTCTACTTTCCATAGTAAGGAACTTTCTTCAAAAGGAAACTCACTGACCTGCGCGTATATCAGCGACTGAACAAAAACAAATATTAAAACGATTCTCAGTTTCATGCAAGTGTTATTTCTGCTAAATAATTGTCGTTTTCATCGTAGATCTTAGAAGCTTTTAAACCGACCTTCTGAGCAGCTTGAAATAAATTGTCAAAATCTACATAAAGCCAATCGAACCATTGACCTTTTTCTTTCTTGTATTTCATCTGAAAACGGAAGTTTCCATAGTATTCACTGTTCAAGTCCACCCAAAGGGCCCCGTCTTCATCCTCGTATAAATATTTGATATCAGAAGAGTCACATAAGATTTTACCACCCGGCTTCAGAAGTGATTTCGCATGTTTCAAGGTGCGTTCCAAGTTGGCCAATTTTCCGGCTATACCAATCCCATTCATCAACATCAGAATAGTGTCGTATTTTTCATTTTTCAAATTGAGAAAACTGATCTGTTCAGCATCAATTCCTTGCTTTTTCATGTACGTTACAGCACCTTTTGAAATGTCAATGGCTTTGACCTCATGTCCGCGATCCATTAGTTCCAGCGCGTGGATTCCGGCACCGGCACCGGCGTCTAGTACTTTTCCTTTGCATTTGTCAAGGGCTAATTGTTCCAATTCCGGCATTTCTTCGAGTGAACGAAAAAGTACCTCGACAGGAATGATATCATCCTCGCAGATATCCGAACTTACAATAATGTCTGCTGGCTTTTTACTAACAGAGTAGTCATGTATAGCTGATCCTATTGGATCTCCGGGTGCAATGCTCATAGTTTAATATTCGTAATCATCAAAATTGGAAAAATCTTCATCCGAAAGGTCGTCATCAAAATCCCCAAAACCAAATTCATCTTCATCTTCATCGCCAAGACTAGTCTCATCACCAAATACAAGTTGATCACCACTACGTGAATCTTCGGGTGGAGCCATTCCAACTGCCAGAAGCATTTGAGGGCTTTCGGGACCTTCTTTTTCATAACCAATCAGTTCGATCAAGAAGATCCACATACGCATGAAATCGTATACTAAAATGAACTTTTGATCCGGTTCTTCAAGAAAATCTTTTATCACAGCGTCCTTCATAACAGATGCGAGTCCATCCACATCATCATCGCCATAAGTCATGTCCATCAGATTGATCTCATGACCTTTGTCCCAACCATCATTCGAAACATAAAAACTGGCCATTTCCTCTCCTTCAAACCGGAAAGAAGCCATTATCGCTTTGTAAAAAGATTCAAAATTATCGGTGTCGCTGATGAGGATATCCCTAAAGATCTCCTCGTCCTTTTCACTGTCAAGTAGCACCCTGAATTTCAATCCGGCCATAGCTCGTTCTTTGTTTGTTAGGTAAAAATAAAATTAATCCTCTAATTCTGGTGATTGAGCAACTGTTAATCCGAGTTCTTTCCCAAGTCTTAGCATGTACGCTAAAGCTTCTTTTCGATTATTTTGAATTTCACCCTCCAATATAGCTTCTTTGATCTTTGATTTTATATTGCCAATGTGGTGACATGGTCCCAGATTAAAAGTATGCATTATCAATTGACCACTTACCGGTGGTTGGAAATTGCGAATGCGATCCTTCTCCTCAACTGCGCGCAACTTTTCAGTCACTATTTCAAAATTCTTTTTGTACTTCTTGACTTTGAATTCGTTCTTGGAAGTGATATCTGCATTGCATAAGATCATAAGGTCATCAATATCATCTCCTGCCTCATTCAATAAGCGACGAATTGCTGAATCGGATACGTGGCCTTTTACCAATGCGATTGGACGAAGATGTAGGCGCACCAATTTTTGAACATATTTCATCTTGTGATCAAGAGGAAGCTTTAAGCGCTCAAAGATCTTTGGTGTCCAGCGAGCACCCAATTCTTCGTGTCCATGAAAGGTCCAACCGACATCCGGGTCGAAACGCTTAGTTGGTGGTTTTGCAATGTCGTGCATGATCGCTGCCCAACGTAACCACAGATTATCACTGGTTTCCGCTACATTGTCCAATACCTCAAGGGTATGATAAAAGTTGTCTTTGTGGGATTTTCCATCAATCGTTTCAACATTTTGCAATGCCACCATTTCAGGAAAGAACTGATGCAATAATTTGGTGGAAAAAAGCAGGTGAAATCCTCTAGATGGTTTATTGCTTAATATAATCTTATTCACTTCATCCATGATCCGTTCCTTGGAAATGATCTCCAAACGTGGTGCACAATCATAAATGGCCTGTAAGCTTTTGTGTTCGATCTTGAAATCGAGTTGTGACGCAAATCGAATACCCCGAAGCATTCTCAAAGGGTCATCACTGTATGTGGTGTGAGGATCAAGGGGAGTTCGGATAATTCCTTTTTCTAAGTCGTCCAGTCCATTGAATGGATCAACCAGATTCCCAAATCGAGCAGCATTGAGATCCAAAGCCAAGGCATTGATCGTGAAATCACGTCTTTTTTGATCGTCATCTAATGATCCATCTTCCACGATAGGTTTGCGGGAATCACTGCGATACGATTCTTTGCGTGCACCAACGAATTCTATGTCGAGGTCTTTGTATTTGAATTGAGCGGTCCCAAAATTCTTGAAATAAGAAACTTTTTTGACTCTTAATTTCTCAGCACATTCTTTTGCCAGATCCAAACCATTTCCAACGACAACGATATCAATGTCCTTTGATGGACGATCCAGGATCAGATCTCTAACGTATCCACCGATCACGTATGCTTGCAGTCCTTTCTCAGTGATGATTTGAGAGGCTACCTTAAATACGGGATGATGAAGTGCGTGTGCGTAATTTGCTGACATGGGTTGCAAAGATACTTTACAATTAACAATTGACAATGGACAATTGAGAATTGCAGAGATTGACTGAAAAGGAAATTATTTGCGGATGACAGTTACAGAACCATCCAATCCGATCTTAATGATTTGAGAAGCAGTGATCATTTTTTCAGTCATTCGATCTTCTAAAATGGCATCAACACCGTTTTTAATTGTCGAATCGATCTCATTGAAACAAGTTGGTGAAGCTTGTCCGGATAAATTAGCTGAGGTACTGACAATCGGTTTTCGAATTGAACGAATGAGTTGCAGACAATTGGGATCTGTTGTGATTCGGATGCCTACTGACCCATCTTCGGCAAGTATAGATGGTGCTAATCCTTTGGCTGTTGGATAAATGATCGTAAGTGGTCGGGTCGCCATATCAGCCAGGTCGTAACAAATCGGGTGGAAGTCAGGAACATATCGTTCCAACATAGGGAATCCATCGACCAGAACAATGAAGCTTTTACTCGCCGGACGATTCTTTAACTCATGAATGCGCCTACATGCCTGTTCGTTGGTTGCATCACATCCTAGTCCCCAGATCGTATCACTGGGATAAAGAATGATTCCTCCGGATTTTAGTTTTTCTATTGTATCTTGTTTTTGCACTTTTAGTAATATTTATTCTTCAATTTCCCGTCAACTTCGGTACAATTTTGCTACGTCTAGCTTAGATTCGGCGCGTCATACCGAGTGTTCAGCCTCTGGCTGGACGTATCGAGGTAGCGCGCCACTCAGCTCGACTTTGCAAAATCACTCAGTTTGCCGGGGGGTATTTCTTCGAAGTAAGATCAGTCTAAAAGTCTTAACATCCTAAAGTCCTTAAGTCTTTTGTCTTTCCGTCTTTTGTCTCAAAATCCTAACATCTTGAAATCCTAAAATCTTAATATCTAATATCCTTCCTCACTCCAACAAATCCGGCCTTCTTTCCTGCGTTCGCTTCAATGCTTGTTCTTCTCGCCAAGTATCAATTAGTGTCGGGTTTCCGGACAATAAAACATCAGGAACTTTCCATCCATTGTATTCCTCCGGACGTGTGTAAACCGGTGGCGATAACAAATTGTCTTGAAAACTATCGGTTAGTGCGGATGTTTCGTCGTTCAAAACACCCGGGATCAATCGAACAACTGCATCCACCACGACAGCTGCAGCTAATTCACCTCCCGACAAAACGTACGATCCGATCGAAATTTCTTTGGTGATATAATGTTCACGAATGCGTTCATCAACTCCTTTGTAATGTCCGCACAGAATGATGAGATTACCACCAAGTGACAATTGATTGCACATCGACTGATCCAAAACTTTTCCGTCAGGTGTCATGTAGATCACTTCCGAATAATCGCGCTCATTTCTAAGTTTTTCAATCACAGTAGCAATAGGTTCAATTGACATGACCATTCCTGCTCCACCTCCGTATTGGTAATCGTCAACATTTTTATGTTTTGATGTCGAATAATCACGTATATTGTGGATATGGATTTCTACAAGTCCTTTGTCTTGCGCTCGCTTCATGATCGAATGGGCAAAAGGTCCTTCGAGTAATTGAGGTACAACTGTGAGAATATCAACACGCATAGGGCAAAGGTACAGAAAACTATTTTTGTGATGAAAAATTGAATGATGATCAATGCGCTGATAGAAAAGTGAAATGAGACTGATATAAAAGAAAGTGGGTATTAGGAATTAGTCTCTTATTTCGTCTCTCTGTTCTGATTTCTAAATATCCCAATTTCCCCTATCTTCGTCCTATGATGAAACAGCCTATACTTTTTTGGTGTCTGGTCTTTGTTCCTTGGTCTTTGTTCCTTGCTCAAAACACCTATTCTCAATTCAAAGGAAACACTTCTCCGACCTATCCTGAATTGATCGCACATTTGCAAAGGCTGGATCAGCAGCACGAGGAGATTGAGTTGTACAATATGGGCCAATCCGATTATGGCTTACCGATCTATCTCTGTGTGGTGAATGGAGCAAAAGATTCTACCTTGACCTTTCAAAAGGCGCGAAAAGAAACGACTATTCTTATCAACAATGCCATACATCCGGGTGAACCTGATGGGATCAATGCCTGTTTGATCTGGCTGGATGATTTTATTGCTGGTGGAAAAAAAACGAAAGATCTTCCTGTGATCGCTATTATTCCCGTGTATAATGTTGGAGGAATGATGAATCGTTCCGGTATGTCAAGAGCCAATCAAAACGGTCCCGAAGAGTACGGTTTCAGAGGAAATGCGCAAAACCTGGATCTGAACCGCGATTTCATAAAGATGGATTCTGAAAATGCTTTCACTTTTGCGAAGACCTACCACGCTTTAGATCCCGATGTGTTCGTAGATACGCATGTGTCAAACGGAGCAGATTATCAATACACACTCACACTGATCTCTTCCATGAAAGAGCGATTGGCACCAGAACTAAGAAGAGTTACCTACGATCATTTGTTACCTGATCTGTGTGAAACTCTTCGAAAAAAGTACAAAACAGACCTCTTTCCTTATGTTGAATTGAAGGGGGAAACGCCGGATACCGGACTTGAAGCATTTAATGACTTGCCTCGCTATGCGATGGGATATGCTTCTTTGTTCAATGCATTCAGTTTCACGGTGGAAACTCACATGCTCAAGCCTTTTCCACAACGTGTGGAGGTGACTCGGCAGTTCATTGATGAGTTGATCCGTTGGACCGCTCAACATAAAGTGTTGATCGAACAGGCAAGGGTAAAATCTTTTGAATGGGATCAGCAGGATACTTTTCATCGTTTTACGTATCGCTTGACGGATAAAAAAGATTCGGTATTATTCAAAGGCTTTGAGCATTCTTACCCGATAAGTGAAGTCAACGGGAAACCACGTTTGTTTTACGATCGAACGAAACCTTACACGCGCTACATTCCGCATTACAACACCTATGAAGCGTATGATTCGATCAGAAAACCAAATCAGTATGTAGTTGGTGCACAATGCAAGGATGTAATCAAACGACTGGAAGCCAATCAGGTAGAGTTTAGTAGAGTGGCAAAGGATACCACGTTAATGTTATTCATTACACGCATTATTTCCTTTAATTCTACTTCCAATCCTTATGAAGGACATTATTTGCATTCAAAGGTGGAAACTGTAATTGAAGAACAACTAGTTCGCTTGAAACCGGGTGATGTTATTATTCCTGCAAACCAGCGAATTTCGCGATTCATTCATTCTGTATTGCAACCCGAAACGGAGGACAGTTATTTTGCCTGGAATTTTTTTGATAGTTACGTGCAGCAGAAAGAATATTTTTCGTCCTATGTTTTCGAAGACCGTGCAGCAGAGATCCTGAGAAATGATCCCGCTCTAAAACTGGCTTTTGAGGAGAAAAAACGACTGGATGAAAAATTCAGGGATTCATCATGGGAGCAATTGTATTATATTTATATAAACAGTTCCAATTTTGAACCCAGCTGGCACCGATTGCCGGTTTATCAATTGTATTGATCATGGAAGAATTGCTTCATGCCCTTAGTTATCTGTTTTACGCGGTTGCTCACGCAGATCGTCATGTAGACGATGTAGAAAGAGAAAAGATTCATCAGGTGGTGAATGAAAACTGGCAGTTATTGGCTGCGAAAGGAGATCCATTTGGAATCAAGGCTATGGAACTGATCGATCGAATGGTGAAAGAACTGGATGAAGATCAATATGAAACAGAAGTAGCACTTGAACGATTCAAACGTGCTTTTGAAACACATCCTGAATTTTTTACAGCCGAAATAAAGGAATTTATTCTGGAAGTTTGCATCCGCACAGCCAATTCGTTCAACCGCATGAACAAGGCCGAATTAGTGATATTATCGCGCATTGAAAAGATCATTCACGGGTAATGGGCAGATCACTTGAAGAGATCAAAAATTTTGGACCTTACACGGTGAAGGTCATGAATGAAATTGGGATCTACACCGAAGAAGATCTTCTCGAGACCAGTTACAGGTCGATCTATGACAAGCTATTAGCTCAAAATATCACACCACATCTTTTGATCTTCTATTCCATTGACATGGGACTTCAGGATAGGAAATGGAATGATATTACTCCTTCAGAAAAAGAAGAGATCAAAAAAGTCTTGAATTCGATCAACGAATGATTTGAATGAATCCGTGGCATTTACCATTCGGAGAAGATTTGCTGCAATCAAGACCATCTGAAATCACTAAATAGAAATACACACCTTCAGCGAGGTCGTTTCCTGATTTGTCTTTTCCTCTGAATGGATCATTTAAACTTGTCATCTCAAAAACCGAATTTCCCCAGCGGTTCGTAAATAGGATCGTATAGTCAATACATTCTTCAATTGGGAGTGGTATATCAACGTAATCATTGATATTATCTCCATTTGGCGTGATAACATTTGGTACGAAAAAACCACTCAAGTCAACTCCTTCATTTACAAAGACGAGAATAGTAGTGTCATACGCACATTGATATTGATCTGTAATTTGAAGAGTTACCAAATTATCACCCCAATTTGGAAAATACTGATTGGTGACATTTGAGTTGGCTACAGCAACACCATTGATTGACCACGCATAATTGAAGGCAGTATTAAATGGTGTAGCGGCCAGGGTTAAATTTTGAAAACAATCACCGGTTGTGTTGAAGTTCGGATAAAGCGGTGCAGACACAACATAAGTTTCGGTGGCTGTATTGGAACAACCATTTGCGTCTGAGTATTCATAACTAACGTTATAACTTCCGGAACCTACACCGGAAAGTTGAATTGAGTTTCCATTAACATGAACTCCGCTATATACTCCTCCTGCTGGGTTCGCTGTCAAAGCAACATTAGAGTAATTATCGATACAAAAAACGTCCTGAACATTAAAAGTGATCTGTGGTAAAGTAAGGATTGTCACATTGTCATTAGCTGATGCCTGACACCCGTTTGGATCAGTATAAACGTAGAGAATTGAAACATTTCCTGCTCCAAGCACAGGTGGATTAATGACGCTTGTATTCGAACCATTTATTGTGAAAATACCACCACTGGGATTCCCTGTGACAGTAACCGGATCATCGTTTAAACAAAGTTCATCTGGAGCATTGATCGTAGGATTGGGTATTGCAACAACTTGAACAGAAATGGTAGTGGAATTACTACAACCATTACCATCAGTATAATTATAGGTCAATTGATGGGATCCAATCCCTGCATTAGAAGGAATGAATTGATTGTTGCTCACACCGTTTCCGCTTAAGACTCCACCGCTTGGGTTCAATGTTAAATTAGCAGGTGTTGTGGAAATACAATAGGGTGATAAATTGTTGGAAATTGACACAACCGGTAAAGGATTGACTATAATTGGATCCGTTGCGGAATTGGAACAACCGTTTTCGTCGGTATACGTGTAAGTAATCACATGTGTTCCTTGTCCGGCTGTTGATGGACTGAAATTGCCGGAAGTTATACCGTTTCCACTGATAACACCTGTTGCGCTACCACTCGCAGTAGGACTTACTGAAGTTACGGCAAAAGAAGGCAGATCAATACAAACTGCTGTTGGGACATCAATAGTAACAGTTGGGACAAAATCCACAATAGAAACACTAAATTGGGCACTTGCTCCGGTGTTATCCGTAACAATTACGGCATAAGTTCCTGCGCACAAGCCTGTTGCTGTTGCTGTCATTTGGGCTTGAGAGTCATTCCAGAGATACGAATATGGAGGGGTTCCTCCAGAAGGTGTTACTGTAGCCGTCCCAGAACAGGTTGATACCCCGGGAGTTTCGCAAGGTCCATTACAATTTGCGTATGTTGGGGCACCGTTTCCTGACCAAGCCCCTCCATCTGGAATTCTTCGAAGTGAGTTGCCCAAGTGGTTACTGGCATTTAATGTGCTGATCAATTGTTTTCGATCTGCGGGAATCGCATTGTAACTGGCCAAAGATACGACAGCATTACAACCAGGTAAGGTCGCTACACAAGGTGATCCTGCTGTGTTAGCTGCAGTAGCCCAGGAAACAGCATCTTGTGGTACACCATTGCTATCGTAAAAAGCGAACCAACCGCCGGCATTAGGAAACCAGAGACGAGTTCCGCCTGTGCAAACGCCCGGATCAAAAACGTTATATGGAACGACCAATTCCACTACATTCCCTCCATTTTGTACTAATAGATTTGAAGGTACAGGTGCTGCATTTCCACCTCGTATTAAACAAAATCCAGCAGGAGGTATTATAGTTCCTGACGGGATGACATAACCGCCATTTCCTTCGGCTGTACTATTTCCAAGGTAGTAACATGAGATATCTACAGGTTCACAAAGATTAGGGTTGTATAGTTCGATCCATTCACCTCGACCTTCCGAAACTCCTCCTGGACCTGAAATTGAACCGTCATTTGCTGTAGGAGAAATCATTAGTTCATTGATCAGAATACTTGGACCAGTATAGTCACAATCTGAACCATTACATATTGTATTGATAGTAGTAGTGAAAGTAGCACTTAGTTGTGCATTAATCGAAAAAGAAAGAAGTGAAATGAAACAACTTAAGAAAAAGATCCTCATACTAGCAGTAGTTTTTAGCTATCTAAAATAACTAGGTTTAATGGATTGAGACCCAGTTATGTTCAATATTTAACGATTAACTTGTTCAGTGTGTTTTAATTTTCCTTTTTTTTAATACAGCTTTTACTGGTTCAACGATGATTTGGGTAGAATTTCAATAATAAGAAATCTTTGTCTTCTTTTTGTCCTTCGATTTATAAAGATTAAGTATAAGGTTTTGCGACATTTGGTGTTCAAGAATTAAACTATGAATAGACTTACATTAGCATTTTTCACAGCGATCCTGCTTTCGACTGTGGTTTCGGCTCAGGATACGACCTGGGTACAGACATTTACTTTTGATTCGATTACTACTCGGAGGGCGAATTTTGACTTTCCTCAAGACTTGAATGATAAGCGCTTCGAAAAGGTGTTGATGTATTACAAATTGAAATGTAGTCCATTGACAACGTGGGATCAATACAATTGTGGTGAGTGGGATTACTTGACATATACTCGTGTTTTTGATCATACAGGTGAATTTGATTCTGTACGGGTGGACGGAAATCGATACATGATCAACCATCAACAACCAGAATCAATTCGCTATACGCCATGGGCTTATACCTACAACGATCAATACGTTCGTCAGGAAAGTAACCGTTCGAATGCCAATTTGACTTCGGCTCCTATTAATTCAGGATCATCTGTTTCGGCTTATCCTTTTGACCTTTCAGCGAATGGTGGACGCTATCAAATGTTATTAACTGCCGGCGAATTAATCGACGCTGGAGTCGCACCAGGAGAGATTCAAAGTTTGTCTTTGTTTATACAAAGTTTGACTGGAAACGGTAATTTAAAATATCCTCAAATAAGAATAAAGAGTACGACATTAGCAAGTTTGTCAGTATTTCAAACGACTGGGTTCACTACTGTTTACAATTCTTCTCATGGAATCGGCGGAAGTCAGTCTGAGCTAGTGAGTGGGCAAAATGAATTGCTTTTTTATCAACCGTTTGTATGGAATGGGACAGATAATCTAATCATTGAATTCAGTTTTTCAAATTCAATGGGAGCTGATAATTCACTGGTGTTTGATGCGGAAGAAGTACCGACAGGTTTAGCACTTGGGTACAATAATCTGAATGGTTGTGTTGTATTTAGTGGGAACAATCACGCATTGATGGAATTGTCGGATTTTGATTTGGGCAATGAAATGACTATTGCATTCTGGGCGAAAGGAACGGGTTCAATTGGAACCAACACGTCTGTATTGGAAGCTTTTGATATCAATGACAATCGTGTGATCAATATCCATATGCCTTGGAGTGATAACAGTATGTACTTTGATGCAGGTCAAGGATCAGGTTATGATAGAATCAATAAAGCAATGACTGGTGCTGAGATCGATAATACATGGAACCATTGGGCTTTTGTGAAAAATACGCCAACGGGTGTTATGCAGATTTATAAAAACGGTGTCTTGTGGCACAGCGGTACAAACAAAAATCTACCACTTGGAAACATTCATCGTTTTGTTTTAGGGGCAAATAAAGATTATACAAACAACTGGAAAGGTAGAATCGACGAGTTTCAATTGTACTCAGTAGCGCTTGATCAATCAACGATTCAAGGTTTAGTTGGGGAGCAACCAAATAATCAACATCTCAATTGGTCAGATCTTTTGGTTTATTATGACTTCGACGGTCAAGAATGGGCTGAGGATAGAACTCAGAACGATTATTTGTTGATGCCTTCTCAAAAAGGAATGTTTGTGTTCAATGAATATCCGGTATCAGGAATAGAAAATGTCAATACCCGACCTTTGATCAAATTGGGTCAAGGTATAGTTGACGGTGACTTAGTAATTACTGAGCAGCTTGAATTGAAAATGAAAGAACCATCTGTTGTTTTTGAGTTTGCACCGGTAGATCGCCATTTTGAAATTGTAAATGCATGGGTTGGTGTTGAAGAAGGAAGTGAAGATGTTTACAATTCATTAGGTCAAGTCATCACTTCGACGCCATTTGTTGCCAGTGAAGAATTGACAAATGAAGAAATCACATATTACAAAGAACCATACGAGTTGATTCACGATGTAGAGATCGCACGATACATTACGCCTTATGGAATTCAGTTCGATTTGGGTCCGCAAGGATTTACATGGATCTACGATGTAACGGATTACCAACAATACTTAAAGAATACAGTCGACCTTGCGGCACACAATACGCAGGAATTATTGGATCTTCGCTTTGCTTTCATTGAAGGAATTCCTCCGAGAGACGTGCATAATCGTCGACCTATTTGGGCAGACTTCAGATCATACCAATATTCAGCAATGGATAATGATCAGGTGATGCAGGCTATTGATGTGACCTTGAGTGACACATCGGAAATGTTCAAAATTAAAACACGAATGACAGGACACGGACACAATGGCTCAGTTAATTGTTGTGAGTGGGATTCTAAAGATCATACCCTTCGAATTAACGGAATAGATCGATTTACATGGGAGATTTGGGAAGAATTAGCATGTGGTGAGAATCCAAATCCTCGTCAGGGAGGAACATGGCCTTATGCCAGAGAAGGATGGTGTCCGGGAGATATGGTGCGCGAATACGATCATGAATTAACACCGTATGTTACTCCGGGGGAAACGATTTCTATTGATTACGACATCGAAGATATTCCGGTGAATGATCAAGCTCAAGGGAATGGGAATTATGTAGTGGCAATGGATCTAATCTCCTACTCGGCACCAAACTTCCAACACGATGCAGCCATTGTTGATATCTTGAATCCGAATGTTTATGAATACTACAGAAAGTGGAATCCGGGATGTAACAATCCTCGGGTAATTATTCAGAATACGGGTGCTCAACCGATGACAAGTTGTACCGTGCGCTGCTGGGTATCGTATGGGGTGTTTATCGATCATCAGTGGACAGGTAATCTTAACTTTTTGGAAAAGACAACAGTCGAGATTCCAGTCAATGATATGAATTGGTGGAGAGATTACAACAACACACAAACATTTACTGCTCATGTACACAGTATTAATGGAAATCCACAATTGGATGAGTATCCAAATAACAATGAGAAGTCAGTAAAATACAAGGCACCAAAGATTATCGATGGCCCATTCTTCGTATGGTTCAATACAAACAATAAAGCACAAGAAAATAAATGGAGACTGGAAGATAGTCAAGGTAATGTTATTTTCGAGCGCAATGTTTTAGCCAATACAACGGAATACAAAGACACATTTGATTTGGCTCCGGGATGTTACAGTATTGTTTTGGAAGATTCTGATCACGATGGAATCGCGTTTTGGGCGTCGAACCAATTTGAAGGTGAAACATCAGGTCAGTTCCGTTTGCGTAAAGTAGGTGGAAGTTATATTGAGTTTTTCCCTGGAGACTTCGGTGCATATCATCGGTTCAATTTCTCAGTTGGGTTTACACTTGATGTAGAAGAGTTGATACAACAAACAAGTGTATCTGTCTATCCAAATCCTACAAATGGTGTTTGTACCATTGAATTAAATGGACAAACAGGTGGACAAGCAGATTTACTAATCATGGATCTAACAGGAAGAGTTGTTCACAAAGAAAAAATGAATGCAACAGTTGATTTTGCAGAGGCTTTTCCAGATTTGAATCATCTTCCATCCGGAAACTACATTGTTGCCATACATACTTTGAATGGGGTTTTCACAGAAAAGTTGATCAAGCAATAGGTTTACAAATACAATTCAATGATACAAGAGGCTGTTTTTTAAGAACGGCCTCTTTTTGTGTTTTAATTCTTACGAAATCTGTCTTTTAAATCTAAAAACGGTTGCTCAAAATAGCGATTACTGAGCAAGGAGATTCCGATAGTCAGAATAAAGATCAAAAGACAGTAACCAACAAAATAGACAGGACTACTCGTCAATTCATATTCTTTAAAGATCAGATGGAAATAGTAGATAAAAATACAGTGGTACATGTAAATCCCATAAGTGATCTCACCACCTTTGAAGAATCCTTGGAGCCGGTCAGCCTTCCAGAATGAGTTTGGACTGTACACTTGTTCGAGTATCACAAAGCCAAAAAAAGAAGCGTGAATAAGTCGTTCTATGCTGCGGAATTCATTTTGGAAGAGAAGTGTTGATCCAAAAATACTGAGTAAGCCCAGAACATAAATGATTACAATTTTAGAACGACCCAAACGAATAATTTGTTCTTTGAGTTGGTAGCGTTGAACTCCAATGGCACATAGTCCACCGACAGCCAGATCGCTCACACACGATAAGGAATGGTAATACATCACCCGTTCATCTGAGTGATTGAAAAACCGGAAAGCAACAACAGTAAGTATGATCAGAATGAAATATTCCAAAAAGAACTTTCCTTTTCTGAAAAATGGAAAGATAAAAAGTAGAGCGATCCAGCTAAGGTAAAATTGTTCTTCTATGCTGATGGACCAGGTTACCGTGAGGAAATTGAGAGAATCATTCAAGCCATTCCAAATTTCATCCAGATTAGAGAGGAATAAACTATAATTCAACAACGAATGCTGGGTTTCCATACCATAAGGTAAAACCGGAAACAGAAAGAAACCAAAAAGCACGATCAAGAAATAGAGGGGCCAAATCCGAAGTATTCGACGCATCAAGAAATTGAATGGATGAATAGCGCCTTTACGTTGAATTTCTTTCAGTAAAAGTTGTGTGATGAGAAATCCACTCAAAACAAAGAAAAGTCCAACACCGTGGTGACCTTTGGAAGCTATTTTTGAGATCCACAAAAACCACTGTGAAGAACTAAAATCACCCCAGATCTCTCGATTCAAAGTGAATAAATGAAAGATCAGTACGGATACCGCCCCGATAAAACGAAGTCCGTTGAGATTAGGAAGAAATTGACGTTCTTGATCCATTTGCTTACGAAAATAGAAAAAAGAGAAAGAGAAGCACGCTATTTTGGTAATGATCCACTCAGTTTGGTCAAGGCTGATTAACTTTGCAACTCAAACAGCGTTTTTATGGCATAC
>DAISYB010000014.1:0-93618 GCA_036825545.1 Crocinitomicaceae bacterium | reverse complement strand
GTTCCTGTAATAGAACCTGCACAGTTATCTGTTGCAGTTGGTGCAGTCAATGCAGTTACTTCACATGATTCTATTATATCATTTAACGACACAGCATCAGCTACTGGAGCCTCAACATCATTAACGATAACATCGAATGAACAAGTACTAGAGTTGCCATTCGCATCTGTTGCAGTAAACGTAACTGTAGTAGTTCCAACAGGGAATGTAGAACCAGAAGGTAAACCTGCTGTTTGAACAACACTAGGAGATTGTTCAACTCTTACGCTCGTTGCATCAATTTCAGTTCCGTAGTGTCCACTCCAAAACTCATTATCTCTTGAGCCATGAGTAATGCGAACATAACGTACACCTGCACCATACGAAGTAAATATGTTTGCTACTTCAGTCCATGGAGCAGTTGATGAAACAGGCGCACCTTGTGATCCAAGTGAGAAATTAGAAACTACATTCATTGACTCATCCAAAAGGTCAGCTGAGAAGAAATATAGATCAGTTGCTGAACAACAGCCACTTGCTTTGTACCACTCACTCACTTGGATTTCTGGTTCAGCATCCAATTGTGCCGGTGTAAATCCAGCAGCTACAAGATCAACGACTTGATTTTTAACACACCAGCCCCAAGAACCGATGAAACTAGATGTACCTTCATAAGTAGCACCGCTTACAGCCCAGCCATCACCACCAGCAGCAGTGATATTCCAGTTGTTCAATCCATCTTCTGCACTTCCGTTTAGAATTAGGTTTGCTGACATCCCCTGACAGTTGTCAGTTGCGTCTGGTGTTGGGAACGAAACAACAGCTCCACAAGTACCTGATTCATTCGAAACTGTAATGTCAGATGAACAAGTCATATCAGGTGCCGTTACGTCCTCAATAACTACGTTTTGTGTTTGAGTAGCAATGTTTCCATTGCCATCATCGTATGACCAGGTAACAACTGTTGTTCCTTGCGTCGTAATTGGAAGTGTTGCATCGTGCGTTCCTGTAATAGAACCAGCGCAGTTATCTGTTGCCGTTGGAGCAGTCAAAGTAGTTACTTCACATTCAGCTGTAACATCCGACAAAGTCGCCACGTCAGCAACAGGAGCTACATTGTCTGCTGTTTCGGTTAATGTCATTGTAAATGTACCAACAGAAGAACCAAACCCATGCACCAGAATGTAATATGTAACATTCGGACTTGCATTCCAATTCACTGTAGTTTGGACTCCACATGCATCATCGTTTCCTGTCACACAGTCAAGTGCGCCGCAATCACCAGTGTAAACGCGAATTTTCGTATCAAAATCAGCTGCTCCACATGTAGTCGCAGTTACATCCATACAAGTTGGAGAAGTATAGGTGTACCAAACACCACCACCTGTTCCGTCAGTAGTACCACAGGTTGGCGCAGTATCCGGAGAGGCACAAACTGTTGACGCAGAGTATGATCCTGCAGTAATCGCTTGCGCTGAAGTACAGTTATCATTTGGTAAAACGTTTGTAACATTCAAGGTATAGTTTCCGGTCGCACCATTGAATCCATGTACTCTGATGTAATACAATGTACCAACTGTTCCTACCCAGCTCACTTCCGATTGCACTCCACAAAAGTCATCGTTACAAACAAGGTCAACTAAGCTACCGCAAGTACCCGTGTAAATATCTAATTTGCTATCGTAATTTGTCCCACCACACAAAGAAGCTGTAATGGTAGCACCTGTTCCCATAATAGTGTACCAACGATCAGGAGCAACAGAACCTCCGGTACAGCTTATTCCAGGTCCATCGATCGTAGCTGTTGCTGTAGTTCCTGTAAAACTGGATGTACAAGATGTAATCATTGTAGCTTCAGCACAAATATCATTGTCAACCGGCACAGGGGCACAGATAACATAAGGATCTCTACATGTTGATGAAACCCCACATGAAGAATTCAAGTGAATATAAACACGGTAATCACCACTTGCCGGTGCAGTAAAGTTTATCGGCTGAGTTCCCGAAGTAAGAATGTTATTTGATGCATCCGTGATTGTCAGGTAATCTGTTGCAATATCACTTCCAAAAATGTAACTTGTTCCAGCTACAAGTGTCAATAAATTGTACTCACCTGCATATGAACATCCGGCGTAATTCTCTTGTGCACCTGTACAAGTTGGTGTATAAGAGGAATACAATACTCCGGAGTTACATCCACCTCCACCACCTCCAACAGAGCGCCATACAAGCGTTTGACATGAGGAGTTGGTTCCACAGAAGTATTGATTCGTTAACAAGCGAACAGTTCCTGTCAATGTAGCTGTCCATACTATCTTAGGGTCTGCAACACACACATCATCGGAATAGGCCAAAAAGGTACCTGAACCTTCCTCAAACAAAGTAAGTTGCAAGTCATTTCCATTCGAATTACCACCGTCTGCTGCACAATAAGTCCACTCATAAGTGGTTCCACTTACTACGCTATAGAGCTGGTATTCACCTCCATATATACATGTCGCTACTGTCGTAAATGTAGTCGGAGGATTGGAGAAGGTACCTGAAGGGTATTGTGTCCCTCCGTAAGTACATTGAGCATACGTATTATTGCTCAACAATGCTAACACGAAAGATAGCATCATTGTCAAATTAAATAAATGTCTTTTCATTGTTGAAAGAAATTAATTATTAGTAGGTTTTGTAACCGGATTTAAACGGGCATTCTTCTCGTTGATTTCATTTATCAAATCACGATTCTCTTCGTAGAATTTTGCCTTTTCGGTATTGTAACGCTGAAGATCCGCATCAGGATTTCCGGTTCGCTGCAACACCGGGAAGCCCGGTAAGTCACTGATCAATGCATATTGAGGAGCACCAACAGTTCTTTCAGCAAGACGTTCTGTTTGCTTTACTGAAACAGTTTCTGTTTTTACAACGTTCGCTCTTGATTCATTTAATTTTTGCTCGTACAGAGCAGGATTTGCTTTAATCCAAGCTTCTTTTTCCTGATCACTAGTGAACTGCGGCATTTCTTGTGAATAAGCAGTAGTTCCCGTTGCAATCAACAATAGAAGAATGGACACTTTCATGTACTTTCTCTTCATGTTTTTCTTGATTTTAGGTGTGCAAAGAAAGGAATAAAAAACCAATGAAAAAAATGACTTATGTCATAAAACGAAAAAATAAGTGCATTTAAAGACGAAAACGTAGTGTTTATCGAAGAATTTGTAATTATGAATTTTGAATTAGGAAGACACTTTGACAAAAAAAGAAGTCGTCCTTTTGGGACGACTTCCTATTCTTATCGATTGAAAAACCTATTGTCTATTGATCACGATCTGATTGGTGTAAACACCTTGAGCGCCAATCAAACGAACAGTGTAGGTTCCTGTTGCCAAGTGCTGTACATCAATTTGATTTACACCTTGTTCAATACGCATGGTGTTTACTAATCTTCCGCTGAAATCAATGAGTTCAAGTGTTCCTTTATCGGCTGCATCGATTTTAATCAAATCCTTAGCAGGGTTTGGATAAACGTTTATGAATGGTATAGCCAACTCATCAATGCTGTTTACTGAAATATTGATACAACTACTCATAACTGAACATCCACCGTACTCTACTATTACTGCATATTGTCCTGTAACAGTTGGAGTAAACGCCGCAGTGAAGACACCTACCGGTGCAAAATCGTCATTACAATCTACCCATGAATAAGTTACACCTACTCCATCCTCATTCGCAATTAATGTATTGCCTGTAAGTGTAAAGGTGTTGTCCAGGTTGTTTTCGATAACTACTTCTTGTTCCAAGGTAGTAATATTCCCACTTCCATCATCAAAGGTCCAAGTGACCATTGTTGACTCTGTAATTGGGAAGACAGCATCATGGATTCCTTCTACTGATCCTGCACAGTTATCTGTTGCAAAAATTGGATCCAATGCAGTCACCTCACAATCTGCTACTATCGTCTCTACGCTGATGCAACTTGCAATTCCCGGTTCAGTCACGGTTTGACCCGCATTCACCATTCCGCCGGCAACAGTTTCACCTTGACATTGTACGGTGTAACTGAAAATATTATCGTTCCAGAACCCTTGTGTTGTTCCCATGAACGTATAGGGTCCATTCGTGCCATCCACATAAGCAACTTCAAGCACTACTCCTTCTCCTCCATCCCAATAAGGACCACCGGAAGCAACTACATTACCGTCACCATCTGTAAATGACCAAACCACCTCATCCGTTAACCAGCCTTCAGCTGTAATCGTGATGATGAATCCGGATGCAACAGGCGCTGTCAAATCTTCAATAATTACTTCCTGTGTTGTAGTCGTAATATTTCCAGCCGCATCTTCAAAGGTCCATGTTACAGTCGTTGTTTCAGTGATCGGGAAAACGGCGTCAGAAGTTCCATAAATGAAACCACTACAGTTGTCTTCTGCGTATTGATCATCCAAATAACTCACCGAACATTCTCCGTAAACAGTCATCGGGAATGGATCATAAGGCATTGGTCCTTCCACATCGGAAGTACTGATCACCTCTGTCATTTGGATCGTTGTGTAATAAGGGTAGAAAACAGTACGTTCATCCACCACACTAAACACATCACTTGAATTTCGCCCGTCAGGTGAATTAAACTCAGTACCTGTAGCATTCTCAATACCCATTGTCATATCTGAACCATCCGTGGTATTTAGGGTAGAATGAACTTCGATCAGATTAGATGTTTCATACAGTTTCAACTGAACGTTAACTGCATCTCCAGTAGCTCCGGTGTGTTGAATATCTGTAAAATCAAGTACAAATACACGATTTGGTGCAGTTCCAATGGTAGTATAAGCAATTGTACCACCCAAACTCGGATCAAGATCGTTCCAAGCAAAAGCAATTAAGTTATTTGGGGTTGCAGCATCCGGTAACAATCCACCGTTACAACAACCATTGTTGCCATCATTGCTGAAGGTTATAAATCCATTGGATGAAACAAAAACTTCAGTATAATTTGTTCCGTAGAAATCAAAAGAAAAATCCAACGGTACTGCTGCAGATAGTTCGTCATTGGCAAGGGTTAAAACATTCATTACGCCTGAGTACGGATCATTTGGCAAACCGGTCACATGACCATAATAAGACCCCGGATCCGGAGTGAAGCGAATCATTTCATTGTTTACTGAAAGCGACGGATTGGCATTCATTCCCATTGCTGTAATTCCACATGTTCCCGATGCATTTTCTACCCCAATGGTGTGAGCAGACCCATCAGCAACATTCTGCGTGCAATGAATTTCAATCACTCCACTTGTTTCAAATAATTTGGCCTGAACTGTTATTGCAGGACCTGATCCTCCATAATGAGGGACATTGTTAAATTCAACTATCAATATACGATTCGGAGCTGTACCAATTGTTGTATAGCCAATCGTACCGCCCATAGATGGATTCAAATCATTCCATGCTAATGCGATCAAGTTATTGGCTTCCCAGGTATCAGGAATATTCTGTCCCGAACAACAACCATTATTCCACCCCATCATATCAAAACTGATGAACCCATTGGATGAGATTCGGAACTCATTGTACGTTGTTCCAAAAAAGTTAAAGTCAAAACCTATTGGCAATGGATCAGTCAACTCGTCATCAAACAGAAACACAGATGTTAAACTCGCAGCCTCCGGAGAATTCGCCAAGCCTGCTGTTGCCACATAGCCACCTACAGGTGCGCTTGGAGCAACTGAATACGAAATCACGTGTGTACCTACACCTGCCTGTTCTGGAAAGAAAAAAGTCCCGTCAATACCTGTTCCTTGAAAAGTACCACCGAAAGGAGTCCCATATAATTCTGATGGGTCGGGACAAGTATAGTTGGGTTGGAGTCCATTGAAACTACCACTTTGACACTGCGCGAATGCACCACTTGAGAGCAAAGCAAACGCTAAAAGACTTAAAATTCGATTCATAAATAAGTTGTTGAGTTAGGAATTAGTTCTTCACGATTGCATTCTCCATGCGCCACAATTTTTCACGCATAACTTTCACCCGCTCAGGGTTATCGATGTTATGACGGATATCCATCTTAATCGATTCAATTTTTGCTTGAGCGGCCTCGAGATCGGCTTGACTAGAAAAGACATAGGGTTGTCCGTTCTCCGGTTTCAAAGGCGTCATGGCCTCTTCGACATTGATTCTTTTTGGCACAACCGTTTCTTGGGCTGAAACGAAGGAGCCCGCAGTTAGCATCAAAAAGCTTCCTGCTAGAAAAATAGTTTTCAGATTCATAAGTAGATAATTTAGACGAAGATAGGAAAAGAATTGACAATTCACAATGGATAATTCACAATGGAAAATGCACAATTATGAATCAGGAATCTTGATTTTTATCGGCATGAAGGCATTAGGGATGAGGGACAATATAGTCTCCTACATTTCATGCTTTCGTCATATAAATAACTAGATTAATCGTTGTTAAATGTAAATTCATACGAAATATACTTTATATTAGGACTCATAACTGGTACTTATGAATTTTTCGGTGTTTGATCATTTATTGGAAGGGGTGCAGGTCATATCGGATGATATGCGCTATGTCTACCTTAATGAGACGGTTAAAGCTCAAGGAGGAATCAGTGGTAGAAATGTTATCGGGATGAAGTGTGAAGAAATCTATCCCGGAATTGAAGAATCGAGTGCTTTTGTCAATATTCGTGAATGCATTCGTACGGGTGAACCCATCAATTTTATGAACCGCTTCGATTTTCCGGATGGAAGTGTGGGCTACTTCGAACTGAGAATGAGTCGAATTGAGGGTGGTGTTTTGTTGTTCTCTGTAGATCGGACTGATGAGATGCGGAAGGAAGAACAAATTCGACAGGCCAATAGACGGTATGAATCCATCACGGAATCGGTGCATTCTGCCTTGTTTGAGTGGAATCTCGATGATCAAATTGTTTTTGGAAATGCTTTTTTTCATGAGCTTTGCACTGTGAATATCGGACGGAAATGCGTCACTCTGGAAGATGTATTGAGTATTGCAGGCGATCACCAATTGGTTGAGTTTAAGTACTTTCTCGATCAGGCCATTCAAGAGAAAAAAACCAATTTCATCTATTACATCGAGAACCGGTTGTCGGATGAAAGAGCTTATTTCTCTTTCCAACTCAACGTTGTCGTTTGTTACAAAGATGATGGTGGAGTAAGTCATTATATCGGATACATAGTTGATGCCACGGAGGAACGGAAATCGCACCGATTGCGCGACTTAAGGATTCAAATCAACAATATTTTTTTAAGTGATAATGCACTGGAAGATTGTCTTGAAGAAGTACTTGCATTGATCACACAATATTCACCCGTTTTTAGAGTAGCGGAATGTTGGTTACCCAATTACGATCATACAGAGATTCGCAGGCGAGCTGTTCATTCTACCCAAGGGAAAAATCAGGACATATTTCTTTTATCACACGATGGTAATTATTCCACCTTCAAGCGTGGCACAGGCCTACCCGGAGTCTGTTTGGACCAGAACAATCTTATTTGGTGGAATACCCTTGAAAATAAGAAAGAGTTCAAACGTCGGGAATTGGTCAAAAAGAGTAAGTTGAGAACGGGGATTGCTATTCCGCTGCACAGCAAAAATGAACTCGTTGCTGTAGTCACTCTATTCTCTGAGAAGGATATTGAAATGACACTTGATGCCACAAATCAATTGGCTAGTTTGTCGGAGAACATAGGTCATGGAATTGCCAACAAACGCATTGCTCACCAGCGCAATCTGTTAAATGACAATTCTTCAATTCTATTTTTCAATCTAAGTCCGGATGGTGGTTTTCTACGCTACAGCAAAACAGTAGAAGATCTGTTCTTAAATGGTAAGAATACCAAAATCAAGACTATTTTTGACCTGATCGACTCCAATGATAAAGAAGGCTTTGAGTTTCAGTGGAAGAACCTTCTTTCAGGTAACTGTTTGTCTTTTTCCGAAGTGTTCAAAATGAATCAGGTCTCAGGGAGAGTTGCTTACCTCAAGAGTAGTGTAACGCGTTGTGCGGATGATGATTCGGTTGATTTGATTGCTCTCGATATTTCCCGTGAAAAGCAATTGTTAGACCTCTTGTCTTTGTCGAACAAAATGGCTTCAATTGGCTTTTGGTCCATTGATTTAATCAATATGGAAACCATTCTTTCCGGCAACGCAAGGAATCTGCTAGGCATTCCTGAGGATATGCCCATTCATGATTTGAAGATCGAGTTCATGAAACGTTTGATGCCGGAGGTACTGTACATTGATTTAATTAATGCGATCAAACGAAGGGAACCAATGATCGATTTGAAATGGGATCGATTGAAGGAGAATGAAAATCACCAATTTCGATTGATTGTTAAAACTGAATTCAACGAAAAGCATGGTGTGCGCATTTCAGGGGTAATTCAGGATGTTACATCAATTATGAAGGCGGAAGCAGAATTAGAAATCGCCCGAACGAACTACCTCGATCTTATCGATTTGAGTCCAACCCCAATTTGGCTGCAAGATCCTGACACCTTAAAAATCGAGTTGGCCAATAAAAAGGCCTGTGAAATCTATGGCTATACGGCAAAAGAGTTTGGAAAGATCAATTTTGATGCTTTGTTGATCGGAGATGATCAAATCAAAGCGATTGAAGAACATAGAAAGCTACTTGATCAAGGAAATGAAGTGTATTTGGGGATGTTTAAACACATCTCAAAGCACGGGAACCAACTCTTCGTGGATAATTTTGCCCGAAAGATTCATTTTCAGAACAAAGATCACCTGTTGGTTATAGGCGTCGACCGAACGGAAGGCCTTGAATTGCAAAACCAAATTTCTAGAGCTGTTATTCAAGCGCAGGAAATCCAGAAACAAGAAATCAGTCGTGAATTGCACGATAATATTTGCCAATTGATGGTTACCTCTCAACTCTACTTGGGGATGATTATGGATGAACGGGAAGGGAAACAACTCGATTATTTAGACTTGGCTTTCAACCTGCTTGAAAAAGCATGTAAAGAGACGAGGCAATTGTCACACAATTTGAATTCGAGTAAATTCAATAATCAAACCTTGAATGAGAGCATTAACGAGATTGTCGAGTCTTTAAAGTTTGGAAAAGGAATTCAGATTTCTACACGGCTCCCGGAAGATCTGCTCGATATTGAGGATGATTCTGACTTGAAATTGAACTTAGTGCGTCTGGTTCAAGAAGCCTTGACCAATACAATTAAACACAGCGAAGCCTCCAAGGTAGCAATCAACGGCAAAAAATTAACAGATCGCTTGGAATTGTCCATTTCGGATAACGGAAAAGGATTTGACACCAGTGCAATCAAACCGGGTATAGGCATTTACAACATGCAAAACCGTGTACAAGTGTATCACGGCGAAATGAACATTGTTTCTTCACTTGGCAAAGGCACGGAGATTCAAATTCGGATTCCAAGAAATATGCACAATTGACATTTCGGCGGACTCACTTCGATTAAACTCAGTGCGAGCAGGGCAAGCAATTGATAATTAGGAATTAGGAATTATTGAGAGATATTAGTGTTTTTTTTGCCTACCTCCATTGGCCGCCAAAGGCTTGCCGACGGCGAAGCGGTACAATCCTGACGATCCGTTGGCTTCGGTCAGGATCACTCAGCCAGCGTACAAGAAAAAACGATTTCAAGAAACACGCTGATCGATCATGCACGGACTAAAACAGGAATATATCTCCGAAGTTAGATCAAAGTCCATGATCCATGCTCTATGCCCCATGTTTTAATTCTTCACAAACCACCCTTTCAAACTATCGCCTTTGCCAAGTAAGGTGAGCGCACCATTGATAAATCGTTTGGCTACTTGCAAGTACCATTTCGTTTCAATGCTGTTGCGCAATTGTTCGTCGGTAGATGTTTCAGAAATGAAGGCTTCTGAAGTTTTTCCCTGACTGGTTTTCAAACGAGTTAAGCTGATACCTGTTGTCTCTATCTTCTTGCAGGAAAAGCCACTTTGTTTGAACACGCGCTTTAAAGTTTTGGGAGTGTAATACGATAAGTGCTCCGGATAGGTTATGACATTATAAGCCGCCTTCAAACGGTAGCGTAACAAGGAATTGAAATTAGGAGTTGTCACGTAGACTACTCCCCCTTTTCTCAGAAGAGAATTAAAATTTTCCAATTCTTCCAATGGATTATTGATGTGTTCGATCACTTCAAAAGAAGTGATGACATCAAAACTTTCTTCCTCGTAGTTCTTCGGATCCAATTTTCCTTTTTGCACCTTGATCCCTTTCTCTTCGCAAATACTTACGGCCTCATCCGTATATTCTGTTCCGTAGACTTCCCATCCACGCTCTTTCGCTGCTTCCAAAAAATAACCAATGCCACATCCAACGTCCAGCAATTTATTGGTTTTGCGATAGGGTTCCATTTGGTCCAACAATTCATGATAGCGTTTGATGGTGATGGGCGACAAATAATCATTGCGTCCGTATCCTATATAGTGCTCCTCCAATTCTTCGGATGTAGGTACTTTTTGCGCGAATACAAAACCACAATTACTACATTGACACAAGTGAGCTTTCTCGTAACTTTTCAGAGGATTAAGAGAGGTGGAAGAGCAGATGAGGCAGGTGGAGTGCATAGGTAAATTACTTATTGTATATACTATCTAAGTGCTCAGCTAGTATTTTTGTTTGATAACGACGGCTATACTTTTCTCCTTCCACTAAATTTCTTTCAAATAGGATGATTTCTCCATTCTGTTTCTTTGCCAAACACTCTCTTAAAATTGCTTCGCATTCTTCAACTGTATTAGCCACGAAACCAGAATTCGTTTTTAATACGAATTCCTCCATTACATCCTTATCAGAAGGGCACAACAAAATAGGCTTGCCTGAAGCATAATATTCGAATAATTTCACAGGATACCAGCCTTTTACATTATCAAATGATGTGAGAATGAGAATATCTGATAGTTGCATTGCTTTTGTCAGATTCTCACGATTAACGCGATCAACGAAACGAAAAACACTAGAACCCTTACACAAGCCTTTTAATCTTGTTAATTCACTTGGAATTATATTTACACCTACGAATTCAACCAAAATTTTATCTTCAAAATTGGGTATCTGTTTTACAGCATTTATTAAAAAATCAATTTTCTGCGATGGATATAATGTACCGGCATAAAGAATTTTTAATCGGGTTTCATCGGTTTCTTTTATTATTGGTTTCAATATTTCATGATATCCATTCATAACAACGAAACCTTTTTTTTGGATAAAATTTTGGATTGAACTTCTCCAATTTTGTGAAACGGTAATAAATCCATCGGCATTGGAAGTCCAACGCAATTCACTCTTTCGTTCCAAATTGCTAATGAATCGCCATAATATGCTACTTGTTGTTGGATTTTGATGAGAATTCCACTCATCTCTATAATCCGGCAACCACCTTACATCAAACTCATCCCGAAGTTTAGACCCTATGAAAAAGGTCTGAAAAGGTCTTCCACTAGCAATTACCACATTTATCTCTTTATCATTATTCAACAATTCTCTCGCTTTTTGATAAATGGAATAGTATGGCAAAGATATTAAGAGATAATTATTCAATAAAATTTCTAAAAATGTCAGAGATTTTTGAATTGGTGCCAACCATTTTATTCCAGAACAACGATCCCTTAGTGTCCTCTTTACTGGGACTTGATGAATTTCATAGGCGTCAAATTTTTCGAGACTGTAAACATTACTCCTAGCTTTTTCCAGAAGATTGGTTTGCCCTTCATTCCAACATCGCGTTATAATAATGGGATAATATCCAAATTCATTCAAATACTTCGCCCAAGCTGCCGTTCGCTCCGCACCTACAAAATTACATGGTGGAAAGAAATAGGATATGATTAGTACTTTTTTCAATTGAGAATCTCTTGAAGTTTATACTCTTGACCTTCCCATGAATACTCTTTTTTTCGAAGTTCAAAAAAATCTAAATCCTTCATCTTCGCAACTGAAAAGTGCTCATAAATACCATTCCTAATGGAATATATAGAATTGTCAACTAATCTTCCCAAACGCGGATCATCGATCACTTTTGAACTTTCAAGTGAATTTGTTGATATAACGGGAACATCAGCATGAATATATTCAAATAGCTTATTGGGTGAAGCCATTTTCTTACTCAAATTAAAATCTTCCAACAAATTCACCCCTAAATCTGCCCCTTTTGTATACTGGGGTAGGTCTTCAAGTGAGACCCGACCAGTGAATTTCACTCGTTGTTCAAGATTATTAATCTTACAAAACTCTACTAAATCTTTCATTAGGGTACCGTCGCCAATCAAAACCAATTTATAGCTCCCGTCAAGTATTAACATAGTATTTAATAACAATCTTAACCCTCTACCTTCATTTAAAACTCCTTGATACAACAGTACCTTACTATTTTCATTCCAAGAATATTTCTTTTTTAAATCAATCACGTCATTTAAAACACTATTCAATTTGGGAAAATTCATAAGAACGACCCCATTTGATACACCATATTTTGAATGAAAATATTCTAAAATTGATTTGTTGACTGTTACAAAACAATCAACCTTCTTCATCGACTTTCTTTCAAAGTAGTTACCAATTGACTTCATCAAAAAAAGAAGCAGGGCAAAAATATATTTTTTTATACCGGAAGGATTTCTTGGAAAAAACTGGTTTAATGTTTCGATATAAATCTCATGAGAATCATAAATCAATTTAGCATTGAAATGGAATGCAAGTTTCACCCCAGATACAAGTGTTGGAAGATCATTGGCCCATATATGAGTGTATACCACATTTGACCTTTGCACTTCTTTGATGAGGTAATTGAATTCATGGGTAAAAAGAGTGTGTCTTAAAATTCGCTGCCAAAAGCTATCACGACGTTTGATAGGGAAAAAATTAATATTCTCATTGGACTCAAATGGGTCTATGAAATTTACGTTGCTCGATATGTAAAACAAATCTACTTCACAGAATTTAGCCAAAGAATGAATTGTTTTCAAAACACGATAATCATTTTGAACATCTCCGTGAAGCAATATCGCAACTCTCATAAATCGTTTTGATTTACTACAAATCTCACATAATTCTTTCTATTCCCGTTGATTGAGTATGATTTTTTAATTTTTTCAGCAGCATTTAACCCAATTTCAGAAAATCCTTGTTTTTTATCAAGTACACCCGATAACACATTTAACCAATCAGAACCTTCAACCAAAAAACCATTCACACCATCATCCACAATTTCTTTATTTATAGTAATTGCACTTGCCACACTAACAATTCCTAAACCCATATATTGAATGAGTTTGAATCCTCCTTTTCCTTTTGCGACCTCGGTGTTATCAAGTGGCATGAGTCCAATATCAACTTGATATAAATCTTCTACCTCAGTTTCAAGTGACCATTTTCTGAACTCAATTTCAAAATTCGCATCAGCTTCAAAAGTTTTTCCTCCTATAACAAGCAACCTAAACGAGTGTTTTTCGCTCAACTCGTCGAGATATGGAATGATTCGCTGCAAATAATGGTAATTGTGATTACCACCTATCCAACCAAGCGTCAGCTTCTTCTTGTTTAAATCATACTTCTTAGGTGGGTAATTGTCATAGTCAACGCATGTAGGAATGATTAATAAAGAGGAAGGAGAAATTTGATTGTTTTCCGAAAGCACTTTGTTCTTCAAATAATCTGAAGCCACTATGAAACGTTTGTACAAGCGAAGTGATTCATTGAACTTATTGCCATTTTCCTGCATTAAGCGTCCATACCAACTCGTTATTTTTTTGGGTTGCTTTTTGGCAGCTGCAATATCATCATCGAAGTCGAGAATTGCATTCGGATGAATTCTCAATAACAATTTCTCAAGAAAAAGATTTCCATAGTCATTGTACACCAACAGCTCTCTTTGAACAATGACAGTTTCAAAGTTGCGTGCCATTAGAACTTGTTTGAATCTGCGCTTTAAGTAAAGTCGAAGAAATTTCGAGAAATCACTTTTCAGCAAACCGTTGAACTCAGTTTCATTCAAAGCATGAGCCAAAGTAACCGCATAACCACTCTTCTCCAACTCTTCAGCCCATTTCTTTGCCCTCCAATGATAGCCTGAGTTTCCGGGATAGAAAGCGGTAAGGTAGAGGATTGAATTATTCTTGGGGCGTTTCTTTAAACTAAATCCAATGCGACTTCGAAATCGAATTCCAATAAGTGCAATTGTAAAAAGGAAAAATTGAATATATCTCCCCATCAATAGTTAGATTAATTCTTTTTGACCTATCAGTGTTTTAAATTCTTCAAACCCCACTAATCCAAGTGATTTATTACGCTCAGCCTGAAAAACTTTAAACTCATAAAATGGGTTAGAAATGAACTGATTTTGTTTGAAGTCATGGCTTTTAGAAATAATTCCAACACCCCAATCTGTATCAATGCAACATGAGAAAATATCTTTGTTCTGCCTTGCCTTTACAAAGGCTTTCCAAGTTGTCCCATTCCAATTATTTCCGGCCGGAGACATACGATATTGATGTTCTTCGCGCGCATGCCATTCCGTTGGTGGGTTACAATCGTGTAAAACGATAAATCCATCATCCTTGATAAAGAACAAGGCATTTTCAATATCTCGATCAACTTGTTCAGCTAAATGAAGGCCATCGATGAAAATAACATCAAACTTCAACTTCTTATCAAGTATTTTTCCACCTCTCAAATTCTCAAAAAAATCATCACTCGTCATTTTAAAGTCTACAGGATTCTCTTTGAATTCAATTCCAGGATCAACACTATACTTTTTTGAAGCATTAATTAAATCGAAATTTATTGCTGGGTTTCTAACACCAATTTCAAGATATATAGATTCCCTGTCAAGAAACTTCAATAAATAATTAATAATATCATATCGCTTGGGGGACTTTGCAATTTCAGATTCATTCAATTTCGTAGTTGAAATGAGATAGTTGTCATTTATGTAACGTCCTCCCCAATTCAAGTACTGATAATATTTTTTAAATAGCTTCATCGCTTAAGAATTCATCTAAATTATTCGACTGTAATCTTTTTATGTTTCTCAGAACTTTTTCATCATTCCAATTCCACCACTGTATTTTCTCTAGATTTTTGATTGTTACATCGTTGAATCTTTTTTTTACTAATCTAGCTGGATTACCTGCCCATATTTCATACGCACCTATTGGCTTTGTTATGACTGAACCGGTGCCTATAATTGCGCCATTACCAATTGTAACACCGGATAAAATTGAAACATTTCGACCTATCCAAACATCATTTCCTATTACAACATTGCCTTTTGTCGCTGGATGACCGATTATATCTCCCCCCTCAGGGAAATATTCGGGTAATGCATTAAATGGGTATGTCGTAATCCAATCTGACCTATGATTTCCACCTAAAAAAATCGTCACTTCTTGTGAAATAGAACAATATTTCCCTATAAACAAATTAGCATCATCATTCTCAAAAATGACTTTTGGATGACCATACGTGTAATCCCCTATGATGAATTTACGCCCTCTAAAATAATCTTTGGTAAAGAATATAGCATTCTTATCTCTCATACCCAAAAGCATCTCTATTTTGCGTACCACTCTTTGTATGAACTTCTTCATTCCCATTTATTTGGTAAATAGACAGGTCCAATCTTAAAAGATTCTAAATGACTAAACTCCTTGTTGTTATCTAATATATCGAATGAACAACATTCTTTAACATTATCAAATTGACTTACTCCTGGTTGGTAAAGTATAACATTTAAATAATATGACCCCTTCGTTAAAAGCAAACTTGGAAGTGACAATTTTATATTGGAATTATCATAATTAACATATGTCTCAGTAGAGCCAACTAATGAAGTGTCCTGATCAAATAATCTTACCAATAAATGTGTTTTTTGTAGGTTTCTATTATTGAAAAATACTTGAAATCGAAAAGAAATCTCATCATTGTAATAAAAGCTTGTTTTATTTTCAATTATAGATGCTTTGGCGATATAGACATCTTTTGAATCTGATTTTGTGATATAATCTTTTGACAAAACATGACTCCTTTGATAAGCAGTAATAGCTTCATCTATAGTTCCTGAAATAACTACTTCACCATGCTCAAGTAGAACCCCCTTATTACATAATTGTCTAACTGATCCAAGATGATGACTCACAAACAATACTGTCCTACCCTGACCTGCCACTTCTTTCATTTTACCGAGGCACTTTTTCTGAAACTCTGCGTCTCCAACTGCCAAAACTTCGTCGATAATTAAAATTTCCGGTTCAAGGTGAGCGGCCACTGCAAATGCTAATCTAACATACATTCCCGAAGAATAGTGTTTCACCGGTGTATCTATAAACTTTTCTACACCTGAGAAAGCAACAATTTCATCAAACTTATCCTTGACTTCTTTACGGGTCATCCCCAAGATTGTCCCATTCAAATAAATGTTCTCACGTCCTGTTAATTCAGGATGAAATCCTGTTCCGACTTCCAACAATGAGGCAACTCTTCCATTTAATTCAACACGTCCCTTGGTCGGACCTGTAATTTGAGAAAGTATTTTAAGCAACGTACTTTTTCCTGCACCATTCTTTCCGATTATACCTACAACATCACCCGCTTCAATTTCAAGATTTATATCCTTCAAAGCCCAAAACTCACTCACTTTCGATTTTAAGAATTTACCAGGACTTGAAAGAAAACCTCTCAAACTGGAATCTTTTGATTTACCTAAATGATACATTTTGGATAAACCCGATACTTTAATCGCTATTTTTGAATTCAATTTACAGAATGTTGAATAGCGTAAAGTTAAGTAATTTGTTGTTTTATTTAATTTTCAAAATAGAAATGAAACTCTTATCTTGCGTTGTTTATTATTTTATACCGATAATTACTGATATCAAAGTTATTCATGATTAGATTTACTTTCTTTGTCGCTTTTCTGTTAAATGCGATTTATTCAGTAGCACAAACATCGCTAGTTTCCCCAAAATATGGTTGGACTCAACTAGAAAACAACATTCTACTGGAATGGAACAATGTTGTTAATGCAGATTATTATCAATTACAAATTTCACTCAATGCAGATTTCAGTCCTAGTTTATCTTTTAACGTATATGATTCAGATACCACAATAACCTTATCCCCTAATACCTATCATTGGAGGGTTCGCTCTGTTGAAGACGGTTCTGAATCTTCTTGGAGCAGTATCTTTCAGTTTAAAATCGTTGATTTGAACTCCATTGGAACAATTGCCCTTTGGTTAGATCCAAGTGTAGGAATAACAGTAGAAAGTCCAAACCTTGTTTCTTCATGGAGCGATCGAAATGGTGTTTATCCCAACTTGGTTCAAGCAACATCAGGTTTAAAACCCTTATTAAATTCTGCAGAGATCAACAATTTACCTGCCGTATACTTTGATGGTGGAGATCAAATAGGTGCAGCATCTAGTCTTTCAGCAGGAACTTACTTCACTGTGATGAAGCATTACAATAATAGCAGTAACGCCATTTGTGGACTCGTTTCCGGTACAGCCAACCCTCGTTTCATGACTTCAATCGTCACAGGACCAGTAATTGGTTCCTATTCAATTGCTTTCACCGGAACTGGCATTCGAGTTAATAAGGCTGTCACGACGTCAATCCCTGAAAACAACTGGCTTCTAATTTCAGGATCACGAACTTCGGCTGTAACATTTGCTAATTTCCATCTGTCGCCAACACATTCAGGCTATAATAGAATGAATGGATTAATTGCAGAAAAGATTGTTTTTTCATCAATCCTCAATGCGAGTCAGATAGGACTTGTAGAAGATTATTTGCGTTACAAATACTCACCACCTGTGAATCTTGGAAAAGACCTCTCGGTTGATTATGGATTCTGTTCCCAAACGCTATCAGCAGGACCGAATTTTGTTTCTTATTTATGGTCTGATGGATCGACAGGAAGCAGTATTTCAGTGAACGAAACGGGTACTTATTGGGTACAAACAGTTGATTTGTTTGGATTTCAAACATCTGATACAATCCAAGTAAAATACAATTCAATTGAATATCCGTCTCAAACTTTATTTTGCCCTGATAGCTTCGTTGAATGGAATACTGGATTAGGTTCAAATTATCAATATGAATGGAGTAATTCTGAATCATCAGAAGTTTTATCAGTAACTATGTCAGGTGACTATTGGGTTCAAATCACTGACACAAATGGATGCATTAAAACAAGTGAAATAGTCAATTTTGTCATTGATACTTATCCATCAACAGTTTCATTAGGTCAAGATCTGAGTTTATGCAGTGGTAATTTGATACAACTAACATCCGGAATTTCGGGAACAATTAGCTATTTATGGCCTGATGGGTCTTCAGAATCCCAATATGCTGTTGATACGACAGGTATTTATTTTGTTGAAACAACTAATATAAATGGATGTATTGGAAGGGATACTGTTTATGTGACGATCAGTGGTACTGCACCTCAAGCGTCTATTAATGTCAATAATTCATGTTTTGGTGAGATAACGAGTATAGCTGACGCAAGCGTAGTCTCAAATGGTGATCCGGTTGTGATTTGGGAATGGGATTTAGGTGATTCTAATTATGACAATGGTGAAACAGTAAATCATATCTACGATTCACCGGGTATTTATCAGCTAATACTCTATGTTGAGTCAGCAGGCGGATGTGGTGATTACGCCTTTGCCACCGTCCAAGTCTACGAAAACCCTAGCGCGTCCTTCACTGTCAACAACACATGTTTCAACCAAACCACTGCTTTTGCCAGTACCAGTACTAATGGAAGTGCGGAAGTGAATGCCTGGTTGTGGAACTTTGGACAACCTTCTTCAGGAATGGGCAATTCTAGTGTGTTACCAAGTCCAATGAGGAATTACAATGAAGTAGGCACCTTTAATGTAAGCCTTTTGGTGACGGATATGAATAGCTGTAGTGATGAGGTGACCATACCTGTTACGATATTGGAGAGTCCAATCGCGCAATTCACTGCAGGAGCAATCTGTGCCGGTTCACCGATTCCATTCACCAATACCAGTTCGGTGACAGCACCACTCTTTATTCAAGACTATTTATGGAACTTTGGCGACAACACCTACTCACCGATGCCTTTGCCGAATAAGACGTTTAACACGATTGGTTTTCATACCATTGGTCTTACGGTTACTGCCAGTAACGGCTGCACCGATTTAGTGCAAGTTCAACAGTTTACACACGCTTATCCTGTTCCCAATTTTACTAACGGGCCGGCATGTGTAGGAACTTGGACGACTTTGACCAACACTTCAACAGTAGCAACCGGTTTAGTTGCATCATCCACTTGGGAAATCAACCTTACCAACAATTTAAGCGGGTCGCCTACTGCTTTTGTGTTTACGAATCCGGGGCCCAATAATATAAAACTGACCACTACCTCCGATTTTGGGTGTACCAAAGACACGATGAAGATCATTACGGTGAATCCGGCTTTGAACGCTGTGTTTACCACTTCGCCATCAGTGGTGATTGCCGGTGATCCCGTCATCTTTACAAATACAACTGTAGGTGCAACAGTAGGAAACTGGGATTTTGGCGATGGAACAACAAGCACTGAAATTGAACCCATTCACACTTACGGAATGCAGTGGATTGATTCTATAATGACCGTTGAATACATCGTAGGCAATACAGTAGGATGCACCGACACGGCCTACACGAATATCCCGGTGTACAAAGCCCGATTTGACCTGGCGGTACAGAATATTTTCCTCGACGAAGACAATGGTTTTTACAACATCGGTGTAAACTTGCGCAACATGGGAACCTCCATGGTCGACTATGCAGACGTTGAATTACGCTTGAGCAATGGTACGGTATTGAAAGACCGTTACGAACAAGCCATTCAGGGCGGACAGACCGTGGTCATGGTATTCAGTGCGCAACCTTCTGCTTTCATTTCCGACCAAGATGGCACCGAAGCGTGGATCTGTGCTGAAGCGAAAGCATACAACGCCAATGGTTTACAGGATGAGGATCCAACGAACGATCGTTTCTGCAAGAATATAGAAGGAGAAGGTCCGGTATTGATTGGCCCCAACCCAAATCCTGCCAGCGATCATTTCACTTTCGACTTGATCATTTCAACCGAAACAACCCTTACAATCAACCTCACGGATTCTCGTGGACGGGTTGTTCGTCGTTACTTTAACGACAGCACCCTTCCGAAAGGACTTTACACCATCACGGAAACAATGCTTGGGATGGAGTCTGGAGTTTATTTCTTGCGTTGGAGTTCGGGGGAGATGAGTGAGGTGAGGAAGGTGGTTGTCCGCTGACCTCGGTACACCTCCTCCGTCGGCACTCGGTCAGCGGGACACTAACCCATCTGTATAGAACTTTCTTCGAAACTACGGCGACCGAGTGATTTTTATGAGACCCTTAGGGCGAATAAAAATTGTACCGAGGGCGGCGTGTTTCCTTTTTTTTCTTATCTTCAAGTAACCTACTTTTTGCACATGAAAGGATTTATGTATATTCTCCTTTGCGGAGATGGAAGTTACTACACTGGTAGTACTAGGAATTTAGAAAGAAGATTAAAGCAGCATCAATCTAGTGAAGGAGCTATTCACACTAAAATGCACCAACCTGTAAGTTTGGTCTATTTCGAAGAATTCAACAGGATTGATTTGGCCTTTTATCGAGAAAAACAAATTCAAGGATGGAGTCATGAGAAAAAGCGAGCTCTGATCGAAGGGAGAACAGATGAGTTAAGGAGTATGTCGAAGAAGAAGGTGTTTCGCCGCTGACCTCGGTACACCTCCTCCGTCGGCACTCGGTCAGCGTTGCTTATGAAAATCGATTCTTTGTTGTCCCGACGACCGAGTGTTTTTCGCTTATCTCGATACACCCTCGTTCCTCGGGAACTCGATCAGCGAAAAATGTATCGAGGTAGCTTCTCATATTTCCCTACATTTGTTCAATGAAATTCGACTACCTTGGTCCGATCGATTTGCTCAGTGCCTTGCTATGGGTGTTGATTATTCTAATGATTACCCAATACCGGTATTCGAAGAAGAAAGACATTCCTCACTACAAGTACTACCGGTGGAATGTGCTGTTCAAGTTATTTTTTGGGTTGGCTTTTGCCTGTGTTTACTATTTCATAATCAAAGGTGGTGATACAATTGCCTATTGGGACGGCGCCATAAAACTGAATAACCTTTTCTTTGAGTCTCCCTCACTGTATTTACAGGAAATTCTTGGTAACGGAGGTGTTGATGGCAACTTCAATCGCTTTAGTTCAACAACCGGCTATCCACCGGGTTGGATCTACCGTGAACCGGAAGGTTGGTTTGTGTCGAAGGTCGCTTCACTGATTTCGTTTGTGACCTTTAAAAGTTTTTGGGCAGGCACCTTTCTCTTTGGATTCTTTCTAGCCAATGCGAGCTGGCGCTTATACGATTTCGTGATCGGACTCCAATTGCATAAGCCCTGGTATGCGGCACTAGCTGTTTTGTTTGTTCCATCGGTATCTTTCTGGTGCGCGACAGTTTCCAAAGATGCAATCGTATTGATTTCTATCATTTATATCATCATCAACCTCTTCAAAATCATTTCCCTTGAATACAAGTCGACAATCTGGAACTGGATCGGGGTGTTATTCTTCTTATACATAATCCTACAAACCCGTTCTGCAGTCGCAATGGCGGTATTGGCTCCGGTGATTTTTGCCTTGGTGGCGCGCCTTCGACGAAAATACAAAGAGACCCCACTCAAAGGGGCAATACTCAGTAATGGATTGTTGCTCATTGGCGTTGTGCTGTTCTTCTTCTTTATTTCTACACAAGGTGAAGTTCTGCAGCGCTACATTGACGAAGCATCTGTCGTACAGCAAGATTTCGCAAAGAATACAACATACGGGCAAAACAAATACGATATCGGGATCACAGATTACACTCCTATGGGTTTGTTGCGTTCCTTTCCGGAAGCCGTAGTTGCTGGAACTTTTCGTCCGTTTTTGTGGGAGGCTTTGAGCCCAACCTTGATCGTGAATGGCCTTGAAAGTATGGCTTTCATGCTCCTGACCTTTCTCTTTTTCTTTCAGGGATCGGTCAAGCGGAAAATCGGTGTCATTCGGCGCAGCGAGTTCCTCATGTTCGCCTTTTACTTTGTCTTGCTCATGGCCTTCATGGCCGGCTTCACAGGAGTGCTTTTTGGGGTACTAGTGCGTTTTAAAGCAGCGGTGTTACCGTTTTTTGTGTTGTTGCTAACAGCAAAGGACAATGGACAATTGACAAACGTAAATTCGGCGAAGCCAATGGACAATTGACAATGGGGGATTCGTATTCTGTCTCGCTTCTAAATTCACAAAGTCAATTGCTAACTGCTTTTTTTGAAGATCACACTCGCAATATGCCCGCCGAAACCGAAGGTATTACTCATGGCATAAGTCATTTCTTTCTTGACAGCCTTGCCCATTGGGAATTCAAAGAGGTCTTTAAATTCAGGTTCGATTTCGGTGGTATTGATCGTTGGTGGAACCATACCTTCATGGAGTGCCATGACGCATGCAATTCCTTCGATTGCTCCAGCTGCACCAAGTAAATGACCGGTCATGGATTTGGTTGCTGAAACAGCGAGTGATTTGCGCTCACCAAAAACGCGTTTCGCAGCGATCAATTCAGAATTGTCGCCCAAAGGCGTGCTGGTTGCATGCATATTGATGTGATCGATCTGATCGGCTGTAATTCCTGCTTCACGAAGTGCTTCGGTCATTCCAAGTACAGCGCCATCTCCTTCAGGATGCGTTCCCGTAAGGTGGTAAGCATCGGCAGCGTGACCACCACCTACGATCTCACCATAAATCGTTGCCCCACGGCGCACTGCGTGTTCGTATTCTTCCAGAATCATTGCTCCTGCTCCTTCTCCCATTACAAATCCATCGCGACTCACGTCGAATGGTCGTGAAGCGGTTTCCGGAGAATCATTGCGGGTTGACAAGGCTTTTGCAGAGGAGAATCCACCAATTGCTGCTTCATTGATCGCTGCTTCTGATCCACCTGTAATGATCATATCAGCTTTGTCCCACTTGATGTAGTTGAATGCTTCGATGATCGCTGTGTTGGATGTCGCACAAGCTGAAACCGGACAGAAATTAACGCCACGGAGTCCGTACTTGATCGAAATGATTCCTGATGCGATATCCACTAAGATTCGCGGTATGAAAAAGGGTGTAAAACGCGGTGTTCCGTCACCCTGGCAATATTCCATCATTTGATCCTGAAAGGTTTGGATTCCTCCGTTCCCTGATCCCCAAATCACTCCGATCCGGTCTCTGTTCAAAGTGTCAAAATCAATATTGGCGTGCTTCACTGCTTCATCGACTGCTACCAATGCGTACTGCGAGAAGGGGTCGTACTTGCGCAGCTCCTTAACGTCGAAATAATCTTTCGGATCGAAACCTTTCAGCTCACAAGCAAAGGTCACTTTGAACTTCGAGGTATCGAATTTCGTGATAGGCGCGGCTCCACTTACGCCATTTTTCAGGTTGTTCCAGTAGTCCTGAAGGTTGTTTCCTATTGGTGTCAAGGCACCGATTCCTGTGATTACTACTCTTTTCATTTTTAAGGTTTTATTGGGGCGGATTTTATCCGTCCGTATCGTTGAGATGCGATGCATCTCATTAATATTGGGTTTCCTGTGGTATGCAATGGGTTGGGTTTCCTGTAGGTATGCAATGGGTTGGGTTTCCTGTGGTATGCAATGGGTTGGGTTTCCTGTGGTATGCGATGCATCGCATACCTACAGGAAACCCAATTCCAGTTTGGCTTCTTCGCTCATCATGTCTTTATCCCACGGTGGATCAAAAACGATATTGACCTTGGCCGTTGTTACGCCCTCAATAGCCGCAACTTTGTCTTCGACTTCCTTTGGCATTGATTCTGCCACGGGACAGTTCGGTGAGGTCAGGGTCATTTCGATCTGGACATTTTTGTCTTCATCAATCTTGACCTCGTAGATGAGTCCCAACTCGAAGATATCGACCGGGATCTCGGGATCATAGATGGTTTTCAGTACCTCCACGATTGTGTTTTCGAGTTTTATTATTTCGTGTTCCATATATATATCTCATACGTTTGGGGCGGATTGCATCCGCTACCGCTGGTCAGATGTGATCTGACCTTACTGGGTGCTTCGCAATGCCTCCATTTTTAGTCGTTTCACCATACTTACCAGTCCGTTCGCGCGAGTTGGCGAGAGGTGCTCTTGCAGTCCGATGTCGGAGATGAAGTGCAGATCTGCTTTTGCTACGTCGGCTGGTGCTTCGTTATTCAAGACGCGGATCAGCAGAGCAATAATGCCTTTGGTGATGATGGCGTCGGAATCTGCGGTAAACTTCATCTTCCCATCTTCGACCATGGCATCGAGCCACACGCGTGACTGACATCCTTCGATCAATCGCTTATCTGTTTTCTTCGCCGGATCAATCACCGGTAACTCTTTCCCCAACTCGATGATGTACTCGTACTTCTCCATCCAGTCGTCGTAGATGCCAAACTCATCGATGATCTCTTGTTGTTTTTGTTCTATTGACATGTGTCTTTGAATTGTCAATTGTCAATTGGCTTCGCCGAACTTACGTTTGTCAATTGTCAATTATTTAAGCATTTGTATACTCTTCTCCACCGCTCCGATGAACGTATCGATTTCTTCGCGGGTATTGTAAAACGCAAAAGAGGCACGAACTGTTCCCGGAATTCCAAAGAAATCCATCAAAGGCTGTGTACAATGGTGTCCGGTGCGCACCGCAATTCCTTGTTTATCGAGTAAGGTGCCTAGATCAAACGGATGAACCCCGTCAACCACGAAAGAGACCACACTCGTTTTTTTCTTTGCTTCGCCGATAATATGCATGCCTTCAAATGTGTCTAGCATGTCTTGTGCATAATCGGCCAATTCCTTCTCGTGACGCTGAATAGCATCGATATCCAAACCAGAGAGGAACTTTATGGCTTCACCCAAACAAATTCCACCCGCAATATGCGGCGTTCCGGCTTCAAACTTGAACGGCAGCTCATTGTAAGTCGTTCGTTCGAAAGTCACTTTGGAAATCATATCTCCCCCACCTTGGTACGGCGGCATTTCATCCAACAATTCCTCTTTACCATACAATACACCAATTCCTGTAGGACCAAACACTTTATGACTGGAGAATACAAAGAAATCACAATCCATGTCGATTACATCTATCGGCATGTGTTGAATACTCTGCGCGCCATCTACCAGGATTTTTGCACCAACAGCATGCGCTTTCTGTGCCAGTTCTTTCACCGGATTGATCGTTCCAAGTGTATTGGAAATATGTGTAACGGATACCAACTTGGTACGCTCGTTCAGTAACTTATCGAATTCTTCAATGATGAGTTCTCCTTTCTTGTTGATTGGTGCAACACGCAACTTCAAATTCTTGCGTTCGCACAACATTTGCCAGGGAACAATATTCGAGTGGTGTTCCATGGCAGTAATCAGGATCTCATCCCCTTCCTTCAGCAATTCACCGTAAGAAAATGCAACGAGGTTGATACTGTCGGTTGTTCCCTTCGTGAAGATCACTTCCTCCGATTTTCGGGCCTTGATGTACTGCTGAATAATCTTGCGCGCCTCTTCAAACTCGTTTGTCGCTCGCTGACTCATAAAGTGGACGCCCCTGTGAATATTCGCGTTGTCTTTTGAATAATACCTGTTGATCGCGTCGAGAACTACTTGGGGCTTCTGTGAGGTCGCACCATTGTCGAAATAGATCAGATTCTTTCCATAAACCTGCTGTCTCAAGGCCGGAAACTCCTGCCGTATCTCCCGAACAATGAACGGTTTTTTTGCTCCTTCTGTCATAACAGTACAAAGATACAGAAAATGCTTATTTTGAATGATTCTATTTAGAATTAGAATAGAGACCTCGATACAATTTTCGCTGACCGAGTGCCCGAGGGACGAGGGTGTATCGAGGTACAGCGAAAATCACTCGGTCTGACGGAGAATCGTTATTTCAACAAGGATCAAAGTCCTTGCTCTTTGTTCCTTTTCCCTTTCTCATTCTACTTCAAACTCCACCTTTCCGGCTTTCTCCTTTTCAGATTGCTCCTTCATGGTTTTGAGTTTGTTCTTGAGCTTGGAATCCTTCTCCGGTTTCAAGACAGGATCAGTTGGGTTCTTCGGTTGATCGCCGAAATCAATGATCAAAGTTTCTTTTGGTTTCTTTTGCTCTTGAAAAATTTGTACAGTAGTGTCGTTCTTGTAAAAACCAAACTCCGTTTTCAGGATGGATTTAGCGTCCTTCTTCGCTTCTTCCCTATTTTCCTTCGCTTGATCTTTCTTCGCCTGTTTATCCCATTCGATGGCTGGATTATCCAACGGACCATACATACGCATATATACTCGCATACCTGTCCCATCGTCGATCACCTCGCCAAATTCAGAGTCGCGATTTTGTTCTTTCAGATCTCGGAAGCGGAAGGCAAAACGGTAATCAATGATGTCTTCGAACGTATGTGTTCCTGTGAGTTCAATATCCAAGGCATTGGAACGGATTTCCATTTTTGGAATCTCCATTCGACCATTGCGAATGATGAAGGTGTTCTCTAGAGTTTCAAATTTCAGGTCGAGGAGTTTCTTTTCGAGTCCGTTGATGTGCTTCGGACCAATAGCCAATTTCGCCGCACTCGAAGTTCGCAAGTTTTCAGTGATCGCTTTGAATGCTTCGACATCTTTCAAACGTCCGTCGGTGATTCGCAAAAAGATTTCAGATTTGATCGATTTCGAAATGACGCCTGAACGCAGATCGAACGGTGCTTCGAAGTAGACTTTCGCCTGCGCTTTACCAAAAATGTTCTTTTCGCCAATTACGGCTTGACGGAAATTGTTCCACTCTTTGAATAATTGCTTGAATTGAATGTTATTCGAAGCGATTTGCGTGGTCAGATGTAAAATCTCCGGACTTCTTTCCTCAATTGTGAGACTCCCGATGATTTCCGCATCCGCATTAAATAAGGTCACGACAGGGAAATGCAGTTTACGGTTTCCGACCAATAGATTTCCTTTGAATTGTTTAAAGGTATGGCCTTCGTACGCCAAGCGTTTTACATCTAAGAAAACCGTTCCTTCAATGTCATCCGGTAACAAGAACTGGCGACCATCTTGTACGATCTTTTCTTCCTTAGTGGTTGTCCCTAAATCTTCAACTTCAATATTTCCAGATCGCAACTGGACGTTCGCGTTTAAACTTCCTTTGTTTTTCAAATATGCGATGATATTCTTAAACACCCCATCGAACTCAAAATCCGAGCGACCGATCTTTGCACGCACCTTATCAATACCTGCCTCATCATTTCGGAGATAAAGGCGCCCATTCATGTCGCTAAACGTTCGCTTATCCTCCACCAATTTGACAAACAAATTCTTCAACTCCAGATCGCCTTCGCATTTATCCACGATATAATCAAGCGACTCGTTGGCTTGCACTTCCGCGTGTACATCAAAAACGCTGCGTACTCCAACATTTCCTTTAGCAGTCTCAACATAAGGGATATGAAACAGGCGATGTAAGACGTTCATATCGATGTTTCCATTGGCTCTCCCCTGAAATCGAGGTGCATTAAAGCGAGTCAACATAAGGTCTCCGGAAAAAGGTCCGCCTACAGTTGTAAAACGTACATCTTTGAGTTTCAGGAATTCCTTTTCACTTCCGCCTCTATTCGAATACTGCCCATCGAGGTGTATCGCACTGAGTCGCATTCTACTTTCCGGTTCCGTCAATTCTCCTCCATTTATCCCAAAAGCGCAATCAATATTCGTTGGGTCGGTAGCTTCCGTTCCACCTTGAATGTCCAGATTGAAATAAACCTTTCCTTTTCCGCCGAAATTGCGAATCTCCTCCATCTGGTTGACCGCGAGATTAGATGCCAAATCAGCCAATTGAATGTCCTTCGATTGAATATTAAACTTCACTTCCTCTTTGGTAACACCACCTTTTACTTCGAAAGGAAGATTCGATATATAAATGATAGCCTGTGGAAGCATAACTGAACCGTTCTCTGTATCGACCTTTAGTTGTAGATCAAAAGAAGTTGTTCTGTTAGACAGCAAAGTTACTTCGCCACTTTTTGCTTTATTGACTAACATGCGACTGGCAGCTCTCAGATCGAATTGACTTTCCGTAAAGTTCCCTGACAGGGTCATTTCTTCTACCGAACTCTGATAGTTCTGCGCCGTGGCCTGGTTGACATAACTGAATCGCAGTCCATTCAAGCGCACTTGTTCTAACTCGAATTTGAATGCCGTAGCTGCCGTAGTGTCCTCCGACGGTTGAAAAATGTCATAATTCACCGATCCATCTTCACGAATCTTCAGGTTCAAGGCACCGGGTGACACTTCCACTTCATGCACTTTGTAATCTTCCCGCCAAATATCCATTGGATTGAACTTGAGACGAATTCGATCTGTGTAAATCAAGGTGTCACTCTTCGTCGCTCCTTCAAATGAATCAGCTATAAAAACGTGGTTAAAATCAACCGAAAGATTAGGGAAAGAAGACCAGAAAGTGAGATCGATCTTTGAGACATTCACCGGTGTTTTAAGGTATTTATTTACCTCGCTAACAACCACTTTTATAATGTCATCTTTGAAAACGTAGAGTCCGCCGGAAATAAGCAGCACAAGGGACAATAACACAATGCCAGTCCATTTCGCGATCTTCACCATACGCTGCTTCACTCCCATGATCCAAAATTAAAACGACAATTGCTGTGTTTTCGTGCGTATGCACAAACTTATTAACGCGAAAATGTGGTTTTTAATTGACGACGGACAAATGACAAACGTAAGTTCGGCGAAGCCAATGGGCAATGGGGGGATTCGTATTCTGTCTCTCCCGATTTATCGGGATCTCGCATCTCACTTCTAGTATCTCGCTTCAATTATGGACAATTCGGATGCAAAAAATCCGTAACTTTGCGGCTTTAAACGAATAGCGTGAAAACGATTTACATTACACGTCGCGAAACCTTCAATGCTGCACATAAATTGTGGCGTGAAGAATGGTCAGAAGAAAAAAACTGGGAAGTTTTCGGCAAATGCAGCAACAAGAACTGGCACGGTCACAACTTTTCGATCTATGTTACTGTAAAAGGCGTGCCGAGCGAAGAAACAGGGTTTGTCATCAATTTGAAAGAGCTGAGTGTACTTTTGAAAGAGTTGGTTGTTGAGCCCTTGGATCACAAGAATTTGAATCTGGATGTACCCTTTTTGAAAGGAATGTTAGCCTCAACGGAGAACATGGCTATTGTCATTTGGGAGCGCATCAAAGATCCGATTGCAAAAGCAGGCGGGGAATTGGTGAAGATCAAACTGGTTGAGACCGAGAATAATTATGTTGAATATTTTGGAGGAAGGGAACCTTTTTAAGGCTTGATTGTTCCTCCTACTATGGAAAGATTGTTTGTGAAAGAAGAAACGTACAACGACGAAACCACCAAGCATTTGGCGGAGCATTATGAAGATGTCTTGCGTCAAATTGGTGAAGATCCGCAACGAGAAGGTTTGTTAAAAACACCTGAGCGTGTGGCTAAAGCGATGCAATTCCTTACGCATGGCTACGGACTAAATCCTGATGAAATCATGCAACAAGCGATTTTCCATGAAGAATATTCTGAAATGGTCATCGTAAAAGACATCGAAATTTACTCTATGTGTGAGCACCACATGTTGCCATTTTTCGGAAAAGCACACATCGCGTATATACCGGATGGCAAAATCGTTGGCTTATCCAAATTACCACGCGTGGTAGATGCTTATGCGCGTCGCTTGCAAGTGCAGGAGCGTTTAACCATTGAAATTCGCGACTGTGTACAACGCACCTTGAATCCAAAAGGGGTTGCAGTGGTAATCGAATGTTCACACATGTGTATGCAAATGCGAGGTGTTCAAAAGCAAAACTCTGTCACTACGTCAAGTGCATTCACCGGATTATTTCTCCGAAATGAAACAACTAGAAAAGAATTTATTAATTTGGTACAAGCTAAATTACATTAACTATGGACTTCAATCAATTGATCGACAACAGCGGATCCTTCTCTAAGGAGATTTCACGCGAATTTTTTAGAACCGTATACAGCTACATGTTTGCTGCATTGGGTATTTCGGGAATCATCGCATACATGGTGGGAACACCTGAATTTTTCCTAACGTATTTCCTTGATGCCAATGGAGCGATCTCTCCGTTATTTTACGTTGTAGCTTTCGCACCTGTTGGGCTAGGCCTTTTGATTCAAATGGCGTATCGTTCACTTCCTTTTGGACTCTTGTTATTGTTGTTCATTGGATTTGCCGTTTTGATGGGCTTGAGTCTGGGCACCGTATTTCTAGTCTATACAGGCGCTGCGATAGCATCCACTTTCTTGGTAAGTGCAGGGGCATTTGCTGGAATGGCTATTCTGGGATACACGACAAAAACAGATCTAACTAAGATGGGATCTTTGCTTTACATGGCGTTTATTGGAATCTTCATCGCAGGAATTGTTAACATTTGGATCGGTAGCGACACAATGAGCTTAGTGATTTCAGGAATCGGAGTTTTCGTTTTCACCGGACTGACTGCCTTCTACATGCAAAAACTGAAGCACTTGTCACAAGATGAGTCTTTGAGTGGTCTTGATCGCAATAAATTGGCTTTGGTTGGTGGACTGCAGTTGTACATCCTGTTTATCAACTTGTTTATGTCGCTATTGCGTTTGTTGGGATCTCGAGAGTAATGTCTCGGTACATTTTTCGCTGTACCTCCATCGACCGCCAAAGGCTTGCCGACGGCGAAGCGATAAAATTTTACTCATTCCTCACAAAATCACTCGGTCAGCGAAAAAACTTTGACGACTTGGTCAGTGCAAGCTCGGCATTACTCTCTAATTGTTAATTTAGTGCGAGGTGCGAGATACTAGAAGTGAGATGCGAGAAGTGAGACAGAATACGAATCCCCCAATGTGCATTGTCAATTAACAACAACTTCTTTCAAGATATTTATCAAATTAGGAAGCTTAAAGTTGGATTCTTCCATGTTGACGCTTGCTTCATCATTGTTGTTGGCTGATTTGGAATCAGCACCGGCTTCAGTGATTGTCTCCACTTTATGCTTGCCAATACTAAACTGCTTGTCGTTCATTTTTTGAATGCGCTTGATCATGTCCGTCGCTGAGATCTGAGTTGAATCAAACGAAATAATAGCGGTATTCACATCACGATCTTCTACAAAATCGTATTGAACACGTGCCACTGCTCCGGTACTTTTCATCTCTTTTCGGATACTGCCACCACAACCCATTTCACACATCATTCCTTTGATCTCAACGGTCAATGTGGCATTGGCATTCACTTTATTCGCTTTTTCTCCTGCGCCTTTTTCCGTACGCAAATGGATTTTTTCTGACTCGCCCGAACACGATGCCACCAATAAAACTCCTGCAAAAATCAATACTGAACTTTTCATGTGCGTGAGACGTTTTGAAACAACAATAGTTACAAAGTAATGAATAAAAAGTTTTGATGATCAAAATTTAACAACTGTTGACAATTGTCAATTCACAATTGTCGATGCACAATTTATATCAAACACAGGTTATTATATTTGCAGCCATGAAAGTATTTAAGTTTGGTGGTGCCTCGGTGAAGGATCCGGGAGCGGTAAGAAATGTATCGGATATTTTAAAGCTTTTCAATGGTGAAAAGATCACTGTTGTTGTTTCCGCTATGGGAAAAACAACCAACAAGCTGGAAGAAGTAGTGGAAACCTATGCGGCGAATGATCACAAGATGTTCAATGCACACGTGACCGACCTTTACGATTTTCACATGCACATCATGGGAGAATTGTTTCACGAGCGCCACTATGCTATTTTCAATACGGTGGAAGACATTTTTGAGAAGTTACGCAGTATGTTCGAACAACCGTTTCCGGATAATTACAGCTTTGCTTATGACCAAATTGTTTCATTAGGAGAAGTCATTTCGTCCCATATTGTTGCCGCTTTCTTATTTGAACAAGGTCACTCCGCTTCGTGGGCAGATGCGCGTAAGTTAATCCGCACAGACAATCAATATCAGGAAGGAAATGTGGATTGGAAAAAAACCGAAGAATTGATTCAAAGTCGTTTTGTGCCTCAGTTCGCTTCCACAGATATTCAGGTCACACAAGGATTCCTTGGATCGACCGCCGAAGGATTTACAACGACTCTAGGTCGTGAAGGATCTGATTATACTGCCGCAATCTTTGCTTTTTGCACGAATGCAGAAAGCGTAACGATCTGGAAAGATGTACCGGGCATGTTGAATGCTGATCCAAAATGGTTTGATAACACAATCAAATTAGAGCGTATTTCGTTCCGTGAAGCCATTGAATTGTCTTACTACGGTGCATCGGTGATTCACCCTAAAACCGTAAAACCACTTCAAAACAAAGGAATTCCATTGTATGTGAAAAGCTTTCTTGATCCGCATGCTGAAGGAACGGTTATTCAAGAGTCAATGGATGAGGATCACTTGGTTCCTTCCTTCATTTTCAAAATGGACCAGATCCTATTCTCATTCACACCGAAAGATTTCTCTTTCATCGTTGAGGAAAATTTGAGTGACATCTTCAATCGACTCGCTAAAGCCAATGCCAAGATCAATTTGATGCAGAACTCCGCGTTGAGTTTCTCAATTCTATTGGATCGCAAAAAAACGAATATCGATCAGATCATTGAGATTTTTGGTGACAGTTATCAAGTGCGCTACAATGAAGGATTGGAATTGGTTACCATTCGTCACTACGACGATGAAACGATTGCAAGAGTTACCGTTGACAAAGAAATTATTCTGGAACAAAAGACGCGTCAGACAGCCCGTTTGGTCATGAAGAATAAGGCGAATTAAGCCTGGAAGTTCGATGGAGTTGTGCTATGGCTCATCCAAATAATATTACCGATATTTTCTTCTTTAATCCACCTTTTTCGGTTCAGGATAGCGGATTGTGTTTCTGTATAATGCGGCAAACACAAACACAAAGAACAAGGGCAAGAAAGCGATTGGCAGGATGAGGTTCAGACTGACCAATTTGATTAAGAGTAATGACAGAATCATCGACACAGCGCCAATCAGGGTAAACACATACCATACCTGACGATCATTCATTCCAGAATAAACCAAATGGTGTGTTGTATGATCTTTTCCTCCAACCATTGGCGATTGTCCCCGCTTCAATCGATTGATCACTACTGTCAAAGTATCAGCAGCAGCCGGAGTAAATGCCGTTAATGCCAATACGATCCCTGTCCACGAGTGATTCTGGGTAATCGGCCCAATATTCCACAAGTATTTCACCCCAAAGAAGGCAACGAACAATCCGATAAACTGACTGCCGGCATCTCCCATAAACAATTTGGATGGGTTAACATTAAAATATAGAAAGCCTAAAACAGCGCCAATCATTGAAATGAGCGCTATTGTCCAGATATCCCATGAAATACCGTTGATGATCCATGCGCCAAACAAACAACTCAACAATACGAACAAAACGGTTGTCCCGGTAATTCCATCCATGTTATCAAGCATATTTAGGGAATTCATAATGATCACTACCCATAAAACAGTCACAGCGGAATCGATCGTATAGATGTGTGTCAGTTCAATAACCGTTCCTGTGAGGGCAAAGATTAGCCCACAACCAATTTGAGCACCTAATTTCAATAATGGTTTAGTATTGTAGGCATCATCCGCCAAGCCCATAAGAAATGCCAATGAAGCTGCAGAGAAGAAACCAATATACTCGTATGTTTTAAAAAAATTATCACTGGTTCCCACGACTAAAAAAGCAATGGCCGAAAACATGAAAACGACAAAAAAGCTAACACCCCCAAGCGATGGTTTAGATTGGTTACTCCATCGAATAATCACATCGTTCTTGTTGCGAATACCCAAGGATTGCGAAAAGCGCAGCAGAAGCGAGTTCGTAAGCCACGACAACAAAATTCCACCAATTAGAAAAGCCAGTATCACGTAAATGTAGTATAAGTCAAGTCGTTAAAAAGGTGATTCAACCTTTTCCAAAGGTAGTGCATTTTTATCTTTATCCGAAACAGCTGGATCAGTGATTTTCCAATCAATTCCCAATCCCGGATCATTCCACAATATAGATCCCTCATTTTCAGGAGAATAATAATTAGTACACTTGTATTGAAAAATAGTATCGTCGGTTAACGAGACAAACCCATGTGCAAATCCGGGTGGAATCCACAACTGAAGTTTATTTTCTTCTGTGAGTTCCACACTGTAATGCATTCCATAAGTTGGGGAGCTCTTTCGAATATCCACTACTACATCCAATACAGCACCGCGGGATACGCGAACCAATTTACCTTGGTCAACTGGTGGTTTTTGAAAATGAAGTCCTCTCAAGACCCCCTTGTTGGATCTGGATTCATTGTCTTGCACGAAAAAAACCGGAAAACCAACTGCTTCATCAAAACGATCCTGACGAAAGGACTCAAAAAAATACCCGCGATGATCGCCAAATACTTTTGGTTCGATGAGGAGCAATCCCTCAATTTCTATTCTTCTAAACTCCATACTTACTTTCGGAAGATCTTGAATTTGGATAACCAGCCTTTACCATTGGAACGTTCTTCCTCTTCATAGTATCCGTAACCGTATCCATATCCATAACTCGATCGACTCATATCTACGCTGTTCAACAGCACGTTTAACTTTTCGATCTGTTTCATCTCAAACAATTCCTTCACGCGGTACGCGAAATTGCGTTTTGAATAGTTAGCCTTGAACACATATATAGGAATATCCGACTCAGTGAGAATTCGCACTCCATCAGACACGAGTCCTATAGGTGGGTTGTCAATAATAATCACATCGTAAATTTTCTTCAGCTCCTCCTGAATTTCCTTGAATCGATCGGAAAGCAATAGCTCTGATGGATTAGGGGGAACGGGTCCGGCAGTGATAAAATCCAATCCTTCAATCTCCGATGCTTTAATGCATTGCTGTAAACTCGAATGACCGACAATCAGAGTGCTCATTCCGTGTTCATTGTCCGCATTCATTCCGATATGAATCTTTGGCTTACGCATATCCAAATCAAGAATAATAGTTTTTTTTCCGGACATCGCAATGATTCCAGCAATATTCAGTGCCACAAACGTTTTTCCTTCACCGGAAATAGAAGATGAAATCGCAATTGTCTGGTAATGGGGATGAATATAACTTAAGTTCGTTCGGATCTTTCGCATATTCTCTGACAGCGCCGACTTTGGAGAGCGGTGTACCATCAATTGAGAAAAGACCATTTCTTGCTTCACATTCGGAATACCACCCAAAATTGTCACTTTAGGAGGTAATAATTTTTCCAGATCTTCAATGCGATTGATCTCATTGTAGGTAAGGTATCTTAATGTAACTATGATCAAACTGATCAAAATTCCAAGAAAGACGTAAATTCCATACGTTAACTTTCGATTTGGAGATACCGGGGAAGAATTAACAACCGGTCGACTAAGAACACGGTTATTGGAAGAGTAACCTGCATCTGAAATGGCATAAAGAAACTTTTTCTCTGTCAATAAACTGAAGTATTTCTCATTGAGATCCTGAATATTCTTCAGACGACTAAACTCCATTTTCTTTTGAGGCAATTCAAAATAATCTCCCTCAGAACGAGCGATTTCAGCGCGAACCATTTTACTGGAAGCGTACAAACGTTCAAGTATCGTAGCAATACTTTTTCGGATGGCTGCAAGTCGTGTTTGGATCTTCGTATTCAAGGAGCGGATTTCCGCGTTCTCTTCGGTTACTTTGAAAAGGAGATCATCCTTTTTCTCAAGCAAGTCATGCAGCTGTGTAATCTGCCCCGACAAAGCCGGCTCGTAGCTTTTTCCTAACATCTCAGGTAAGAGACGGTAGACCTCAAGACGATTTGGTTCCGAACGCAATTTCTGATCAACATAATTCAAGGAGCGAATTTCGTCGTCATAGGTGTACAATTTTTCTTGCAACTGTGTAATCTTTGCAGTGATCGAAGTGGACGCCGATTCCGGATCAGGTAGATTAGAACGACGCTGGTAATCCATCAAGCTATCCTTTGAACTCCTTAATTCCATTCCAATGGAATCAAGCTGCTGATCAATAAAAGCCAGGATCTTTTCAGAACTGCGACGCTGAATGTCCTCTTCGTAGGACAAGAACGCTTCGGCCACTGCATCCACAATATCTTTACACAACTGTGGATTGGAACCACGGTAAGATACTTCTATCGTTTTGGCTACCGGATCCAGCGTATTGATTTGCAAATTCGGTCGCAAACGTGAAGCGTATGATTGTAAGCTATTAAAGGTAAAGAACAATTCATTCTCCCGGGCATCATCCTTCAATGATTGTGTATTAACTGATTTAACCACAATCTCAAAATGAGCTGTTTCAATACGCTCATTCAGTTTACCTTGCACCGTATGAGGCTTCCCGTTAAAATGATAACTTAATCGGAGCAACTCATCCTCCAGATCAACATAAACCGGCACACCAATCATGGCTGAATCCTTCAATTGGTAGGGTTGAACATTGAAACTGCTTGAATTGTATTTCTCTTCAGTTAATACCTGCCCACGAGAATACAAGCTGACGTTGTAATTCAACCGTTTTACTGCCCTTTCAAACATCAGCTCAGAACGCATCAATTCGATCGTTGCTGAAAGATCGTTTTGACGAATGTTAATGTTCTCAACATTTAGGATTTCCTTGGCTGTATCTTGCTCCTCAATCTGTAGAATCATAGTAGATTCATACATCGGTTTCGTGTAGCGCAAATAAAGATACGCACCGGTAATTGCAATTGCGATGAACAAAACAGGTACCCACCACAACCGCATCAAGACCGTTTTCAGGATCGCAGCATCAAACTCTTTATTTACAATGAAACCTTGGCTCTCCATTCCTATAGATTATTAAAAATGGAAAAAACAATCAGGGCACTAGAAAAGATCGATAGAATTGGAGCTACTTCTTTCAGAACTCCCCTCGCCAATTCCGGATTTGGTTCCACGTAGATGTAATCATTTCCTTGAACGATCATATCGGCGTAACGAAGTCCTTCTATAGTCGAAAGATCAATTCGGTACACCACCCGTTGATCGCCTTCTTTCCGCATAACTTTTATGGACCTCGCTCTACCTCTTTCCGGGATTCCTCCAGCCGCAGCTATTGCTTCCATCAAGGTTGTATTGTTGTTGACTAAAGGTACTACCCGCGCATCGCTTCCGCTTCCTGGAAAAACGATTACGCGCTTATTGGTCACCTGCACCTGAATAAATGGATTTTGATAATCCTTTGAGTAATATCGCTCCAAGGTGTCTTCACAAGCAGCGATCGTTAAACCTTTCACATTCACTTCACCAATCAAGGGTAGCTCAACCATTCCGTTCTGTCGCACTAGGTACTCATGTTGTTGCATGATTCGGATTTGAGACTCTCCGGTTCCGGTCATTCCTTCAATTATCCGTTTCCCATCATTGGTGTTCATGGTGAATGAAATCTTATCATCCACCGCGATCTTGTAGGCTTCTTTCGGCTGAAGCGGAATGGAATCTGAATTCACCGCAACACCCTTATGCTCCTTGAACATGATGTTACTATTTACCGCACACCCCTGTATCAAAACGCTGCCTAAAGCAATCCAGATCCAGAAATTCACTCTATTTGACAAAGTCATTTTCGTCTACTATTTTGAAGCAATTCTTTGTAATATTCTTCCATGTCACGCACCAAACGCTCATAATGGAATTTGTCTCTTACGAAAGGCCAGCCATTTTGTGACATTTTAATGCGTTTTTTTTCATCATCTATCAACATATGCAAGTTACGAGCATAATTTTCGAGGTCATTCACCGGTACAATTATCCCTGTTTCTCCATCATATACAATATCACGTACGCCACCCACATCGGTTGAAATTACTGGCACACCTGAAGCTTGTGCTTCTATTAAACTAACTGGTGTCCCCTCATTTTTGGAGGTCAAACAGATGATGTCCATTCCAGCGTTGAATCGGGCAATATCTTTAATCCAAGAAGTCAAGGTGATAAGTCCCGGATAAGCCTGATTGATCTCCGCAACTTTTTCTTCGATCGCGTTTCTCTCAGCACCATCTCCCACAATAAACACTTTGAATTTATTAGCCGTTTTTCCGGCTATTTCACTGACCACCTTCAAAAAGAACGCATGGTCCTTGACCGGTGCCAAACGACCAATGATTGCAACGGCCACCTCATCCTCCGTCAGACCCCTTTCCGTCCGAACAGCAAGTCGTTCTTTTTCTCGCAGGTCCGCAAAGCGGTATAGATCAAAACCAAGTGGTATCACCTTGATGTGTTGTTCTTTTGTAATCCGGTGATCATTTGCTAATTCTGCTTTTTGCAGACTGGAAATAGCGATAATTCCACTTGATTTCTTTGCCAATCGTCTTTCTATCGTCTTGTACAACCAGGTTTTGGTACGACCGAAATACGAATGAAAAACATGACCATGAAAAGTATGCACAACGACAGGTACATTAGCTGAAACGGCTGCTCGTCTACCAATTGCACCTGCTTTCGCAGCATGCGTGTGCACGATATCCGGCTGAAACTCCTTGATGATCGCTTTAATCTTTTTATACGCCTGACGATCGCTACGCAAATCCGGTTTTCGTTTCAATTCAGGAATCAAAACCGGCTCCAAGCCATAAGCTCCCGGAATGTGCAAGGAATCTTCTTCATCTTCTTCCGGCATTCCACCGACTAGAAGCGTTTCGAACTCATCAGAAATAAAGCGTGTTAGAAAAGTCGCATTGTAGGTTGGTCCACCTATATTAAAGCGATTGATGATCCTTAAGATCCTGATCTTTTTCTTTTCTGTCATAATTTCAGTCGGAATGGCGTCTTTTTTGCAGCGACCAGTTACAAATATACAAAGCTTAACAGCTTCATTCATGTCTGATTGTTCAAAAAATAAAGAGTTCAATACTGTTTTAAAAGCCATTAATAGAGAATTTTACCTAAAATCCATTGTATGCGTTTGAGTTTGTTCTTCCTTATATCCTTTACAGCCGCTCAATTTGCGGTCGCTCAAAATTCCATTGACCAAGCGATTCAAAAACTGAAAAACGATGCCGAACTGAATAATGCAATCATGAGTATAGCAGTGCTTGACGCTTCCAATGGAAACAAGCTAGCAGGATTTCAGTCGTCTTATTCTGTTTCAAGCGCATCAACCGCCAAACTATTTTCCACAGCTGCTGCCATTGAATTACTTGGAGCAGATTACCGTCCAAGAACCCGCATATATGTCAATGGAAACATTGAAAATGGCGTTCTGCTTGGCGACCTTATTATTCGCGGTGGAGGCGATGTCTCCTTGGGTAGTCGTTTTTTTAACAATGAAGGTCAGGAAGTCGATTTTTTAACAACGTGGGTAACTAAGATCCAAGAATTAGGCATAACAAAAATCGCAGGAAAGTTAATCGCCGACGGTTCTGAATTTGGGTATTCCGGCGCACCTGATGGTTGGAGCTGGAGTGATATGGGAAATTATTACGGAGCCGGACCATCTGGAATTACTTGTTTTGACAATGCTATTCGCTACTACTTTAAAACTGGAGGTATAGCAGGACAACGCAGCGAATTAACGGGAATGTTTCCGCATGTATCCGAACTCCTTTTTCGAAACGAAGTGGTTGCTGATAAAGTTAGCGGTGACAACAGTTATATTTTCGGAGCTCCGTTTTCTTATGATCGTTTTGCTACGGGATCGCTTCCTTTAAATCAATCACGCTTTGAAGTAAAAGGAAGCCTACCTGATCCTGAGCATCAATTGGCGATTGAATTTGGAAAAGCACTAGAACAAAGAGGAATTCATATTGAAAATGGAGCAATCGGCTACCGAAGAAGTGGCGTAAAAGTGAAGATTCCTTATGAGGGTTGCACCCTTCTTTTCGAACATAAAGGAGCTAGTGTACTTGAGATCGCAACCCTAACCAATATGAAAAGCATTAATCTTTTTGCCGAGGGATTGGTTTGTTTGATAGGTTATGAAAAAGGAGGAAAAGGCACAACCGAAGAAGGGTTGAAACAGATTGAAAGTTACCTGAGTAAAAAAATGAATTATCAGGGGCTTTACTTAAAAGACGGAAGTGGATTATCGCGCAGCAACGGGATCAGTGCCGATCATTTTACGCAACTGTTGTATGTCATGCATGGGTCTGTCAACGCTCAAAAATTCAAAAGCACTTTACCCGTTGCCGGAAAGAGCGGAACACTAAGTTCATTGTGTAAAGGGCAAGCAGGCGAAGGAAGAATTGCTGCCAAAAGCGGAACCATGTCCAGAATAAAATCTTATGCCGGCTATGCAAAAACAGCAAGTGGAAAAGAACTGATTTTTTCAATTACAATCACCAATTACAATTGCAGCAACTCAGCAGTAACAAAGAAAATGGAACAAGTATTAAACGCCATATCGATGCACAATTAATTGTCCATTGTCCATTGGCTTCACCGAACTTACGTTTGTCAATTGTCAATTATCAATTGTTAAAGTTCTTCCTCTAGGATTTCGGTCCAGAATTGACGAATCGTATTTCCATCGCATTTGATCATTTGCGGAACAATACTGGCTGGTGAAAAGCCGGGGGTTGTGTTCACTTCGATCACGTAAGGTACGTCGTCGACTACCATAAAATCAATCCGGGCGATACTTCTCAACTGCAAAAGATCATAGATCATTCTAGCTACTTCTTGAACCTTATCACGTACCTCATCACTTACACGTGCGGGAGTTATTTCCTGCGATTTTCCAAGGTATTTTGCTTCGTAATCAAAGAAGTCGTTATCCGTGCAGATTTCTGTTAATGGCAAGGCATGGATTCCACCAGAACGTCGGTAAACACCGCAAGTCACTTCTGTCCCTTTCAGAAAAGACTCAACAACAACAGTTCGTCCTTCTCTAAAGGCAGCGTCAAGAGCTGGGGCTAATTCCTCAACTTGGTTTACTTTCGATATACCGTAACTTGAACCGGAATCGGAAGGTTTAACAAACAAGGGGAAGCCCAATTTATCGCAGATCTCTTTCTCGCCGAATTCATTTCGCTTGCGCAAGAAAAGAGATTTAGCAACTGGGATTCCGAATTTACTCAAGAATTGATTGCAATACCATTTATCAAAGGACAGAGCTGAAGCCAATGGCCCGGAATTGATGTAGGGAATAGATTGCATTTCCAGAAAGGCCTGAATTTTTCCATTTTCTCCAGGATCACCGTGCGTGTAAACCAAAGCTGCGTCGATATGTTTGGTTTCCCCTTGATCGATAAAAGTCATGGTTCGGATATCAAAGGGAAGATCAGCAGAGTCTGTTCTAACGTTCCATCCTTCTTTGGAAAGTAAAATCATCACTGCTTCAAACCCCTCCGGAAAATTAGCTATAATGGTTGTGGCACTTTTCACTGAGATCTCAAATTCAGATGAAAATCCACCGCAGATCACTCCAATCCTTTTCATATCTAAAATTTTATTTGCAGAAGTCACCGAATTGCAATGAGAAATCAGTTTTAATTGCTCTGCTCGACAGCAGTGCTTTGCTAATACTCATTTCATGCGCAACACAGTTGAACAAATATACAGTCAAAAACGATCTGCTTAAAATGAAAAAATAAAGTTTTCGCAAGTACAGTGTTAACATTTATAAGCAATTAATGCCTTCAGATCTGCATTGGAATTTGGGTAGAATTTCATTTGTCGTATATTTGCGCGGTCTCTTGAAACTAACTTTTAGCTCAATGATGAAAAAACTACTTTCACTGTTCATCTTTACAGTGGTCTTGACAGTCGCAAATGCTCAGGTATTTACGCTTTATCAGAATGATTTTGAATCGATCCAAGGAGAATGGATATCTTCATTTTCAACCGGTCCAAATGAATGGTTACGAAATACTTGTGCCGGTAACGGACTAAATCAAGTTGGTACTCATTCTTTGTACATTTCACCCGGAGGAGTAGACGAGGATTGTAGTCCTACAGGCAAATACCGATATGCCTATGAAAATGCGCTAGCAATGCCTGCAGGAGCAGTTACTCAAATTGAGATTGACGCCACATGTTCAGGAACTTTAGTTGCTGATTTTGAATATAAAATGGGCGGATTTGCTGGTGAAGACTATCTTGAATTTGTTTACAGTCTCGATGGAGGTTTATCTTACAACGTAATTTCAACTTTAGCAGCGGCTTCTGACTGGACAACACTTTCCATTCCTCTTCCTGCTTTGTTGGATTTCTCAGTGTTCAGAATTGGTTTCCGCTTTATTTACAATGATTCTGATGTTTATGGTATTGCACCTGCTATCGATAATTTCACAATCAGCGGATTTGATTCTCAAGACCCTTTGATTACAGAATGTGTCCCTGACCAAATTGTTTTCCTTGATGCAAATTGTTCAGTTATTGTTGGAGATATGACTACCATTTTAGTGGCTACAGACAATTGTACTGCTTTTGAAGATTTGGAAATTGTGCAATTTCCTGCACCGGGGTCTATCACTTTTACAAGTCCGGGTCAATCACAACTGTTTACTGCAACAGTCACTGATCTTGCAGGGAATAGTTCTCAATGTTCATTCACCGTCACAGCCCTAGACGAATCAGCACCTACTATCGATTGCCCTGCAACCTTTGATGTTTTTTTAAATGCATCATGTCAGGCCTCTATTCCTGACTTATATGACGAGGTAGTTTGGTCGGACAATTGCAGTGATTTTTCGTCCATGACTTTTGAGCAAACGCCTGCAATTGGAAGCCCCATAAATAGCAATACTGTTGTAACCTATACCGTTACTGACTTTAGCGGAAATGCATCCACTTGCCAAATTGAAATTGTTGTTGTTGATAATATTGCACCACAATTAACTTGTCCTTCCAACCAAACATTAGATGCCAATGACGCTTGTTTGTCAGACTTAATTGATTACACGAATCTCGTGGTGGTAATCGAGAACTGTTTCTTTAGCGATGAAGTTACATTAATTCAAAGTCCAACAGCAGGAACACTAATTTCAGGTGCCAATCTTATCACCATAAGTGGGACAGATGAAAGTGGAAATGCTTCAAGCTGTGATTTTACTGTAACAGTAATAGACGTAACTGATCCAGTTATTAACTGCCCAACGACACAAACTGTTGCGCTTAATGAACTTTGTACTTATACCATGCAGAGCTTTGCAGCAGCAGTTACTGTCAACGATAACTGTACAAGCTTAGGGAACTTCACCTACAATCAAACTCCTGCAATTGGCACTTCACTTGGCGGTGGTACGCACAATGTTGTAATTGAAGTAGTTGATGAGGCAGGAAATAGTTCTACCTGTAACTTCGAAATTAATGCACTTGACTTAACAGCCCCCGATATTGTTTGTAATGGAAATATAGTTGTAGGGGTAAACGCTTTGTGTGAGGGGGTTCTTGAAAACTATTTAAGTAATTTGGTCGCCAGTGACAATTGCAGTGATGTATCTGCATTAACAATAGTTCAATCTCCACCTTCAGGCACTGCTGTTTTTGCCAATACTCAAATTGAATTCACTGTAACTGATGAAGCAGGAAATTCATCCACATGTAATTTCTTTGCAATCGTCGAAGATCTTGCTAGTCCGGAGGTAATTTGTCCAAATAGCATGAGTGTTTCCATCAACTCTAGTTGTCAGTATACAGTTCCTGATATCTTAGCCGAAGTTACAGGTACTGACAATTGTTCCTTGTTTGAAAATATGACGCTGACACAAAATCCATCCATAGGTACTTTGGAATCCGGATTAACAGCCGTGTTGATCACATTGCAAGATGAAGCAGGGAATCAGGGGACTTGTGTTACTTTGTTAGTTCCCGATGATACAGAAGCTCCTATAGTGACATGTCCTTCACCGGCACCTGTCAACAATGGTTCCAATTGTGACTATGTCTTGCCGAATTATGCTTCAATAACACTTGTTTTGGACAACTGTGCCAACTTCACTATTGAACAATCTCCGGCAGCAGGAACAGTTGTTCAAGCGGGAACGAATACCATAGAAATGACAGTGAGTGATGTTGCAGGAAATATGGCGACATGTTCATTTGATCTGGTTGTCTTTGAAAATGTTTCACCTACAATCACCTGTCCCGGAAATATCAGTACATGTGATCCGGTAGTCATCTACCTTGACCCAATGTTCAATGACAATTGCGAGGTTATTTTGACCCAAACTGATGCAAGCGGGTTGAGCAGCGGAAGTACTTTTCCTGTTGGATTTACTATTCAGTCTTACGAAGTAACTGATCTTTCGGGCAACTCAGCAAACTGCTCATTTGTGGTTGAAGTATTGGACTACCCGGCACAGGCGAACATACCGGAAGACACGATTTACTTGTGTGACCTGACCAGTACAGTTGTTTCAGCTGAAGCTCATACTACGGGAAGTGGTGAGTGGTCTGTTTTTGCAGGAAACGGAAACTTTAATAATCAATTTGCGAACTCAACAGGGGTGAACAATCTTATTTATGGTACTAACATCTTAGTATACACTATTGGTAGTGCAAATTGTGGTTTTACTTCTGATACAGTTGTCGTTATAGCTTCTCAACAACCGCTGCCTGCAAGTACACAAGACACGATCTACACATGTGGATCGACAGAAGTTGTATTACTATCAAATACACCATTGTACGGGACGGGCATCTGGACAACAAATGATGTAAATGCCGTGATCGGAAATGTATCTTCTTCCAATACGAATGCAACAAACCTGTCTGCAGGATGGCATGAGTATGTTTGGACGATAACAAATGGATCTTGCCCTAGTAGTTCAGATACACTGAGGGTTTTCACTTCACATTCCGCAATGATTTCTACAGCTGACACATTGATTTGTTTTGAAAACAATTCACTTGCCATTTCAGGTGTTTCGCCTACTGATGCTGAAACAGTGCTCTGGAAGTTTATAAAAGGTGTTGGTGTTTTAGGTTCGCCAAATTCTGCCAATACGACTGTCACAGGCCTTAATCTTGGTGAAAACATACTAGTGTACACGGTTTCACACCCTGTTTGTCCTAGCAGTACTGACACCTTGAAAATCGTAACACAATTATGTAACGAACTTGATCCGGAGTTTCCGACTGTCATTACACCGAACAACGATGGTAAAAATGACTTGTTTGTAATCAACTTCATTGAGCAGATCTATCCGGATCTTCAAGTGACCATTTTCAATCGTTGGGGATCTATTGTCTTCGAGTCAACAGGTTATGAAGAGCCATGGGACGGAAGTTACAATGGGGAGCCATTGCCAATGGGAACTTATTTCTATCGTATTGAATTAAATGACAGTGAAAATACTGTTTACACAGGATCAATCAGTATTATTCGTTAATCCACCGAAGATGAAAAGAAAGAACATATACAACTTACTGATCGTAGTAATAGGATGCCTTCCAATGGTTTCTAATGCACAGCAAGAATTCCAGTTCTCAAATTCTGCTTTCAATCCTTATTTATTGAATCCAGCCGCGGGCGGTTTAACTGATGTCATACAGCTTGAGGTCGCTTCGCGCGTTCAATGGATGGGTTATGATGGTGGCCCGAGTACATTCATGGCCAGTGGGCATAGTCAGATCCGTTTCTTTGGATCGGGGGATGAAAAGGTATTGGGTGAATTCAATATAAAAGATGAAAAACTATTTGCCGGGCCAAAAGTGACTACTTCAAAGCGAAAACACATTATAGGTGGTAAAGCATGGAACGATGCAATTGGTCCCTTTGGAAAAACGTCTATTCAGGGTTCATATGCTTACCATTTACCACTTACAAAAAGCTTGAATTTTGGAGCGGGAATAGGATTGGGATACAGCAATTTCAGAATAAATGAATCGCGTGTTACCCTTTATCAGCAGGATGACAACACCTACAATGAGTTCTTGGGGAATACCGCTCAACAGAATTTCATGGATGCACAGGCCGGATTAGTGGTTTACGGAGAACGTTTGTTCTTGGGGATCAGCGGGACACAACTTTTAAAAAATGAACTGACATTGAATCAAATCACTACCGGAAGTCACCACAACCGCCACGCTTTCATCATTGCACGTTATAAAATAGCTATCAGTGAAGATGCAGATATTGAACCTATGTTGGTGATCAAAACAACCTTAAATAGTCCGGTATCGGTTGATTTCGGGGCACGTTATTTACACAACAACAGAAGCTGGATTGGTCTCCAATACCGTACAGGTAGCACATTAGTATTCATGGCGGGTACCAACCTAGTCAAAAACCTGTACATCAATTATTGTTACGATCAAGCGGTTGGCAAGATTCGTTCTGCGAATAGTGGAACTCATGAATTGCAACTGGGCTACTATCTTGGTAAAAATCGAAATGTAGATAAGGAACTGAAAGACAACTCAGCGAAATAATCAGGCATGCGCTTACTTTACTTTATACTGTACGTATCGTTTCAGTATACAATTCGGTTGTTTTACAAAACAATTAAAACGGTAAACTCTCCCAGAGAACGAATGGGAAGAACGATTTATGTAAGTAATCACCCGGCTTCATTCATGGATCCTTTGGTTGTTGCCTCTTTACGACAACCAATCGTATTCTTTATGACCCGTTCGGATGTTTTTACCACATTTTCAAAACCGTTTCTTTGGATGGCGCATATGCTCCCCATTTATCGTCAACATGATGGAGGTGACACCAAAGGAAAAAACAAGGATACATTCCTGAAGTCAACTGAAGTTCTCAAAAGTGGACGCAACATATTAATTTTTGGAGAAGGTTTTACGGACGATAAATTTGTTCGTCGTTTGAAACCCGTAAAAAAAGGCGCTATTCGTCTAGGATTTGGTGCATTGGAAGCCTTGGACTGGAAAAAGAAGGTGTATGTAGCCGCAGTTGGTAACAATTACACGGCGCCAAATTTGTTGCGAAGTGACTTATTGATTGCTACTTCTGACAAAATCTGTTTGAACGATTACCAAGAGCAGTACAAAGCCAATCCGGCCCAAGTAATCAATGAACTCACCAGAAAAGTGGAAGAATTGATGCGTGACCAAATTACGCACGTTGAAAAATTGGAATGGACTGACTTCCACGAACAAATCATGACGATCACGCGAAAAGGGATGAACGCTTTCAGTTATGATCGCAATCGATCTCTTAAACAACGTTGGAGTTATTCACGGTCATTAGCGCTATGGCTCAATAACAAGGAAACACTAAATGAAAAAGAAGAACTTTTGAAATCAGATCTTGATGCATATTTCCGTTTATTGAAAAAAAATCAGCTACGCGACGAATTCATTTACCAAAAAAGCATCGGAAGATTAAATCGAGGTCAAGAATTAATGAAATTAATTGCCTTGCTGCCATTCATGTTGCTTGGGGTCATACATCTAGGCATACTCTATTTCGGCATCAAACGTTTTGTTGAAAAAAGCTTTAAACGCCGTGTTTTTTGGGGCTCAACAAAAATGGTGATCGGTATGATTGCTATGGGACTTTTTAACCTTCCGATGATCTGGATTTTCAAAGCATTTATCGTAGATAGCTGGAGCTTGGGAATACTCTATTACCTTGCTATTGGACTTTTTGGTTTAGCTGCGTATGAATGGTTCAGATCACTTAAATTGTTCGTTGAAAAAGGAAAAGTTCTTCAAGCCGACGTACATCAAATGATTGAGAAAAGAAGAGACTTGAAGGAGCGTATTGAGAGAATGATTCAGTTAGATTGACCCGCTTTTGGCAGAAGCAAATAGCCAGATCAAGAATAAACCCATACCAATTGATAGTAATACGTTCAAGATTAAAAACAACCAACTGCCTTGTTGAATTAGTTGAAAATTATCGTTACTGAATGTCGAAAATGTACTAAATCCACCACAGAATCCAATTACAACCAACGGATAAACCCATTCTGTTTTTATTTCTCTAAATTGATAAACCGTAAGAGCCAAGAAAAGTGTTGCAAGCATATTGGATATAAAGGTCGCAACAGGAAAATGCGACGTACCAAACAATGGTGTCAGCAATCCAATTGCATATCTCAAAACAGAGCCTAAACCTCCACCAATAAAAACCCAGAACCAATTCATTTTGTTCGACTTATCCTCAAAAATACAAAGTAATGAATTAACCAAGCCATAAAAACACCCAAAACAGCACCTGCAACAAGATCACTCAAATAATGTACGCCCTGATAAAGCCGGCTGAAAGATACCAGTGAAGCAACAGAGAACATCAACCAACTGATCAATTTGATTTTGCTTTTGAGAAAGAAGCTCACGGATGCAGCGAGGGCGAAAAAATTAGCGGCATGAGAGGATACAAATCCATACATTCCGCCTTTATAGAATTCGCCATTTGGCATGCGGTAAAAATGTAAGATCTCCGTCAATTCGGCATGGTGAGAAGGTCGATACCTTTGAAACACATTCTTAAACGCATGCACTGAAAGAAGGTCGGCCAAAATAATGCTTGCAATCGTCGTTGCCAACATCCAGAAAAAAGTTCGACGATCGAGTTTAATCCAAGCCAACAAGAGAACAAAGGCATAAAATGGAATCCAGGTAATGCGTTGTGATACCCACCAGAAAAACGCATCTAAAAAAGGTGTATTCCACCCATTTACATAGATGACAATCGCTCGATCAATGGCCTCAAGCGTTTCCATCACTGTTTAATCGTTCCCAAATCATATCTTTCAGCTTTTCCAATCCTTGCTGAGCCACAGAAGAAATAAAGATGTACGGAATTTTAGGTAAGTCCTTACTTAGGGCTGTCTTCAACTCATCATCCAGCATATCGGATTTTGTAATGGCCAAAATTCGGTCTTTATGCAACAATTCAGGATTGTATTGCTTTAACTCATTCAATAGGATGTTGTATTCTACTTTGATGTCATCACTATCTGCAGGTACCATGAACAGTAATAAAGAATTTCGCTCAATATGTCGCAAGAAACGCAAACCAAGTCCTTTTCCTTCATGTGCACCTTCGATAATTCCCGGAATATCCGCCATGATAAATGAACGGTAATCACGGTAAGAAACGATGCCTAGGTTAGGACGAAGTGTTGTAAATGGATAGTTGCCAATCTCAGGTTTTGCTGCACTCAATACAGAAAGCAAGGTACTTTTTCCGGCATTCGGGAAGCCAACCAATCCGACATCGGCCAACACTTTAAGTTCCAGTATTTTCCATCCTTCTACTCCTGATTCACCCGGTTGAGCATAGCGAGGAGTTTGATTGGTAGGTGATTTAAAGTGATTGTTCCCAAGTCCTCCACGACCACCTCGTTGGATAATTTGTTCTTCCCCGTCTTCAGTTATTTCAAACAGGACTTCACCGGTTTCGCCATCCTTAGCTACTGTTCCCAGTGGAACATCAATGTACACATCACTACCTTGTGATCCGGTTTTTAGTCCACCAGCACCGTGAGCACCATGTCCTGCCTTGATGTGTTTTTTGAATTTCAAGTGCAAGAGCGTCCACAATTGCTTATTTCCTCTCAGAATAACGTGTCCGCCACGCCCACCATCACCGCCATCAGGTCCACCTTTAGGGATGTATTTTTCACGTCGAAGGTGCGTTGAACCACCACCACCGTTACCGGAGGTACAATGGATTTTTACGTAGTCGACAAAATTATCTGAAGCCATGGGGGATTTTAATTTGAGTACAAAGGTAGGATTATTCAACAAAAGGAAAGCCATTCACTCGAAGGTGAATGGCTTTCCTTTTCAGTATTTCAATTATAGCGAATCGATCGCAGTGAACAAACGAGCGGTAATCTCATCGATCGAACCGATACCGTTTATTCCAATGTACTTGTTTTGATTTTGATAAAAACGTTTTACGGGAGCTGTTTCATTGTTGTATACGCGGATACGATTTTCAATGACCGCTGGATCTGCATCATCTGCTCTACCGCTAATTTCGGCTCTTTTCTTTAAGCGTTTTTTCAATTCTTCCTCTTCTACTTCCAAGGCCAACATCACGCTGATCGATGTTCCCAATGAAGCCAAAAAATCATCCAAGGCTTCTGCCTGAGCATTCGTTCTAGGAAAACCATCAAAAATGAATCCTTTTGGATCGGTAGCCTTCTCCACTTCTGATTTTAGCATATTGATGGTCACCTGATCAGGAACAAGCTGACCTTGATCCATATAGCTTTTTGCTAACTTACCAAGTTCAGTTTCACCTTTGATGTTTGCACGAAAAACATCCCCTGTTGATAAATGGATCAAACCATACTTTTCGATCAATCTTTCTGACTGAGTTCCCTTCCCTGCTCCGGGAGGTCCAAATAATACAACGTTCAACATATTATCCTTCCTTTTTCAATTGATAAATGGCATTCAAATTTCTACCGTAAGCATCGTAATCCAAACCATAACCTACAACAAAGCGATTCGGAATAGAAAAGCCGATGTACTTTGGCTTCTGTTTCCCTTTAAAAGCTTCAGGTTTATACAAAAGCGTACATACTTCTACCGAAGCAACACCGGATTCATTCAAGGTAGGTAAAATACTTTCTATGGTCATCCCTGTATCGACTATATCTTCAACAAGTACAACATGTTTCCCTGTCAAATCCTCATTGATACCGATTAATTCAGTCACTTTTCCTGTACTTTTCTCCCCTTCGTACGAACTCACTTTAATAAAAGAGATCATGCAAGGAATGGAGATTGTTTTCATAAGATCAGAAGCAAACATAAATGCGCCGTTGAGCATGGCTATGAAAACCACTTCTTTGTCGGTGTAATCTTTAGACACTTGTTCACCCAACGCCTTCACTTCCGCAAGAATCTCCTCTTCCGAAATGAATAATTCAAACTGTTTATCTCTGATCGCTAACAAAACCAATAATCGTTTCGCGAAGATAGTGAGTTAATCTTAATCCCAAGGAATTATGAGCAGATTTGCTGCATTAAGGTGCTCACATTACTTGTTCAGGTATTATCTTTGACCCATGCAAAAAATCTGGTACGGAAAAAATTGTCGACTAGGTATGGTCGGAGGCGGTCAACTTGGTCGCATGTTTATTCAGGAAGCAATCAATTTTGATGTTCAAGTGCATTCGCTCGATCCGGACAAAGAAGCACCTTGTTCAGAAATTGCACACAGCTTTACTGTCGGGTCACTTACTGATTTTGACACCTTGTATCAGTTTGGCAAAGACAAAGATGTTTTGACCGTTGAAATTGAAAACGTCAGTGTTGAGGCCTTGGAAAGGCTTCAGTCGGAAGGAAAAAAAGTCTTTCCTCAACCTGCTGCTTTGCGCATCATTCGGGATAAAGGAACACAGAAAGAGTTTTACACCGCCAATGATATTCCAACAGCTCCTTATCGTTTAGTAGCGAACAAAGCAGAATTAAGCGAAAATATTCAGTTCCCAATCGTGCAAAAAATGCGCACGGGAGGATACGATGGTAAGGGTGTTCAGATTCTACGCTCAACTGAAGATTTGAAAAACGCTTTTGATCAGCCCTCTGTTCTGGAGGAAATGATTCCGTTTGAAAAAGAGATTTCTGTTATAGTTGCTCGAAATGAACACGGCGAAACGGTTTCTTACCCCAGTGTGGAATGTGAATTCAACCCGGAAGCAAATTTGGTAGAATTGCTTTTTGCTCCTGCACGCATATCAGCTGAAACTGAAGCAGCTGCTCAAGAACTTGCTTTGAGAGTTATAGACAGATTAGGAATGACTGGTATTCTTGCCGTTGAGATGTTTCTTACAAAGGATGGCTATTTGCTTGTCAATGAAATTGCTCCTCGTCCACACAACAGTGGACATCACACCATAGAATGCAATGTCACTTCCCAATTTGAACAACATTTACGTTCGGTCTTAGGTCTTCCACTTGGTTCCACACGTATTGTTCAGGCAGGAGCCATGATCAACTTATTGGGAGAAAAGGGGTTTGAAGGGTCGGCTCATTATGAAGGTCTTGAGAATATTCTGAACATTCCGGGTGTACATCCGCACATTTATGGAAAAGCAACTACCAAATCCTTCCGCAAAATGGGTCACGTTACAATTGCAGGAGAAAATTTGGAAGAGGTGTTGCAAAATGCCAAAAAAGTGCAACAAACAATCCGCGTTATCAGTCGCTTAGCTTAAACTTGAAGTTTTTTTGAAAGTACGTCTTAAAGTAGGCTTGTTCAATATTTTTATTTATTTTCACACAAAAGGACAAGCGCTTGCTAACTTATCTATTCAGATCACTCCTTCTTGTTGTACTACTTCCTTATTGGGGTGGTAGTCAGTTGTACACATTCCGAAACTTTAACCATAAAGATGGGTTATCGATAGCAACTGTCTCCTCAATTCACTCTAGCGCAGATGGTAATATTTGGCTCGGAACAGATGGCGCAGGGTTGATCCGTTTCAATGGTTCAATCTTTCAGGAATTCAGTGACGGAGGAATGCGTCATCATATTACGTCAATCACTGAACAAGGAAACAAACTTTATTTTACTTCAAGATACAAAGGGGTTCATGTTCATTCCAACGGGAAAACGGTACAGCTTGTGCATGCAAATCAAATGAAAGGAGATGCTGAACAAGTACTTCTAATTGATAACGGACTTTTTATCACCACAAAACATGGATTCTACACCTTCGATAAGAACAACCTAGAAGTTGTGAAGGAGTTTGAAGATGAGCTTGAGGTAACACAAATTCTTGAACTTCCTAGTTTTCTAATTCTTCTTACCAATAAAGGTAACTTTCAATATTCCTTCCAATCAAAGCGCATTATCCCTTTAAACAATTGGATAAAAGGAAACAACGCTTTCGTTGAGCGTCTTCGATTTGGTGCTGTTGATGGGCAAAAAATAACTCTGGTGACTGATTTGCTGGATCAATGGTTGGAATTGGTCCTCTCGGACAAAGGAGCCATTTATTCAATTACAAAACAACCAAGAACCACTAATTTAACTGAGAGTAATAAGGTTATCGCTGCCACCTTTGACAAATCTGAGTCAAAAATGGTCTTTCTGACACAGCAAAATGATCTTTTCATCTACCATAAGAAACAACTAAAAAAGATCATCAAAAACTATGATAAGGAATTCACGGGATGCACCAAATTAATCACAGACATCAATGGTGATATTTGGTTGACATCCGTGAGTTATGGATTATTCAAAGTTTCACTTGAACCATTTACCAAAGTTCTACTTGATCCTGAATACAACACGCCTGATCTATTCTGCCTTTTTCGTTCTCAAAAAGGCGACATACTCCTGAGTAAGCGGGATGGCACCACCAAGATCGGTAACATCTTTACAAATTCACCATTTGTCTCCTACAATATAAGAACACTATGTATTGTTGAGCTTCCTGATATTTTGATACTTGGCACTAATGAAGGTTTGTATCAATTTAATAAAACCAGCAAGCAAGTTAAACCTTATGATCTTCCCGGATTACAGAGACAAAAAACAACTTATCTAGGCTTATTTTCAGATGAGTTATACATAGGCCTTGAGAATACCGGATTGGTTGGTTACAACTTGAAAGATAAAAAACAACTACCAATCGAAGGATCACGTTTACCGAAATACATCTATACAGGACAGCAAAACATTCAGGAAGGAAGAATCTATTTCGGAACGAATGAAGGCATATTTTACGTCGAGCAAAAAACCGGAAAGCTAAAACATCTGCAAAGAAGTAATGAAGTAGGTTATTACGTAGGTGTTTCGATCAAAGATGTTTACGGCAACTTATGGTTCACCGGTGACAATGGCCTGTTTGGCATATTGAAGAATGGTGAGAACGTAGTTCTTACCGAGGAAAGGTACTTCAATTCGAAATTGTTCTACACCTTAAATTCTGACAATTTTGGAAATCTGATCATTGGAACAAACAAAGGATTAAATATTCTCACCGTAGATGAACTTGGCAACGTCATTAAGCGATCTGTTTATACGGGCAACAATGGTTTTGGTGGGTATGAAACCAATATGCGCTCTCAATTTCAGGATGCGAACAGTATTTTCGTCGGGACAATTGAAGGTTTGTTTTTAATCAATACAGAAATTCTACGAAAGTTTCCAAAACCGACACCGCCAATAATCACTTCACTCGTACAGGAAACTATTGATTCCCAAGGCAATACTTTTGCATTCCAATTCTCAACTAACAACGCTAAAATTCAGCATTTGTATTATTCATACCGAATCAAAGGATTTCAAGAAGAATGGTCCGAATTGTCTGAAACCGCGAAAATTCTAATCAGTAATTTACCCAACGGCGCTTTTGAATTAGAGGTACGATCCACTTATGATGGTGCTGTTTTCAGTGAGCCGGGAAGCATTCAATTTACCGTCAACAAACCATTTTGGAAATCAAATTGGTTCGTTTTTGGTTTAATCCTCTTGGTTGTTTTTGTGAACATTATTCTAATTACTAAAAGAAAGACATTTGAAGGGGGGAATTTCTTCAAAACAAAGGACGTCCAGGTAGAATTAAAAATGACACCGGCAATTCTACTTTTCGGTTTTGTTTCTGTTGTAGTATCGTCCTACATTGCTCCTATTGTTGACACTGAAATTCCAAATGTACTTGGTGCCACAGTTATCACCGGCTTCATTTTATTGATGTTCTATCTCTACACTAAAAATGAGGAATTCAGAAACCGAACAAATCATTTTAGAGCAGTGCTCGTTGCAGCGTACATTGTTGTCGTAGCTCATTTTTATTACGGATTAATCATTTCCAATATCCATCCTTTCTTTGTTATTGCATTGGCCCTCGCAATGACATTGGTTCCATTTATTTTTGATCAATTGAAGTATGTTATACTTCACGGCTTACTTTTCATATTACTCTCAACTCTTACAGTTATCCTACTCCATGATACGCTTTACGATAAGTTCTTATTTCTTTTAATGATTCTCATCGGTACCTCATTAGCTGTATTTTCCTCTTATTTGCGTTATGACTCTCTCGAAAGATTGATTTTTATATCCGGTGTCATTAATAAAGGGAATGTTCAGGTTATTTCATTCAATGAAGAAGGTACTATAACCTATGTTAGTGAAAATATTCTGGATATTATCCCATTGAACCATGAGCAATTGCTAAATGAAAAAATATCCATTCTTAACGATTTCCTACCCGATGAAGGCACCTATCGAAATGTTGATTTAACCTACGAATTCTTCGATGGCAAAAAATACCTCGTTCCGATGATATCACAAAGTGGTGACGTAAATTGGATCGAATGGTCGTGTAAAGTATTCACCAATAAAGTCAAAATTATACTCGGCCAAAACGTATCTGAGCGAATGGAACTAGAGAACACCTATGAACTTTTAGTTGAAAATGCAGAAGATCTGATCTATCAGACAAATGAAAATGGTGTGCTTCGATTTATGAATAGGCAATTTATAAGAACACTAGGATATGAAGCACATGAACTTGAAGGAGAAAACTCGATCCACCTTATTCACCCAGATTATAAAAAGGAAGTTGTCGATTTTTATTCGAATCACTTCCAAAAACGCCTAAAAAGTAGTTACCTCGAATTTCCAATTGTTAGCAAAACAGGAACAACCATTTGGATCGGTCAACACGTTACAACACTATTTAAGCAAGGTAGAAAAGGATATGTAAGTGGATTCTTGGCTTTGGCCAGAGATATTACACTTCAGCGACAACAACAACAAACAATTCAAGAACAGCGAGATAACATTACATCAAGTATACGATATGCACAACGAATTCAGATTAATCTGCAACCAGACGAATGCGATTTATCCGATTCGTTTGATGAATCATTTGTTATTTACAGACCAAAAGACATTGTTTCAGGTGATTTTTATTGGACTCAACGAATTGAGAACAAAACCATTCTTGCACTAGGCGACTGTACTGGTCATGGTGTACCAGGCGCATTTATGACACTTTTAGGAATTAACTTGCTCAACAGTATTATCATTGAGAATAGAATTCATGAAGCATCAGAGGTCTTGAATCAAATGGATCAACGATTAATTGAAGCCTTAAATTCCACTCAAAATTCAGACAATATTAAAGACGGCATGGAAATGACCATATTGGTTTACGACCATACCACATCCAATTTACAATATGCTTGTGCCGGTTCTCGATTTTTGATTTATGAAGGAACGAGTTTCAATATGTTCAAAGGTGATGTTAAACACATTGGAGATGCTGAATTTCCTGATTTCAAACAGTACATTTCCCACAGTATTAAACTAGATCCGGATGGTACAATCTATCTGCTAACTGATGGCTTCCAAGATCAATTTGGAGGCAATAGAGATAAAAAATTTAGTTTCAGACGCGTATTAGAAACATTTGAAGAAAACATGCGACTTCCATTATCTGAACAAAAGAAAATGATCGAAGAAGAATTCGATCGTTGGAGGCAAGATGTTGAACAGACGGATGACGTTACTATTATAGGTTTGCGCTTTCCAAAAAAATAATTTTTTCCTTCTCGTAATTTATTTGAGAAAGATGGTATTCTCCATGCTTTCAACCTATCTATTGAGTAATAATATAATTGACAAAAGGATAAAATTTTTTGTTTAACTTTTATTTTGTTTTATTAAACATTTATTGTTTAACTTTGATCTATAATCGTTAAACAAATAATTATGTCAACTGTAGAATTTAATGAAGCTTTGATCGGCATAGAAGGAAATCTAAAATCTTTCGCTATGAGTTTCACACACAATAGGGAAGATGCAGCCGACTTGACTCAAGAAACGATGTTAAAAGCAATTACCTACAGGGAATATTATACCCCTCACACCAATTTCAAGGCATGGGTTTTCACGATTATGCGTAACATCTTCATCAATCAATACCGCAGAAAGGTAAAATCAGGGCAAATCTTTGATACTTCTACGGAACTTTATTTACTTTCAAACTCAGGGAGTAACAATAATCTACCAATTGACACATTGGTAGGGAAAGAAGTATCAATCAAAATTGCTAATTTAGACGAAGAATACAAAACTCCGTTCGAATTGCATTTTCAGGGATTCAAATACAAAGAGATTGCTGACAAGCTTGAAATTCCGATCGGTACAGTAAAGAGTCGCATTTTTATTGCTCGCAAAAAGTTGATGGATTTGCTTCCGGAGTACAATTATTCGATAAACTAATGAGTAAAAAAGTTACCGTATTAGGCGCTGGAATTTCCGGTCTTTCTGTGGCATCATTTCTTGCAAAAGAAGGATATGATGTTACTATTTTGGAGAAGAATCAAACTATTGGAGGAAGAGCCCGTCAGTTTGAAATCGATGGTTTTGTATTTGACATGGGACCCAGCTGGTATTGGATGCCTGATGTTTTCGAACGATACTACCAACAATTTGGATACACCACATCTGACTTTTACGAGCTAAAACGATTGGATCCTTCCTATCGCATTTTTTGGGGAGACAATACGCATTCGGATATTCCAGCAACTGAGGAAGAACTATCAGCTTGGTTTGAAGAACTTGAGCCAGGTAGTTCCAGGTACCTCAAACGCTTTTTAAAAGAGGCAGAGTACAAGTATGATGTAGGGATGAAAGATCTTGTTTTTAAACCAGGTCTTAGTGTCATGGAACTAGCCGATACACGAGTAATAAAAGGACTATTTAAACTCCATTTGTTGTCTTCTTTTTCCTCATACATCAGACGTTACTTCAAACATGAAAAAATCTTATCCTTGCTAGAGTTCCCCATTCTCTTCTTAGGCGCCAAACCGGAAGATACACCTGCTCTTTATTCACTAATGAATTATGCAGATATCACTTTGGGCACCTGGTATCCGATGGGTGGGATGTATAAATTTGTTGAGGCATTCGAAAAAATTGCAAAAGAGCAAGGCGTTAAGATAATTACCGACGCAGAGGTAACCGGATTTGAGTATGAAGGAAAACAATTAACAAAAGCCAAAACCGACAAAGGAACATTTGGCGCTGATATTTTTGTTTCCGGAGCAGATTACCAGCATACAGACAGCCAACTATTGAATGGCCATGCCAACTATTCCCAAAAATACTGGGACAAACGCGTAATGGCGCCTTCAAGCTTATTATTCTATTTGGGCATCAATAAAACAATACCTAATCTTTTACATCACAACTTGTTTTTTGATGAACCATTCTCTAAACATGCTGAAGAAATTTATGCTGATCCAAAATGGCCGACAGCTCCTTTGTTCTATACTTGTGTTCCTTCCAAAACAGACCCTTCTGTTGCACCCGAAGGACATGAGAATGTTTTCCTATTAGTACCAATTGCACCAGATTTGAAGGATGACGAGGAAACACGTGAGTATTATTTCAATATGTTGATGGATCGTCTAGAAAAAAGAACAGGGACAACGATAAGGGAGCATATCGTTTATAAAAAAAGTTATTGCATCGCTGACTTTAAAAGCGATTACCATGCGTTTAAGGGCAATGCTTATGGCTTAGCCAATACATTGAGACAAACCGCGAATCTTAAACCTTCATTAAAAAACAAGAAACTTACGAATATGTATTATACCGGACAGTTAACTGTTCCGGGGCCTGGTGTACCGCCATCTATCATTTCCGGCGAGGTTGTTGCTGGGGAAATAATAAAGACTTTTGGAAATCAAAACAATTAAAACAAGTTCTTGTTTTATATTTACGAACTACACTGCATGAAAGACTTATTTGATAACATATCGCATGAAATGAGTGAACTTACCACCAAGAGGTACAGCACGTCGTTTTCATTGGGAATATCTTTTTTAAGTAAAGAAATTCAACAACCCATATACGCTATTTACGGATTTGTTCGCTTTGCTGACGAGATAGTAGACACATTTCATGACTATCCAAAAGCAGAACTATTGTACGATTTCAAAGAACAAACATTTAAGGCAATTGAACAGGGCATCTCACTGAATCCTATTTTGAACAGCTTTCAATGGGCAGTCAACAAATACCGCATTCCACTTGAATTGATTGAGACTTTCCTCAATAGTATGGAAATGGATCTCGAAAAACACAATTATGACCCTGAAAAATACCAACTATACATCCTAGGGTCTGCCGAAGTCGTTGGCTTAATGTGTCTAAAAATATTTGTCCATGGGGATGAAAATGAATATGAGCGTTTAAAGCCGGCAGCAATGAAGTTGGGTTCTGCGTTTCAGAAAATCAATTTTTTACGCGACCTGAAGGCTGATTTTCAAGAACTGGGGCGCACTTATTTTCCGGGTATTGACCTCAATGAGTTTAATTCAACAGTGAAAAAAGAAATTGAGGCTGATATTGAACAAGACTTTCACGCAGGCTACCTTGGTATTAAAGAGTTACCGAAAAATTCACGTTTTGGGGTTTATATGGCTTATATATACTATTACAAACTGTTTAAAAAAATCAAAAGCACACCGGCAGAAATCATTCTTAATGAGCGGGTAAGAATTCCAAACAATAAGAAATACCGCCTGTTTGTTACTTCCTATTTAAGACATAGCGTTAATCTCATATGATCGTGAAGGCGATAAATGAAGTTATTCTTGTAAACGAAAAAGACCAGGAATTGGGCACTATGGAAAAGTTAGAAGTGCACCAAAAGGGATTGCTACACCGCGCATTTTCTGTCTTTGTGTTTAATGATAAGAATGAGCTACTCCTTCAGCAAAGAGCACTGAACAAATATCATTCCGGTGGTTTGTGGACCAATACGTGTTGTTCCCATCCTATGCCGGGTGAAAATGTAGTTGTAGCAGCAAAAAGACGCATGGTGGAAGAAATGGGGATGAACACATCTCCTCGCCCTCTCTTTTCATTTATTTACAAGGCAGAATTAGAAAACAACCTCATTGAACATGAACTCGATCATGTCCTAATTGCATACTCAAACGATCAACCTCAACTTAGTCCTGAAGAAGCAACCGAGTTTAAATGGATGCCTATTGATTTGATCCGTCAAGACATGGAAGTCAACCCTACTAAGTACACTGCTTGGTTTAAAATTATTTTGAAAGAATATATAAACGAATTTACCAAAATCCGCACCCATGAAAGTTTGTAGAAGAGTAACTTTTAATGCCGCTCATCGACTATTCAATGCGGAATGGAGCGATGAAAAAAACATGGAGGTTTTTGGGAAATGTAGCAATCCGAACTATCATGGACATAATTATGTACTCGAAACTTGGGTTGAAGGTCCGGTCGATGAAGAAACTGGCTATGTAATAGATCTCAAGATCCTAAAAGAACTTGTACGTGACGAGATTGTAGAGCGTTTTGATCACCGCAATCTTAATCTCGATTGTGTTGAGTTCGCCACCTTAAAACCTTCTGCAGAAAACATTGCAATTGTTATTTGGGGTATTCTGAAACCGAAATTGGATCCAAAATACAAGCTGATCATTCGCTTGTGGGAAACAGAAAATAACGTTGTCGAATACGACGGGAAATGATCTCACTTTTTTGGCACCGAAGGGATTTACGTTTACACGATAATGCGGGACTTTACAAAGCACTGCGAAGCGGACAACGAGTTCAAGCCGTATTCATCTTTGATCGTACAATTCTATCAAAATTGCCTCAAAATGATCAACGAATACTTTTCATTCATCAGGAAGTTACCCGTTTAAAGGAAGAGTATATACAGCTGGGAGCAGATCTGATCGTTTTGTTTGGTGATCCTTGTAAACTCATACCACAACTCGCAAATCGTTTAAACGCATCTAAAATCTTTACCAATCGTGACTACGAACCCTACGCATTAGAGCGCGATAAGATTGTTTACGAAAAACTAAAACAACAAGGTATTGAACTAATTGGAGCCAAGGATCATGTAATTTTCGAGAAAAATGAGGTACTCAAAAATGATGGCGCCCCATACACTGTCTTCACTCCTTATTCGAGGAAATGGAGGGAAAAATTGAATGAATTTTACCTTTCCTCCTATCCCACTGAAAAGTATTTCCACCAACTCCATTCAACTTCAAGTACAGAGCTCATCAGTTTAAAAAAACTTGGATTTGAAAGCAATCAAGTGCATGCTTTCCCTCCTCGAGAGTTTCCTTTAACAACCATATCTTCTTATAACGAAACGCGCGATTTTCCATCAATAAATGGCACATCGAAACTCAGTCTTCATCTCAGATTCGGTACCATCAGTATTCGCGAATTGGCACGAATTGCAATTGAAAAGAATCCTACCTATTTAAATGAACTTATTTGGAGAGATTTTTACCAAATGATCATTTACCATTTCCCACATTCCGCGAAGGATGCGTTTAAGAAACAATACGATCAAATTAATTGGGAAAAAAATGAGCAGCACTTAAAAGCATGGTGTGATGGAAAGACAGGCTATCCATTGGTTGATGCCGGTATGCGTGAACTCAATGCAACAGGATTCATGCACAATCGAGTGCGCATGGTCGTAGCCAGTTTCTTCTCCAAGCATCTTTTACTCGATTGGCGTCTGGGAGAAGCCTACTTTGCTGAGAAATTGCTAGATTTTGAACTAGCCAGCAACATAGGCGGTTGGCAATGGGCCGCAGGATGCGGTTGCGATGCAGCACCCTATTTTAGAGTATTCAATCCAACAAGTCAGCAAGAAAAGTTTGACAAAGAACTGAACTACATTAAAAAATGGGTTCCTGAATATGGAACGAACAAATATCCCTCTCCGATCGTTGAACATAAAATGGCACGAGAACGAGCCATTGCAAGGTATCAACAAGCACTAAAAGTCTAAAATATGGGATTGAAGACAGGAGATAAGTGTCCATCATTTGCACTTTTCAATCAAAATGGTAAGGAAGTAAATAGCAAAGACCTCATTGGTCAACGCATTTTGGTGATCTATTTCTATCCTAAGGACGATACTCCCGGATGCACGAAGGAAGCTTGTCTTTTTCGCGACAGTTATGAGAAATTCGTTGAACTTGATTGTGAAGTAATCGGTATTTCTTCAGACAGTATTGATTCACATAAAAAATTTGCAGAAAGCTATCACTTAAGCTTTTCGCTTCTTGCAGACACAAAAGGAAAGGTTCGTAAGGCATTTGGCGTTCCCGGAAACCTATTTGGACTCATACCGGGACGTGTTACATATATTATTGATAAAAAAGGCATCGTACGTGAGATTCATAACTCATTACTTGATCCAATTGGGCATTTGAATAAAGCAATGGAAACAGTAAAAAAACTCCAGTTTGAAGCTTGATTGTCTATTTTCCAAAAATCTCTTCTATAACCTTGTTGCGGTAATCAAAAATCTCCTCCAATTTCTTGCGAACCAGAATCGGATGAGCGAGTCTTCCTAAAACACCCATTGGCAATTCATAGCTAACGATATCTGTCATTTCAACACCGCCATCAATCACCTTGAAATGATGTTCATGATGCCAAATCTTATACGGCCCTTTTCGTTGCTCATCCACAAAATAATTTCTATCCTTCACGTGCGTAATTTCAGTAACCCAGTTCATTGAAATTCCAAGTAAAGGTTTTACGGTATAAGCGATCATCAGTCCTTCATACATCTCTTTCGGAACTGAAGTTAGTACATCAAAACCCATATATTTCGGTGTGATCTTAGCCAAATTAGCAGGTGATGAAAAGAATTTCCAACAGGTGTCAATGTCTGTTTTAACAATTTGAGTTCTTTTTAATTGATACATGACTTTTTATTGAAAACACCGAGAGCCCAATGAATGTTTAAAAAATGATCCTATTCAAAAAAATACTATTTTCATTGTTCTATGGAAAATGCGCATCAACAACTCATCAACTATATCACTTCTCGAATAGCAATCACTTCTGAACAGGAGAAACTGATAGAAAACTTTTATAGTATTCGTAAGCTTAAGCGAAAAGAAATACTTTTTGAACAAGGCAAGCATTGTCAATTAGAGGCATTTGTTATTCAAGGTAGTTTCAGGATTTTTTATGTCGATGAACGCGGCTTAGAGCATGTGTTGTATTTTGCCTTTCCGGATTGGTGGGTTGGTGACATGGCTTCCTTTTACTCGGGCGAAGCTGCCGGACTAAATGCACAAGCCTTAGAGGAAAGTACTGTTCTCACCATCGATCCTGAGAAAAAGGAAGAATTATTTAGACTTATTCCGGCTTTGGAACGACTCTTTCGCATCATCACTCAAAAACACCTAACGGTTGTTCAGCGTCGTTTGCTTCTTTCATACAGCGCAACAGCAGCAGAACGCTATCTGGAACTTTTACAACGCTCACCGGGAATTGAACAACTAGTCCCTCAACATCAGATTGCCTCCTATTTGGGAATTTTACCAGAGTCACTGAGTCGTTTAAAAAAACAAATGCGGTGATATCAATTGACAATGCACAAACGTAAGTTCGGCGAAGCCAATTTACGATTCAAATTTTTCAACCCTTAACCTAGATCAATGATTTGTCACTACTCAGCAGTCTAATTTTGTGTCATAAACATCAAATCAGAAAAAATGGAAACAACAAAATGGACTATCGACAACATGCACAGTGAGATCGGGTTTAAGGTAAAGCACATGATGATCACTAATGTGAGTGGAAATTTCGGACAATTCAATGGAGCATTGGAAACTGAGGAACACGATTTTACAAAAGGAAAATTTGAATTCACTGCAGATATTAATTCAATCAATACGGGTGTTGCTGACCGAGACGGACATTTGAAATCAGATGATTTCTTCAATGCAGAAAAGTACCCTCAACTTACCTTTAAAAGCACTGAAGTAAAACAAGTCTCAGATGAGGAATTGGTGATCGAAGGTGAAATGACAATTCGAGACGTAACAAAACCTATTGTTCTGGCAGTTGAATTGTCAGATGTTGTCGTTGACCCTTACGGGCAAACGAAAGTTGGTATGTCCATCAATGGGAAGATCAAACGAAGCGATTATGGTCTGAAGTGGAATGCTATCACAGAAGCAGGTAGTATTGTAGTCGGTGATGAAATTAAATTGTCTTGTGAAGTACAATTTGTTAAACAAGCATAATTACACAAGGATATAAAAAGGCTGGATTTATTTGAATCCAGCCTTTTTTGTTTTTCTTAACTCAGTAATTTCTTGAGGTACAAGAACATGTTTTCTTCTAGCTCATCATGATGACCTTCAGCATTGATCACTTGCTTCACTTCCGCTTTAAAATTGGCCAGATCATCTTTCGAAAAGCCAAATTTATCGACACAACATAAGATCTTTTCAAGTCGTTGATAATCATTGTCTTTATCAAATTCCCTGTGCATTTGTTTGTACACATCCGCATCCACTTTAGAAAGAATAAGTTCCTTCTCTTCCTCTGATTCGCTAAAATTGGAATTCGCTGCATAGATCAATAAATACGCTTTGAATTGCTCTTTATTCCAGTTTACGTTTACCTCGTTCATTATTTTCGGTTTAGCGTTGTTTTACTTGACATAATCTTGTTTGTGAACCAGCATGTATTGATCGTTCTCAATACGAAGATAACCCTGATCGTAACAAAAATAATACTGTGAACCCTTTTGAGTGGTATAAATATTTGTGAAATAGTGGAAATTAAACCCCTCTTCAGCCAGTCGAATTCCGTCTACAGTTACCTTCCCCTTTGGGTTTAAGCCTTCTAGTATTCTTCGATTCTTACGCAGGATATTATTTATTCTTCGAACATAATTATTGGAATCCTCATGCAGTCGATTATTGAATGTATTCCTGCACTGATCAGAGCAAAACTTCTGGTCTTTTCGTCCCCGCAAGACATGTCCGCATTCTTTACAAGCTCTTGTTTCCATGATCAATAGCGCCTTTTCAGCCATAACAATGTTAACAATATTTAACAGCAATAGCAAGTGTTAGCCTCTAAAGTTTGAGAACTTTGTGTGTTCATCAATTTCTTATGGGAGAAGAAACTAAAGAAACACTCAATCCTGCAGAGGCACTTCGCCTTTTGAGTGAAAAGATACAACTTGAGTCAACACTAATCACTCGTCTCAAAGAAGAGGTGGGGAATGTGATCGTAGGGCAGCATTACATGATTGATCGTTTGTTGATCGCTTTATTGGCTGATGGTCACGTTCTCTTGGAAGGAGTGCCAGGACTGGCAAAAACATTAGCTATAAAAACATTAGCTGAATCGATTGATGTTGATTTTTCACGCGTTCAGTTCACGCCAGACCTATTACCGGCTGACGTCACAGGTACATTGATCTACCAGCAAAAAAGCGAGAATTTCTCGGTCAAAAAAGGACCAATCTTCGCCAATTTTGTTCTTGCAGATGAGATCAATCGTGCTCCGGCAAAGGTTCAAAGTGCATTATTGGAAGCCATGCAGGAACGTCAAGTAACCATTGGAGAAGAAACATTCAAATTACCCTCTCCATTTTTGGTTCTGGCTACTCAAAACCCCATTGAACAGGAAGGTACATATCCTTTGCCTGAGGCTCAGGTGGATCGCTTCATGCTCAAAGTCTATTTAGGCTATCCTTCAAAAGAAGAAGAAAAACAAATCATTCGATCCAATGTACGCGCAGGCGGTTTGAAGAAAGCAAACAAAGTGATGTCAGCAAAAGATATTGAGCGTGCACGACAGTTGACTCGTCAAGTCTACCTGGATGAAAAAATCGAACAATACATCGTTGATCTGGTTTATGCAACCCGAACACCGGAAGTTTACGGACTAGGTTATTTGGAACCAATGATCAGCTTTGGATGTTCACCAAGAGCAAGTATCAACCTCGCTTTGACGGCAAAAGCCTATGCATTTCTTCAAGGAAGGGCATTTGTTGTTCCTGAAGACGTAAGAGCCGTAGCAGAAGATGTGATGCGTCACCGCATTGGATTAACGTATGAAGCTGAAGCTGAAAACATTACTTCCAAAGATATCGTACAGAAGATCATCAGTAAGGTTGAAGTACCTTAAATCCTGAAAGATGGATACCAAAGAACTCTTGAAGAAAATCCGTCGTCTCGAGATCCGCACGCGTGGATTGACGAAACACATTTTTTCAGGTGAGTATCACTCAGCCTTCAAGGGAAGAGGTATGGCTTTTAGCGAAGTTCGTGATTATCATATTGGCGATGAAGTAAGAACGATCGATTGGAACGTTACTGCACGCTACAACCAACCATATGTAAAAGTCTTCGAGGAAGAGCGTGAATTAACCGTCATGTTGTTGATCGACGTTTCCGGATCATCCGAATTTGGACGTCAAAGCAAAAGCAAAAAAGACCTTGCGCTTGAAATTGCAGCCGTTTTGGCTTTTTCTGCCCTATCAAACAACGATAAAGTGGGTGCCATTTTCTTTGCCGACCAAGTTGAACGCTACATTGCGCCAAAAAAAGGAAAACAACACGCTTTGATTATTTTACGTGAACTGATTGAACACCAAAGCCTGACTAAAGGCACCAATATCAGTGAAGGCCTCAAGTTTCTGCGGAATACACAGAAAAAAAGAACTATATCCTTTGTTATAAGTGATTTTATTGATGAAAACCCGTTCATGGAAGGCTTACGCGTTACCAAAAAACGACATGACACTATTGCAGTAAGGATCACGGATCCAAACGAATTCGATTTACCGAACGCAGGATTATTGCCGCTTTTCAATGCAGAAACGGGTGAGGTGACATGGGTCAATACCTCATCAGCCGATTTCAGAGAAAAGGTGCGTGAAGACTTCAAGGAAAAAGAAGATAAATTGATGAATGAATTGAAACGATCCGGAATTGATGCTGTTTCACTCAAAACGGATGCGGATTTCATTCCACCACTCACCAAACTATTTAAAAGTCGCGCGTGAGACAGTTGATTGCCATAGCAGTAATCTTACTTCATTCGATTTCCATCGGACAAGAAAGCAAGTTGTCATTGAGCGAAATCCAAATCGGTGAAGAAGTAATCTTAACCTATCGCATAAAATTAGCTCCCGATGCCGCATTTCGCTATATTTCATTTGGAACAACTCTTCCTGCTAAGAAAATAGCCGCAGGTGGGTCTTTGACTCAAGAAACAAGTACATCTGTAGAGCAAATTGGCACTTTTCACGATACAGTTTTGATCAAAGGAAAAACTAAGGAATGGACCGGAACTTATCGTATTACTGCTTGGGACGAAGGTTCTTTCATTATTGAAGGCTCAAAAATTCAAGTTGGCGACTCGATGATCTTATTTCCATCTGTTGTATTATCCGCAAGTTTAGTCGAAAACAAAAAAGATATCGACCTTTACGATATTCGGGAACAATTTGCCGATTTACCTGAGCCACCTCACCCATTAGTTCAGTTTTTCAATAGCAACAGCCATTGGCTTGTACCATTACTAATAATTTTGGGACTTACTTTACTATTGTTCTTCCTTTGGCGCAGAAACAAAGAAAAACCAGTTGTCAAAGAGCAGATTATTTCCTTAAAAGAACGATCACTTTTGGCCATTGATGCTTTGGAACGAGAACGTCTTTGGGAAAAAGATAAATTAAAGGAACACTACATCGAGCTTTCTTTTATTTTGCGTAGTTATCTTTCTTCCCGATATACCCTTAGTTTATTGGAAAATACAAGTAAAGAAGCCCAGTTACTACTCAAACAAAAAGGGCTTCATTCAGAGACAATACGAACGATCGGAGTGGTTTTGGATCAATCAGATCTGGTGAAATTTGCTAAATCTAAGCCGGATGAAGTTGAAATTCTGAAAAATTCACAACTCGTTCGCCAAATAATAGCCGAAACAAGCCCTTTAGAATTTGATCGTGATGAATAATTGGAACATTCGAATATGGGAATACGAGTTCATCGAGCCTTTGTGGTTGTCGTTGCTATTGATCGTACCCATTTACCTGTTCTTTTCATTTCGTTCTGAGCGCAGAGGACATGGCGCATGGAAATTCACCGGAAGTTCAAGTGATCAACGGGCTTTTTCAACGAGTTGGATTCCACGTGTAAGACAATTAATACTGGTTCTTCATGCTTTGGCTTTGGGTGGACTTATCCTTGCATTAGCAAAACCTTACCGTCCGGCAGATTTTGAAGACATTGACGAAAATTACAAGCAAGGAATAGACATTATTTTGGCCATGGATGTTTCACTTTCTATGATGGCAATGGATTTCAAACCCAATCGTCTGGAAGTGTCAAAAAACGTTGCCAAAGAATTTGTAAACGGAAGAAAAGGTGATCGCATTGGATTAGTTGTCTATGCCGGTGAGGCGTACACGGCCTGTCCTGCAACACTGGACTATTCAGTTTTGAAGGAACAGATCGACAAAATCAGTGGCGAAAACATTGAATCAGGCACTGCTATTGGCACAGGCTTAGGAACGGCTGTTGCTCGTTTGCGTAGTGATAGCATTCCATCGAAGGTTGTCATTCTTTTGACGGATGGAAGTAACAACTCTGGAGATGTTGATCCAATCACGGCAGCAGAACTTGCTAAAGCGAAAAATGTTCGGGTTTACACCATTGGCGTTGGGAGTGATGGAATCGCACCTACTCCCGTTGTAACACCTTTTGGAGTACGGTATGAAAAAATGGAAGTAGAGATCGACGAAATGACCTTGATGAAGATCGCTACAATTACTAACGGAAAATTCTTTCGGGCAACGGATGAAAAAAGTTTGAAAGCCATCTACGAAGAGATCGATCAATTGGAAAAAAGAAAAATGCTGGACCAACAGTACAAAACAGAACCTCCTGCTAATCCAAGTGCCTTTTTAAATTGGTCGATTCTTTTGCTAATGGTCACTTTTATTTCACTAAAAACACTTTTTCCACTCAATGACTAATGTGCGTTATACATATCGTGCAAAAGGCATTTTAGCTGCGGTCCTTGCATGGGAAATCATTTTCTGGTTGCTAACATTTGGATTACTCCTATTCTTGGGATTTTTCAATCCATCAAATAACCAATCTCTCGTGTTTCGCCATGAAGGAATGCTTTGGCTGAACTTCCTGTTGATTCCACTTTTTATTGTCTTTTTCTACCAAATCAACAGAGTAAATCAAATTGCGGGAGATGCCGACCCACGACTTCGAGCCTATTTACTGTCGCCCGTTTCTTCGTCACGTCAATTTCTCAAGTATTTCTTTTTCAGAAACGCGTTTGTACTTTTGATTTTCGCCTTGTCACAACCTCTTTTTGGATCGAAGAAAGTCCTTGCAACGGTCGAAAGCATGGAATTGGTCATCGGATTGGATGTTTCCTCTTCCATGAATGTCAAAGATGTTTCACGTGATCTATCGCGTTTAGATATTTCAAAACGAGCGCTCATTCAATTGATCAACAATTTACACGGCGAGAAGATAGGTATATGTGTTTTTGCCGGGGGAGCCTATGTACAATTGCCTTTGACTTCTGATTACGGAGCTGCAAAAATGTTTGTCAATGACATTCAAACGTCCATGATTTCAAATCAGGGGACCAACATCACGGCGGCTTTGGAAACGGCTTTAGACATGTTTACAGACCAAAAAACTTCGAAAGGAATCATCCTGGTCACTGACGGTGAGCACCACGAAGAAAATCCCGACAAAATCTTAGCAGAGATCAAAGAAAAATCAATTGGATTGGCCGTCTTAGGTATCGGAACAAGTAGTGGTGGTCCGGTTCCACACAATCCTGATCGACCTGAATTGGGCTACAAAACCAATTCAGTTGGGGTGCCCATTGTTTCAAAAGTAGACCCGGGATTCATCCGGTCAATTGCCTCAAAAGGAGGTGGAAAAGCCGTTGTGAGTACGAACGAATTCCCCGATTTACGGGAACTCTTAACAGAAATTAACCAAATGAAGCGGACAAAAGTCCGAGATTTGCAGTTCGACGCAATGGAGAACAGGTACCGAATTCCATTGTTCGGAGCGCTAATTTGCTGGATCGCCTATCTATTGCTTTCCCATGGGTTTGCGCATTTAAAAAGAATGAAATGAAAGCTGCTTTATTGATCATAGTGATGTTTTTGAGTCACTTGAGTTTTTCTCAAGCTTGGCGTGACTCACTTGAGTTCGCTCGATCTGCCTATAAAAAAGGAGATTACGGGACAGCAACACGCTATTATGAGTCGGCACAAAAAAAAGCACCAGAACACATTGACCTTTCTGACGAGATGGCTCAATCGGCATACAAAGCGCGTGAATTTGAAAGAGCTGAAAAGATCTATCAGCAAAGTTCAGCTTCCAAAAAAACACAAAGTCAAAAAAGTGATTCCTATCACAATCTTGGCAATTCCCGAATGAAGAAAAAAGATTACAAAGGAGCAATAGATGCCTACAAAGAGTCTTTGCGAAACGATCCAACCAATAAAGAAACACGCTACAATCTTTCGGAAGCCATTCGAAAAGAGCGAGAAGAGCAAAAAAAGAAAGATAAGGATCAGGATAAGGACAAGGACAAAAACAAAGATCAAGAGAATAAGGATCAGCGCGATAAAGATGGTGATAAGGAAGGGGATAAAGGACAAGATTCCAAAAACAAAGATCAGGGGAAAGATGCTAAGAACAATTCTGGCAATCAGCCCAAAAATCAAAATCATTCCAACGACAGTCAGTCCTCAAATCAGAAAAATGCCAATTTACCCAACAAATCTGTCGAACGTATGCTGGATGAGCTGATGAAAGCAGAATCAGCCACGAAACGAAAAATAGGTGGGCAAAAAGGATATGGATCAACGAATCGATCAGGAAAAGATTGGTAATGAAAAGTGTTTTTCTATATAGTCTTCTATTTCTACTGAGCAACTTTGCTTTCGGACAAAAACCACTTGTTGCACTTGAGGTAGACCCAAAAGAAGCCGTTGTAGGTGAAATTCTCACGATTACAGTTAAATCGAACATGCAAGGCGAATTGGATATCGAATTTCCAACCGGTTACGTCCATGGCTACAATGTCATGAATGGTATGGAACAGGAAATGGATTATGCCACCGGAAAAATCGTTACTTATTACTATGTTTCTCAAACCGGAGCAATGAACAAGGAAGGAACATTTACCATTGGTCCTGCCTACATCAAGAAAGGGAATAAAGTTTACCGTTCCAATACTGTTACGGTAACGATCAAGAAAGAAGCGACTGTTGCCAGTAACAATGAAATTACTAACAAACAGTTAAGACAACCTGCTTTCGCACTCATCGAGAAATCACGCAACAGCATTTATGAAGGAGAAAGTGTCGTTTTGAATTCACGGATCTATTCTCAATTTAGTCCTTCACATCTCGAAAATTACCAAGAATATAGTGTTTCCGGAACGATCGACAAGCACGAAATCGGCAACAATCAACGCATACTTGTAGAAGAAACGAGTGTTAAGAATACACGGCTTTTCACGTTCATTTACGACCGCAATGTTGTTTTCCCAACCGGAACAGGAAGGATAGAAATTGATCCCTGTAAACTGATCCTTCGAAAAGGTTATGAAAGTATACCTATCACTTCGAGTTCCACTTTCATTGATGTAAAACCTTTGCCTTCAAGTCCAAAAAATTTCTTTGGCGGTGTAGGTCAATTCCAACTCAGCAGTTCTGTAAATACGGACAAGTTGAAACAGGGAGATGTAGTTGTTTTCACTATTCAACTAGAAGGATACGGTAATCTGCACAACATCAAAGAGCCTATACTTCAATTACCAAAGGGCTTCATCGTTTATGGTGATCCAGTAACCAAAGAAGAATTCAATTACAGTATAAAAGGTGCCGAAGGAAAAGTAAGTTTTGCCTACAATATTCAGATCACACGCGATGGGCTGATTACACTTCCGGCTCTCACTTTTAGCTATTTCGATCCAACAAAGGAGAAGTATATTCAACTTAAAACCGCTGAAGTTCAATTTGACGTTGAGAAGAACAAAGATTTCAAAGTTTTGCCGGAGAGCGAAATCAAAGAAGGAGTCTATGTGGCTGATAATAACAGTTTGAAATTCAGAACGAATAGTGGACAACAATCAACAGAATCATTTTACGGGACTGTCATTTTCTGGACTGGACTGGGTTCCCCCCTATTTTTGGCTTTATTTCTAGGATTTGCGGTAAGAAGAAAAGAGAAAATGCAACCTCAACTCATTCAGCGTAAACAAAAAGAAGATCTCGTCAAAAGCATTTTCGAATTATTGAGATCGGCAGAAGTGCATGCAAACAACACGGACGCGACTTCCTATTATTCCAATATAGAGAAAGCACTAAATAAAAGTATCAGTTGGTTCTTGTACAGGGATATTAGAGTGCTTTCAAAAAATGAAATTCTTCAACAGCTTTCAGCGCGTTCAATCGATCAACAGCGATTGGATTCCATTTCAACTATTCTGAATCAATGTGAATACTCCCGTTTTGGAATGGGTAATACATTGGACAAAACATTGGTGTCAGATGCAAAGAAATTATGTACCTACTTTCTTGACAAATGCTGATTCGAAATCTAATCATATTCCTTTTACTCTCTGGACCCTTAAGCGCAAATGAACTATTTGATAAAGGTTACAAAGCTGCTCAGGACAAGAATTTCAGTGAAGCGATCCTCCATTTTGAAGCACTGGTAAGTATCGAGCCAGCGAATTCATCCGCACTTTTTAACTTAGGAAATGCTTATTTCGCTGAAAAAAAATACGGAAAAGCCATTTTAAATTTTGAGAAAGCCCACAAGCTTCAACCCGGTGACGATGAAATCCAATTGGCTATTACGAATACATATGCAGCACTTGGAAGATCTGACAATTGGGATTCAGCCTACACTTTTTTGGAAAGTACGTTTTTTCGAATCGGATCGTTTACATGGTCGATTTTAGCATTGTTTTTTAGCCTTTTTTCAGCCTTTCTGCTCTTTATTTTAATCGCCCGAGTCAAACGAATAGTGATTCCTTTTAAGGTTCCTCTTTTATTCTTTAGCCTTTTTCTTATTGTCCTTTTCTCCTATGCCGCAAGCAAGGCTGTTATCTACAGTGAGGACAATCGATTTGCAATTGTTACTTCAGAAAAAATTCCCATCCTGAAAAATGAATTTGGGGAAATGAGTGATCGCACCTTAAATGAAGGTGAACGAGTGGAGATTATAAAAGAACTGGATAGTTATCTTCTGGTACTAAACTCAACAGGTGAAGAAGTGCTTGTTTTGTCGACTGACGTTGAGCGCATTCAGACGTTCTAGAGTTATTGCCGAACCTAATAAAAATCAAAATATCCTTTTCATTTCCGTAACTTTGCACCAATGAATGCTGCAAAAATCAATATCCGTGAACTTTCGCTAACTGAACTCAAAGAAAAACTTGAAGAGTTCGGAGAGAAGTCATTTCGTGCCAAGCAGGTTTATGAATGGCTTTGGAAAAAGAATGCAGCATCCTTTGAGGAAATGACCAATTTAAGTAAGGATCTGCGAACGACACTTGAGACCCATTTCTACATCGACCATATTGAACTTGATGATCAACAGATCAGCAGTGACAAAACCATCAAATGCGCATTTTCTGTCGGACCCGGAAAAGTTATTGAAGGCGTATTGATTCCTACCTCTTCGCGCATGACGGCCTGTATTTCTTCACAAGTCGGCTGTAGTTTAGCCTGTAAATTTTGTGCAACCGGTCGATTAAAACTGATGAAGAACTTATCAGCCGGAGAGATTGTAGATCAAGTCGTGTACTTGCGTGACCAAGCTGAGCAGCGCTACAAAACTCCATTATCCAATATTGTTTACATGGGAATGGGTGAACCCCTGTTGAATTACAAAAACATGTTGCGTTCAATCGAGTTGATCACATCAGAAGAAGGTTTAGGTATTTCCCCGCGACGTATAACTGTTTCGACTGCCGGGATAGCTAAAATGATCAAAAAACTTGGCGATGATGAAGTGAAATTCAACTTAGCCTTGTCTCTGCATGCTGCAAATGACAAAAAGCGCAGCTATATCATGGACATCAATGACACCAACAATCTGGAAGCTCTTGCAGAAGCGTTGAGCTATTTCCACCAAAAAACAGGTTCACGCGTAACATTTGAATACATCATCTTTAAGGATTTCAACGACCGCATAGAAGATGCTCAGGAGTTGGCAGAATTCGCTAAATGTGTTCCTTGTAAGATCAATATTATTGAATACAATCCGATTGATGACGGAGAATTTCAACAAGCAGATCGGGAAAAAGTTGAAGCATTTGCAGCGCATTTAGAAGCAAAGAACTTAGTCGTGAACATCCGAAGAAGTCGCGGAAAGGATATCGATGCAGCATGCGGTCAATTGGCCAACAAAAACAAAGCCCTAGCTCTTCAGGAAAGGGTGTTAAAATAAGCGGAGTCACCAATCACTTTTCTTTAAGTACCGATACCTCAAAAGTTCTTAACATAACTGGTATCAGCGATACCAAAATCTTATATTTGTATTATGTTGTCAGTACAGGAGATCATGGCACCGGTTGAGCCGGAAATGAACGAATTCGAAATTCGGTTCCGAGAGAGCATGAAATCTAAAGTACCCCTACTCGACAAAATCACACATTACATTATAAAGCGAAAAGGGAAGCAAATGCGTCCACTTTTTATTTTTCTGAGCGCTAAGATGTTGGGTAAGATAAGTGATCAAACATACGATGCCGCTTCCTTGGTGGAATTGTTGCACACTGCAACTTTGGTGCATGACGATGTAGTTGACGATGCCAACGAGCGCAGAGGATTTTTCTCGATAAATGCCCTTTGGAAAAATAAGGTTGCTGTTTTGGTCGGTGATTACATGCTTTCACGCGTATTGTTACTCTCGATTGAGAAAAACAATGTCCGTCTTCTGGAAATCATTGCCCGCGCCGTGAGGGAAATGAGTGAAGGAGAATTATTGCAAATCGAAAAAGCACGCAGACTGGATATTACCGAGGAGGTTTACTTTGAAGTAATCCGTCAAAAAACGGCTTCATTGATCGCTACCTGTTGTGAATCCGCTGCTGTTTCTGTTGATCGACCGGAACTGGCAGAAACCATGCGTGAATTCGGCACCTTGGTTGGGTTGGCATTTCAGATCAAGGACGACATTTTCGACTATGGTACACCTGGGAATATTGGTAAACCAACAGGATTGGATATCCGGGAACGAAAAATGACACTTCCGCTGATCTATGTGATGAATAATTCTTCTAAAGAAATACAGGCAGAGCTGATTAATATTGTAAAGAATCACAACGAGGATCCCAAAAAGGTGCAACGGGCTATCGATCTTGTCATTAAAAATGGTGGAATTGAGTATGCACATGCCCGGATGATTGAATTGAAAGATCAGGCACTGAAACTACTCGATAGAATTGGAGATTCAGAAGCGAAACAAGCGCTAATTGGACTTGTAGAATACACTACTCAACGCGAAAAATAAAACGATATGAAATACCTGATGCTTTTGCTCGTTGGACTACTGGTCTTTTCCGGTTGCGGTTCGGATGAAACAGATGAAGTTGTAAAAACGGAAGAAGAACAATTGGTAGAGATCAAGGATAATATTTACACCGAATGGTATCCCGGTAAAAAACAGATTAAATACCGAGGTGGACAAGACGATCAAAATCGTCGTCATGGAAAATGGAGTTTTTATTCTGAGAGTGGTTTGGAATTATCCGTAACCATGTATGAAAACGGAAAGAAAGAAGGGTTTACTGTAGTGAAGTATCCGAATGGTGCTCTTCGCTATCGTGGTGAATACTTGCACGATGAAATGGTTGGTGTTTGGACTACCTATGATGAAAAAGGTACTGTTGCCAGTGAAACAGATTACGGTTACCCTGAACAATAATGTCTAAAATTCCCCCGCATATTGTCGATGAAATCATGCAGACCGCTCGTATTGAGGAGGTCATCGGGGAATTTGTCAACCTAAAAAGAGCCGGCTCAAACCTAAAAGGATTGAGCCCTTTCACTGATGAGAAAACTCCCTCCTTTGTTGTATCTCCAGCAAAACAAATATTCAAATGCTTCTCAACAGGTAAAGGAGGAAATGTCGCTTCTTTCCTGATGGAAAAAGAGCATTTTTCATATCCGGAGGCCTTGCGTTGGTTGGCTGATAAATATGGCATTCAACTTCCTGAAGAGAAGCCTGCAACAGCAGAAGAACTTGCTGCTATTTCAGAACGTGAAAGCTTGCACATCATCAATGAATTTGCACGCGATTACTTCTTGAAGAATCTGCACGAAACAGATGAAGGAAAGGCCATAGGCTTATCGTATTTCGAAGAACGCGGTTTTCGTGAGGATATCATTCGCAAATTTCAATTAGGCTACTGTCTCAATACCGGTGATGATTTCACGAAAGCAGCACTAAAAAAAGGATACAAACTGGAATACCTTGAGAAGGTTGGATTGGTAAAAACAAAAGATGACCGCAGCTTTGATTTTTTCAGAGGACGTGTCATGTTCCCGATTCACAGTGTTTCCGGTCGCGTATTGGGATTTGGAGGAAGGACGCTGATCACCGATAAGAAAATTGCCAAGTACTTCAATTCACCCGAAAGTATCATTTACAACAAAAGTGAAATCCTTTATGGACTTCATTTTGCCAAAGGTGATATTATTAAATACGACAATTGCTTTCTTTGCGAAGGCTACACGGACGTGATCAGTTTGCATCAAGCAGGACTTATCAATGTTGTTGCATCATCGGGTACCTCATTGACCAAAGATCAAATCAAACTCATCCGGCGATACACTCAGAACATTACCATTTTGTATGATGGTGATTCAGCTGGAATTAAAGCGTCATTCCGTGGAATTGATCTGATTCTGGAGGAGGGAATGAACGTAAAGGTGGTTTTGTTCCCGGACGGAGAAGACCCTGATTCATTCGCAAAAAAATCCAACACGACTGAACTTGAGTCCTACATTTCGGAACACACTCAGGATTTCATTTCATTCAAAGCAAATATCTTGTTAAAAGATGGCGAGAGCGATCCTTTAAAACGCGCAGAATTGATTCGAGAAATTGTACATTCTGTGTCACTAATCCCTGATCAAATTACTCGGAGCATCTATCAACAACAGATCGCACAACTCTTCAATATTAGTGAGCAGGTTGTAACAAATGAAATGATCAAACTCAGGAAGAATGTCTTAGCGAAACAGCTTCAAGAGCCTGAGGTAAAGGATTTGCCAATAGATCTTCCTGTCATAGATGATAAACAGTCAGTTCTAAGACATGATACAGAACACCACTTCAATGAACGTGAACTGATTCGAGTAATGGTCAAATATGGTGTTTATGAAATCCGGATACCGCAGGAAGAAGGTAAAGATGATTTAAAAACAAGTGTGATTGAAATGATTTGCCACGAACTTGAGCGTGACGAGATGGCGTTTTCTCACCCCTTGTACAACAAAATACACCAATTGTTCCTTGATGGATTAAATGAAAAGACCCTCTATTCTACCTCTTTCTTGAGACGAATTGAAGATCAGGAAATTGTCCAATTTGTAACAGATATTGAATCTAACGAGCACGAGTTAAGTCACCGTTGGATGAAGGATTTCAACATTTCAACACTAGGCGAAAGCGATAAGTTAGAACAGGCGGTCATCAAAGCCGTATATGGTTTTAAAGCAGCTAAGATTGAGGAGCGCATCAATCAAATTCGCAAGAGACTGGAAGAAGAAATAAGTGATGAGGAAATGATGGACTTATTGTCTGAACAGATCATCTATGAGCAAGCAAAGAAAACAATTACCGGCTTTTTGGGTCGTACAATTTTGAGATAAATCCTATGTTAAGCGCTACACTATTCAAATTTGGCCCCTATAACATTTGCATTTGGAACCTCATATTCTTTGCAATCATCATCGTTGTGTCGATGCTCTTGCGACGTGTCATTCATAAAATGCTTCGACGTTCACTTCGCAATGCAAATATCCGCGTTGAAGGGCGCATACTTACCTGGCTCAAAGTACTGAGCCAAAGTATTTACATCCTTGCTTTTTACGTTGCTGTCCTCAGTTTACGCATCAACAATAGCGATGTCTCCTTCATGGATTTCCTTGACTTCAAGATCATCGATCTGGATAAATTCGACTTGTCTTTCTATCATATTCTTGTGATCATACTGATCTTCTTCGTCGCTCGAATGAGCCTTAATTTGGTTAAGTTGTATATCACGCGAAAGTTCAGAGACAAGACCGAATTCAATGAAGGAATCGAATTCATTTATATTCAGATCGCAAAATATGTGATTTACGTTGTTGCAATCATCGCCAGTTTACGTGCACTTGATGTCAATCTCACCATTTTAATTACCAGTTCAGTCGGGCTTTTCGTTGGACTTGGACTTGGTTTACAAGATGTATTCAAGGATATGATTGCCGGAATCGTATTGTTGATTGAAGGAAATATTCGCGTTGGAGATGTTGTCGAAATCAATAGTGGCAGTAAGAGCGAATCAATTGTAGCCAAAATTCTTAAGATTAACGTCCGTACGACCCATATAGAAACGCGCGATGGCAATGTGTTGATCATTCCGAACACTAAGATCACCCAAGACAATGTGGAGAATTGGACACATGGCAGTAAACTGACCCGCTTTCGCATTCCAATAACTGTTGCTTTCGGGTCAGACACAGAACTCGTCGTGAGAATCCTGAAACAAGCAGCGATGAGTCACCCCAAAGTGAAAAAGACAGAACCGGTGATCGTTCGTTTATCCGATTTTGGAGAAAACGGATTGTTCATGGAGCTTATTTTCTGGGCTGATCAAAGTTGGGATATCCAGAATTACAAATCAGAAATCCGTTTTGAGATTGATCGACTTTTCAGAGAGTACAAGGTTCGCATTCCATTTCCTCAACGCGACTTGCACTTTCATACTAAAGAGCGTGAATCAGGAGGCCCCTTTGATCAGTAATTACTTGTCGCGCCCCCAATATTTTCAATAGGATGCCAAGTCGTTTTGTATTCTTGCAGATCCGTTACAAAATGTAAATGCTCTCCTTCCGTTTTTAACCAATCACAAGTATAGAAAAAACTACGTTTAACATTCACTACTGCTGATTGTTGAACGTGTTGTTTTTCCGTTTCGCCAGTATAAGCAGATACTACTCCATTCACATCCATGTGCGACACAAGAGAATTCATCATTTCTTCAGGAGATCCGGTAAGTATATTCACTACTCCACCGGGTACGTCTGACGAATTCAATACTTCTGCAAAAGTCACCGCACACAAAGGAAGGGTTTCTGATGCCAAAACAACGCAAGTGTTCCCTCCAGCAATCGCCGGAATAACGAGTGAAATAAGACCGAGCAAAGCAGAATCTTGTGGGGCAACAACACCAATTACTCCCATCGGTTCCGGTACAGTGAAATTAAAATGAGAACTCGAAACAGGGTTAACAGCACTTGAGATCTGCATGAATTTATCACACCAACCGGCGTAATAGACTGTTCGGTCAATAGCCATTTCTATTTCGCGTTCAGCCTTTGCACGAGTCAAACCCTGTTGAATCATTTCAGCAATGAACTGCTCCTTTCTCCCTTCCAGCATTTCTGCAATCCTGTAAACAATCTGTCCACGATTAAATGCTGCTCTTTCTGACCAAGCGCCAAATGCTTTACGTGCAGCGACTACAGCATTACGCACATCCTTGCGTGAGGAAAAACAAATGTTCCCGATCAACTTTCCTTTTGCATCGTTCAGGGGGTAATAACGCCCCGATTCAGTTCGCGGGAACTGTCCCCCGATATAGATCTTATATGTTTTCAAAACTTCCAAACGCGACATCTTAACTCAATTTAACGTATGCTTCTAATCCATGTAAACCACCCTCGCGACCAAATCCGCTTTCTTTGTATCCTCCAAACGGAGAGGCCGGATCAAACTTATTGTACGTATTTGCCCAAACGACCCCTGCTCTCAATTTCGTAGTCATGTTGAAAATGCGTGATCCTTTATCTGTCCAAACACCTGCTGCTAAACCAAATGGTGTGTTATTAGCCTTTTGAATGGCTTCGTCAACTGTTCGGAATGTTTGAATCGTTAGTACTGGTCCAAATATTTCTTCTTGTGCAATTCGACTTGACTGGGCGACATTTGTAAACAATGTTGGCGCGCAGAAATACCCTTTCTTAGGGATGCTACATAGCGGCTGATACATTTCAGCACCTTCTGCTTTACCTATCTCAATGAATTTCTTCACTATGTTCAGCTGCTCCTTTGAATTGATCGCTCCAATATCCGTATTCTTGTCCAAAGGTTCACCAACGTACAAAGAGTTCATCCGATCTTTTAGCTTACGAATAACAGTGTCTGCAACCCCTTCTTGAACCAGTAATCGCGATCCGGCACAGCATACATGACCCTGATTGAAGAAAATTCCATTGACGATTCCTTCAATGGCTTGATCAATTGGCGCATCTTCAAAAATGATATTGGCAGACTTCCCTCCTAGTTCTAAAGTTAACTTCTTAGCTGTTCCGGCTACTGCTTTTTGAATGATTTTACCCACATCAGTTGAACCGGTGAAAGCCACTTTGTCTATATCCTGATGATTCACTATCGCTGCTCCTGTATCTCCAAAACCTGTCACAATATTTACAACACCAGCCGGTAAACCTGATTCTTCAATGATCTCTGCCAGCTTCAATGCCGTCAAAGGTGTTGATTCAGCCGGTTTCAGGACAACTGTGTTCCCTGCAGCAAGAGCAGGAGCAATTTTCCAGGCCGCCATTAACAAAGGAAAATTCCAGGGAATAATCTGTCCTGCGACACCTAGTGAACTCACTTTTCTGTTTGGAAAGGCATATTCCAGTTTATCGGCCCATCCAGCATAATAGAAAAAGTGATTACAAGCCAATGGCACATCAACATCCCTTGATTCACGAATTGGTTTACCACCATCCATTGTTTCGATCACAGCGAACTCACGTGCTCTTTCTTGCATGAGGCGTGCAATTCTAAAAATATACTTGGCGCGCTCTTTTCCAGTTAATTTTGACCAAACTTCAGTATAGGCCTTTCTCGCCGCTGCTATTGCAAGGTCAACATCCTTTTTATCAGCATGCGCCACTCTAGCCAGAACATTTTCTGTAGCAGGGTTGATCGTTTCGTAGTAATTTCCTGACAAAGGTTTAAGCCATTTACCACCAATGAACAATTCATACTGCTCTTTCAAACGAATATTAGAAGTACTTTCCGGTGAAGCATCATAATTCCACACTATTTCCGGTTGATTGGTTTTCTTTGCCATAATTAATCGATTGAAAAATAATCTGAAGATTGATAAGCACCGGTTTCAGCTTTCATGATCTGCATCAATACATCATTTGCAAGTGAACTTGCTCCAAAACGAAACCACTCATTGCTTAACCAAGCCTCACCCAAGGTTTCTTTCACCATAACAAGATAGTGCAATGCGGCTTTTGAAGTAGAAATACCTCCGGCGGGCTTCATGCCAACCATCACACCCGTACGGTCGAAATGATCTTTAATTGCCATTAACATAGTATACGTAACCTGCATAGTCGCGGCAGGCTGAATTTTACCAGTTGAAGTTTTGATGAAATCTGCTCCGGCGGCAATTGCAATATCACTCGCTCGACGCACATTGTCTAAAGTAGCTAATTCCCCAGTTTCAAGGATAACCTTTAGACGAGCAGTTCCACATACTTCCTTGATGGCAGCAATCTCGTCAAAAACAAAAGTATGATCTCCGGAAAGAAATTTACCTCTGGAAATTACCATATCGATCTCATCAGCTCCGGATTCAACTGCAAATCGTGTATCGTTTAATTTTATGTCCAATGGAGCCTGACCACTTGGAAAAGCCGTTGAAACAGATGCAACTTTAACATTTGAGTCTTTTACATGTTTCTTAGCTAAAGCCACCATACTTGGGTAAACACAAACAGCGGCAACTGTTGGCAAACCTGGGTGTGCATCATGTAAATGCAGTGCCTTGTAACACATTTGCTTAACCTTGCCTTCCGTGTCTTTACCCTCTAAAGTGGTAAGATCGATCATGTTCAGGATCATTCTTAAACCCTGCATTTTCGCCTCATTCTTGATGCTTCTGGTCTGAAAACGTGCAATGCGTTCCTCAACACCTACTTTATCCACTGAAGGAGAAGCTAAGACATCATGAATAGTTCGTTTTATTTTGTTTTCTTTTCCCATATCAATTGCTGTCAAAGATACGACAAAGCGTTAATTTCTTTTCAAAAAAAAGGGGCTCTTCTGAGCCCCTAAAGTCGATTATGTGATCTGTTTACAATTGTCCATCAGAGTGATAAACTCCGTTCTTATATACCTTCACTTTTAACAAGATCCCATCGCGATCATACTCATACACTTTTCCGTCCCAAAGTTGACCATTTTTAAAGGTTCCATCCTGCCAAATTTCGTCGTTCGTGTTGTAAATTTTATTGTATCCGTTAGGCTGGAACTTCACGCCTTTTGTCTTCGGATTTGCAGCCACTTTTGGGGCTGCTTCTTTTGAAGCACTAGGGTCATTCACTTTCACTGCAGGACTAACCATTTCCCGCTCTTCACGTTTCGCTACACTTCCTGATTCATCATAGAATAAAACCTCCTTGATATCACCATTTTCATAGTATCGCACAGCTTTTCCTGTTGGAGTACCGTTTGAAGATTCGTATTCAAATTCCACCTGACCATTTGGATAGTAATACTTTACTTTGCCTTGTTCCTTTCCGCTTTCATTGTATTTTGCCTCATACTCAATCACACCATTCTCATGGTAGCGCTTCAATGAATCCTTGTATAAATTCCTCGAAAATGTCCCTGACTCTTTCACCTTACCATTAGGATACAACTTAACGTATTCACCATCCGGACGATTGTTATGGAATTCCCCTTTCAATTTAGGAGTTACACCATCATTGTGGTATTTAATCCAAGTGCCTTCCTTTCTGTCATCAACATAAGGACCTTCTTCTATTTTTCCATTGGCTGGATATCCTTCATCCGGTCGATCCTTCCCAAAATAAATCCATTTACCTTGTTTCCTTCCCTGCGTATCTTTTTGGTTGACCTTATCGTCCTGAGTTACGGTCGCACCAAGCACCGTTGGCACTGCAATCGCAAGTGACAAAAAGGTGCTTATGATATATTTACCGGTAAACATAATTGACAATATTTGGGTTATTATAGTAGTAAGCTTCTTGCAAGATACAACATTTATACAATAACGTTGCCAAAACACATTGCTTTTTCGCTTAATTTATTCATTCTATCGACAAGTCATGAAAAAGAACCCTTCAAATGAATTCCATTTAGTTTTGCAGCAAACTAAGATCCACGTTCTCAATCATAGTTTTTACAAGTTCAGAAGTTCGATATTTCTCCTTCCATCCCCAGTGATTTCTTGCATAGGAATCATCAATTGAGTCCGGCCAACTATCCGCTATTGCTTGTCGAAAATCGGGTTTATAATTCACGACAAAATCAGGGACAAACTTCTTGATTTCTTCGGCCAATTGAGCAGGCGTAAAGCTACAACCCGAAAGGTTATAGGATGATCGAATCTTGACTTTTTCACTAGGGGCTTCCATCAATTCGATTGTCGCTCGAATAGCATCCTCCATATACATCATAGGCAATTCTGTGTCCTCTTTCAAAAAACAATCGAATGGTTTATTTTCTTTCGCTTTGTAAAAAATATCGACAGCATAATCGGTAGTACCGCCACCCGGAAGACTCGTGTAGGAAATTAATCCCGGATAACGAATACTGCGTACATCAACATTGAATTTTGAATGATAATACTCACACCAGCGCTCTCCCGCTTGTTTGGAAATCCCATATACTGTTGTTGGTTCCATTACCGTATACTGAGGGGTATTCACGCGCGGTGTCGTTGGTCCGAATACAGCTATCGAACTGGGCCAAAATATTTTCTCTACTTTACCCTCTTTTGCTAAATCCAAAATGGTAAAAAGCCCTTCCATATTCAGTCTCCATGCAAATTCCGGATTCTTCTCTGCTGTAGCAGACAATAAGGCTGCAAGTAAATAAACTTCTTTGATATCGTTGTTGATGATATAATTGCGTACCGCATCGCGATCCAAAATATCCATTTTCACGTAAGGACCGGTTGCCAGATTTTCAGGACAAACATCTCTCAGATCGGCTGCAACTACTTGTTCGTTTCCTTTCAATTTCCGCAGAGCCAAGGTCAATTCTGTACCAATTTGTCCACATGCTCCAATAACGATCGTTTTTTTCATAATTCTCCTTGCTCTTGTGACAAAATTAAAATTTGCTGACAAAGTAACTTTCGGAAATCAAAAAAAATCCGAAAACTAGTAAAACATGACCATTATCATTGTTTCAATTTCTAATATTCGAATAATTTTGCTTAAATTGAATCAATATGTGGAGTTGTCTCAACATTTTATTGAAGTACCTGAATAAGCGTAATCCTGAATGAAGCATGTGCCGATTCAGAATTAACGCCTAATAAATCATTTAAATACAATTAATTATGCCATTTTATCATAAACTGGGAAACATTCCTCACAAGCGTCATACTGTATTTCGTCAAGCAAATGGAAAGATTTATCATGAACAGCTTTTCGGAACAATTGGCTTCGATGGTATGTCAACTTTGATGTATCACTGTGAACCTCCCACAATCGTTAAGGAAGTACTGGGGCAAAAAAATATTGCTCCGGAGATTGCTCATGAAACCAATATGATCATGCGTAGTTTCATGGGCTATAAAGTTGCTCCGAAAGAAGATTATCTTGAGAGCCGTGTTCCCATGCTCGTCAATTCAGATTGCTACATCGAACTTGCAGCTCCAACAAAATCTATGACCGATTATTTTTACAAGAATGCGGATGCGGACGAAATTCTTTTCATCCACAGAGGTGAAGGTAAGCTCCGCACGCAGTTGGGTAACATTGATTTTAGTTACGGAGACTACTTGGTTATCCCGAGAGGAATGATTTACCAATTGGAATTTAAAGGTGAAGACAATCGTTTATTTATTGTGCAATCTTTCAATCCGGTCTATACGCCAAAACGTTACCGCAATTGGTTCGGACAATTGTTAGAACATTCTCCCTACTGTGAGCGCGATATTCGACCACCTCATGAATTAGAAACGCATACGGAAACGGGTGAGTTTTTGCTTAAAATTAAGAAGCAGGACATTCTTTATGATTACTTGTATGAATATCATCCGTTCAATGTAGCCGGGTGGGATGGATACAATTATCCGTACGCTTTCAGTATCCATGATTTTGAGCCGATCACAGGACGTGTTCATCTTCCACCGCCGATTCATCAAACTTTTGAAACGAGAGGCTTTGTACTCTGTTCATTCGTTCCGAGATTGTATGACTATCATCCGGATGCAATTCCTGCTCCATACAATCATAGCAACATTGACTCCGATGAAGTCTTGTACTATGTTGATGGGGATTTCATGAGTCGAAACAACATTGAAAAAGGTCAGATCACACTTCATCCGGCAGGAATTCCTCATGGCCCACATCCTGGAGCTTACGAGCGCAGTATTGGTAAAAAAGATACGCTTGAGTTAGCCGTTATGGTGGACACGTTCAAGCCTTTAAAATTGACCAAGAACGCCATGAATGTTGCCGTAGATGATTATCACAAAAGTTGGATCGGAGCATAACGCTAGGATGATCGAAAATAATTCAAGAACTTTGTCCATACAGAATGGATATAACAACCTATTAAAATGAGTAAAGAAATAAAAAGTGTCGATTATGGTCTGGAAAAAATCTTTGACGGAGCACAGGATTTCCTTCCCCTTTTGGGTACAGACTATGTAGAATTCTACGTTGGAAATGCGAAACAAGCGGCACACTATTATAAAACAGCCTTTGGTTTTCAATCGTTGGCTTATGCCGGATTAGAAACCGGATTGAAAGATCGTGCATCTTATGTTCTAAAGCAGGATAAGATCCGTTTGGTATTGACTACGGCGCTAAACAGTGAATCGCCAATTGGTGAACATGTAAAAAAACACGGTGATGGAGTTAAAGTCATCGCTCTATGGGTTGAGGACGCAAAGAGTGCTTGGGAGGAGACTACTAAACGCGGTGCCAAGTCCTTTATGGAACCAACTGTTGAAAGAGACGAACATGGTGAAGTCGTACGTGCAGGAATTTACACCTATGGAGAAACCGTTCATATGTTTGTTGAGCGAAAGAACTACAATGGTGTTTTTTTACCGGGATACAAAGAATGGCATTCAGACTACAATCCTGAGCCGGTTGGATTGAAATTCATCGATCACATGGTTGGAAATGTAGGCTGGGGCGAAATGAACACGTGGGTGAAATGGTACGAGGATGTAATGGGATTCGTTAACTTCTTGTCTTTTGATGACAAAACGATCCACACGGAATATTCAGCATTGATGTCAAAGGTAATGAGTAACGGAAATGGTCGTATTAAGTTCCCGATCAATGAACCCGCAGAAGGTAAAAAGCGTTCTCAAATTGAAGAATACCTTGATTTCTACGAAGGACCCGGAGCTCAGCATATTGCCGTTGCAACAGATAATATCCTTGAAACTGTATCAAAATTAAGGGCGCGTGGAGTTGAATTTTTAAGTTCGCCACCTCAGGCTTATTACGACGAGATTCCGGCACGATTGGGCGAGCACATGGAAATGATGAAAGAGCCAATTCCTGAAATACAGAAACTGGGGATTCTTGTTGATGCTGATGAAGAAGGGTATTTGTTGCAAATCTTTACAAAACCAGTAGAAGATCGCCCAACTTTGTTCTACGAAATCATTCAACGAATGGGTGCAAAAGGATTCGGTGCAGGAAACTTTAAAGCACTATTTGAATCAATTGAGCGCGAACAAGAGAAAAGAGGAACACTCTAATCTCAAACAGATAAAACGAGGAGCGTGGTGGAAACATCACGCTTTTTTTTGTGCTCCAAGGGGAATTACTACCTTTGCAAAAAGCAATAAAAATGGCAAAAGTTGGAATTATCATGGGGAGTGCATCTGATCTTCCTGTTATGCAGGATGCAGCAGATATTTTAAAGGACTTTGGAATCTCCTACGAGATCGACATTGTGTCTGCTCACCGCACACCTGAAAAGATGTTTGACTATGCTAAGAATGCCCATAAGAGAGGAATTCAAGTGATTATTGCCGGTGCAGGAGGTGCGGCTCACCTTCCTGGTATGACGGCTTCATTGACACCGTTACCGGTAATTGGCGTTCCCGTAAAATCATCCAATTCTATTGATGGTTGGGATAGCATTTTATCCATTCTACAAATGCCAAATGGAATTCCGGTAGCTACTGTAGCTCTAAATGCATCAAAGAATGCGGGAATACTTGCGGCCAAAATTATCGGTTCAAATGATGCTGAAATCTTTTCAAAACTTGAGCTTTACATGGAAGAAATGAAGCAAAAAGTTTATGATAGTGCAGCACAACTGAATAAGTAAGCTACGCTCGTTCCGACCCACATTAACGAATCGTTAAGGGTAAAGAAGATACTTACTTCTAATTTCTTTGAATTGATCAAGTCCGGGTTTCCAGGTTGAACGAATTTCTTTAGCTGACCAACCGTTCATCAATTGTTCGCGGAGAGCTGAAGTGCCAGCTAAGCGATCAAAAAATCCATTTTGATTGATAAACGATAAGCTATCGCCCAATAATTCTTTTGCTCGAATCAAATAACTTAAGTTTAGCTCGTATTTCCGTCTTGAAGATTCCTTACTTAAATCAAAACCATAACACACTTTGTTTTCATGCAAGGGAGACTTCGCTCCATGACTGGAAACAGGCACGAAAGAGTATCCTGTAGGCGGAAAAAAGGGATGGCCGTACACTTCAAACGGTTTATCGGTTCCACGTCCGACACTCACTGTAGTTGCCTCGAATAAGCAAAGTGAAGGATATAAGGTAATTGCTTGTTCTGATCTCAAGTTAGGAGAAGGTGGAACAGGTAACACATACTTGGTTTTGTGCGTATAATTCTTGCATGGAATCACCCATAAATTACACACCAAACTATCTTTCAACCAACGTTCACCATTGATCATCATAGCGTATTCTCCGATGGTCATTCCGTAAACAATAGGAACCGGATGCATTCCTACAAATGATCGATGTTCCGGCTCACGAATAGGTCCATCGATATAATGACCGTTCGGATTTGGCCTGTCCAAAACAACAACTTGTTTACCAAACTCCGCACACGCTTCCATCACATAGTGCAAAGTCGATATATAGGTATAGAAACGCACACCAACGTCTTGAATGTCATAAATGATAATGTCAACATCTGAAAGCTGATCTCGACTTGGCTTTTTATTGTTTCCATAAAGCGAGATCAATGGTATACCGGTCTTTTCATCAACGGAAGAATGAACCTTTTCACCCGCATCAGCCTGCCCTCTGAATCCATGTTCCGGTGCAAAGACTTTTACAACGTTTAGACCTAAATTCAAAAGCGAATCTACCAAATGAACATTATTGATAATTGACGTCTGATTACCCACTACAGCAATGCGTTTATTGATCAAGGAATCTTTAAATAAATGAATGCGCTCAATTCCGAGAACCGGTGTTTTTAATTCATGCGAATGCCTCTCACCTTCCCTTAATTCTTCATCATTCTCTTTGTAATCATCTTCTATTATGACGGTTTCTTCAACTTTATTATTTGGTCTTTTAAAGGGTACTGAACATGAAAAAAGTAAAAAAATGAAAATACTTTTCAGGCAGAAAAGCTTTGCGTACTTTCGTAAAGCAAAAAAAGAGTCAGTGCCGTTTGAGTATTTCATAGCGCGAAGAGTCCTCAGAAATGAGGTGCAAGGTAAGAAAGTTTCGAGACCGATAGTTCGCATATCTGTTACAAGTATTGCACTGGCAGTTGTTGTTAACTTGATCACAATTGCTGTAGTCACTGGTTTCCAGAAGGAAGTCCGCAACAAGGTGTCCGGATTTGGATCTCACATTTTCATTATGAGTTCCGGTGAAAACAGCATTTATGAGACTGAACCCATTCTCAAAAATCAAGCCTTTCTTAAGGAATTGCAGGAAGACAACACTTTATCCGGTGTTCATGCAGTTGCATACAAACCCGTGATCTTTCAATCGGAGAAGTTTGAACAGAACATCAAAAGTACAGGTACAGACACCTCTATCGTTCGACAAGAAATTCACGGAGCTATTTTAAAAGGTGTAGAATGGAATTACGATTGGTCTTTTTTCAAGGAACATCTTCTCGACGGTCGATTACCTGATCTGAAGAAAACAAAGATTAGTGATGAGATTATCATTTCTGAACGCATAGCAAAAGCTTTAAATTTAAACGTCGGACAAGAAGTCAAATCCTTTTTTGTGAAGAACCAACCCATCAAGCGTGTGTTTAAACTTGTTGGGATCTATGCCACGGGCTTGGAAGAGTTTGATCGAAAAATCGCCGTTGGCGATCTGCGCATGGTTCAGGAATTAAACGATTGGGGGATTAAAGCTGAAATAGCCATTGCCGATACTATGTACAATGGCCAATTGATTTTTAAAGGTGAGGTAAACGGTGGGAATGGGAACTACCGATACGATTGGGGGAAAGGATACGAAACTTATTCAGGATTTACCCTATGTCCGGTAAAGGACACCACCATCCGATTAATTGCGTCTGATTATTGGTCCAATATCCGTGGTAAGAAGGAAACAAACAGTATTCCTGACACCGCTTATCTCAAGGTAAAAATCAAAGGGATCGGCATGTCATATTGTGATCCAAAAATAGATCTTCAGGGAAACATTGAACGTGAATTTTTAAACGACAGCGGAACCCATTTTTCTATAAAAGCATCGGATAAAACAATACTCTTTGAATCCATTTCAGGAAAAGGAAGTAGTACATTTTTTGTAGGTGGTTATGAGGTGAATGTTAAAAATTGGAACGAATTACCTGAAATCCATTCCAGGCTCAAAAAACAATTGGAGTTCATACCAACTGATGCCGAGGAATTACTGGCTGTTAAAAGCATCATTGAAAACGAAAGTGACATTTTTGTATGGTTAGGCTTTCTTGACCTGAATGTACTAATCATACTTTCACTTATGATTCTGATAGGAATAATCAACATGGGTTCTGCTTTGTTAGTATTGATCCTTGTTCGTTCAAACTTCATTGGAATGCTCAAAGCGATGGGAGCCAGCAACTGGATGATCCGTAAAGTCTTTTTAATTCAAGCAGGAATGCTAATTACCAGAGGGATTATCATTGGGAATGTCGTTGGATTAACTTTCATTGCGATACAATACTGGTTAAGCCCCCTGTCTCTAAACCCTGAAGTTTACTACCTTGACAAAGTTCCTGTTGAACTTTCTTTATGGTCATGGCTAGCGCTTAATACCGGAACGCTAATCGTTTGTGTTAGTGCTTTGCTGATACCGAGCTATGCCATTACTAGAATTAGTCCGGTTAAGGCTATTCGGTTTAATTAGCCCGAGTTCACTATTCAACATTTGTAAACCTTTGATACATTGTCCTTTTTTCTACACGGGTTACCACGTGATTTTTGACCCATCATCTTCTTTGATACACCTAGAACCTAAACACTGCGTTTCCATGCGTTTTAAGACACAAAAAAGGTGCTCTGATACCAGAACACCTTTTACTTTTGTTTTTTACAACTATTTTAAACGCTTGTTTTCAATTAGTTAAATGCATTTGAAGTGGTCATCCTCACGTTTGACACATTACCACGCTTGATAATTACCCCTATTTATTAACCTCATTTAAATCTTCTGCATATTTCTCGCCACCTTTCATTTTTATTAATCTATTGTAATAAATAGATGTTTCCTCTGATTCTGAATGATTGTCATACGCAATTTTTACTAAAAAAAATAAGCTAACTGGGTCATCGCCGTACTCTTCAATATTTTTCAAACACAAAGCATTGGTCTCATCAGAACCGTTGATTTCAAAAAAACAAGTGTATAATTTCATATAAACCCATTCCTCTCTATATGAAAAAGCAAGTGCACTAATAAAAAAATCGATTGCTTCAGAACATTTATTTTGTTTGACAAGAAGATTCCCCAAATTATAGTTTATTCTACCATTTTTAGGATTTGTTTCATAAGCAATTCGATAATATTCTATGGCTTCATCCTCTTTCCCAGCATTTAGGTATGCCAATCCCATAAGAGAGAATAAAGTTGAAGAATCTGAATACCCAAAGGACAAAGATTTTTCATAATAGAACAAAGATGAATCTAAATCATTTCTACTTCTGTAAATTTCTCCTAGATAATAGCTTCCTTCTCCAATAAACCTATTATTTGAATCTTTGGAAAATGCCTGATAAACAGATTCAATCAATGCATTCGAATAGTTCTTTTCCATCTCAATCGATGAATTAAAAAACCCTTCTCGAATAGACTCAAGATTTTGTGCCTTACAATATTTAACTGAATATATTGCTACAAGAGCAATTACTATTAACTTTTCCTTAATCATTCCCCTCCAATTTTTTTGTCGAAAGAAATTATTGTATTCTAATCATCTGGATTAAATAAATCTTATCTAACGTAGACATTATTGAAGCCTCCCCTCTTTGATACATTTAAAATGGCCATCCTCACGTTTGATTCATTACCACACTACCCCTCTTACCTACGTGTAAATTCCAAAACAACTTTCTTCTTTGTATCGTTTACTGTAAAAAGTGTGATTTTATTTTCAAGTTGTTTCAACTTAAAAAAATAAATATTATCTACTCTTCCGGCATAATTCCAGTATTGATCGACTACATCAATATTACCATTAGAATTTAATGGAGTATCATCCTTCATGCTATTATTATTATTCAAACCAGTATTTAATGCGCTCCTCATGTTTGATATATTACCCGCACATTTGATACATTAACCCAGCCGGGATATTCGTCCTATTTCAAGTTAATTATATTAATCACAAGGAAATTTGAAACATTAATCTCCTTAAAAAAATTTCTTTTATTGCGCTTATTTAATAGTTCATTTGCTATAAAATAATTTCTTCTTTTTAATTTTACAATAACCATTTCCACCTCTACTTTTTGGTAGTAATAACCATTACTGCGGAAATACTTCTCCTTTTCTAATAGTTTGGAACTATAACTTTCTAAAATATCTCGCTCAATTTTGTAATCTAAATTACTATTCTGTTGTAATACTTTTTGTAATTCTAAATTGTTCAATGAAGAAAATAACTCGATTAGATGATAAACACCATATTTATAATTTTTTGAAATTTTTCTACGATTCGCATGAATCAAGACTGTTTCTCTGGGAATTCCTGTATCACTTCCTTCATAGCTTATTACTTTTGGTCCAATTTCTAAATAGAAAGCCCCTCTAATCGTATCCAACTCATATTTTTCCTGCCCAATTGACAAGAAAGGTAGCAAAATAATTACAATAATTTTATTCATCTATACACATATTTGAACGATTGTACGAGTCATTTATAATCGAGATAGAATTTTGAACAGTTGGATATACCTTACCATTAACGTTAGATTGAAGACCAGTCTGGTTATATTCATAATCTCCTTTGCCGTTTACACCATGTAAATGACTAATCGACATAGTATGCCCAGCGCCATGGACACACGCTTCTGTTGGAGAAAGGAAGTACTCCATAATTTTTAATTCGGAATTGAAGTGAGATGTGAGAAAAATGCTATTATTAGCTCCAAATACCAAAACCATAATCAGGAAGCCAAATAACATTTCCCGTACCAATTGGTGAGAAATCTTCAGTTTGGGAAGCTTTGTCCCCATTAGCAAATGTATCATATGCCGATTTCTCGGAAAATGCTCCAAATTCATTATCTGTAGGAATAGCTAATGCTCCATAAGCATTTACATCAATACATGGATCATTAACATCTTTAAACACTTCTTTATAATGATCTAAAGTCATCCCATCTTGCTTTACCAAGTCAATTTGGTAAACGATATCTACTTCATATAGCTCAGATATTAATCCTTTAGCAAATTTGAGGATATCAGCTTTTGCAGCTTGAATCATGGTGTTTGTTGCAAAAGGTAATTTAGTAACCAAAATGTAGTATTACCCGAAGCAAATAAGCCCTCATATTCTTGCTCTTTAACTTTTCCTGGCGTACCGACTGCATTAGCACCCGCGCTAATTACAAAATCTGTACGTGTAATTGTAGCTTTACCTAGAACATTTCCCTCAGATCTGCGTGCAATATGCATCGAAATAGATTCTAAACCCTCTAATTCCATTGCATCAATAACTGGATTTTCAGAAATATTATATGGACCATTATGAGGATATTTCGATGCCAACGGATCCACCGTAAAAAGTCTTCCTGTTCTCGGGTCGTGCATTCTGTATTTGTAATTAATGCTATTTCCCTCGTCTTTCAGTTCTGGATCGGATTCTTGACCCTGAAATCCATATCTGTAATCCGAACTACTTCCGCCCGTTCCTTCAACCGGAATCTTCCTGTCAGTAATTACATTGAGTACGTTGCCCAAGTGATTGGACAGCTCATAGTACTTATCGCCTGATTCGTTCATTGCCA
>DAISYB010000013.1:0-99110 GCA_036825545.1 Crocinitomicaceae bacterium | reverse complement strand
AAAACTGGAGTAAAAGACTCTATGAGTCGTCTCGACGACTTTGTCACATTGCGCACCTATGTTCCCGTTTTCCTTGTGTCCCTCGCGTCAGAACTTTTTTGCGTTTATCTTCTTGTCAATAGTATATGTTTAAACTAAATTTCCATTTCCATGTAACTTTTTCCACTTTTGTCAAACTTACAGAGAGCACCTGATGAAAAAAGGATGACAAAAACCAAACAAGAACAATTTCTGACACTCTACGAACCGGTTCATGACCGATTCGAGCGCTTCTGCAGGGCAAGGGTGTTTGGAGATATGGACTATCGGGATCTGATGAATGAAACTTTATTGGTGGCGTTCTCAAAATTCGACAGTTTGCGTTCTGAAGATGCTTTTCTGTCCTTTCTTTTTGGCATCGGTGTTCGGATCATTGGGAATCACCATCAAAAGAAACGCGAAGAGCGCTATCAGAGCGAAGATCACATTTTCCAGATCAAGGACCATTCGGCGAATGCACAAACAGATGCAGATGTTCACTTTTTACATGTCGCTCTGTCGCAATTGAATGAGGATCAACGGGAATGTTTGATCTTGTTTGAAATCTCGGGTTTCAGCATTCGAGAGATCATGGAAATTCAGCAAGCCTCTGAATCGGCCGTGAAACAACGTTTGAAAAGGGGAAGGGAGAAATTGCTGGGGATCCTCACGTATGAATCAACTTTAAAGACAGGGGAGGTGAAACATGGATAAGAACAAGCAGCTGGATGCTCTTTTTCGGTCTGCAAGAGAGCAGCAAGTAAAGTCTTCTTTTGATGAGACCAAAGATCAATTCATGGATTTACTGAGCACTTCAGTAACCAGCGCTGGTCGAGTGCCGACGGAGGAGGTGTATCGAGACCAGCAACAGAAAATGAAGTTATCACTCACTCAAAAATGGTTAATTATGATCGCAACTGTAAGTATTTTAGTAGGTGTTGTTCTTTTGTTCAATACAAGTCCGACAAGACCAATTGAAAATCAAAACGAATCAAACGTTTCAAAGCAGGAAACGAACGAATCAAACGTATTTGCTTCCTTGAATGAAGATTTTGAATCAACCGAATCACCAAAAGAATCCAGATTTTTCGCAATTGATCTTGAGCAAACTTTTGTCATTGAACACCTGGACATCAATCGGGTAGCGGAGGATACGGCATCCTTGTACACGAATGTAGACCATCAGAAGCTGGATCCAATTCAAAAGGACGAGTACATTTTTCCAAAATTGACCGATGAGGAAATTGCAGCGAACCACAAGCAAAAAAAGCAGATGCTGAAGGTCTTGGAGAAGATGGACAAAAAGGTGTATTCTTTTATCCCTTCCGGTTCATTCGAATACGAGGGGCAGAAAATCTCAACCCAGGCGTTCTACATGCAACGAACCGAAGTAACGAATCTCGAGTACCGTACTTTCTTGTTCGACTTGCTGATTCAAGGAAGGAAGGAGGAGTTTTTGAAAGCGAAGCCCGACCAAGCCATGTGGACCAAACTCTTTGGTGAGACCAATAAGCCAATGGAAGAATTGTATTTTTCGCACGCATCTTACAATGACTATCCGGTTGTCAATGTGAGTAGGGAAGGAGCTGAATTGTATTGCAAATGGCTGTCTAAAGAGCTTTACAACTTTGTTGACGAAAAGAAAAAAGCCATGTTGAATGATATTCGTCTCCCATACCGAGTAGAATGGGTGAAAGCCGCTTCAGCTGAAGGGCAACAGCTCCCTTATCCATGGGATGGACAATTCTTAAGAAACAGCAAAGGATGTTATTTGGCCAATCACAAACCAACCGATTCGACTTATTTTGATGACGGAGGATTTTTTACGGTTAAAGTGAATTCCTACACAGTCAATCAGCACGGTTTATACAACATGAGTGGCAACGTTGCGGAAATGGTGTACGATGACATTCAAACAAAATCTCCCGGCACAGCAGGAGGTGGTTGGATGAACAACGCCGAAGAAATCAAGATCTTGGGTCCTGATCCCCACAAAGGACTTACCGAAGCCCATCCGAATGTTGGATTTAGAGTGGTGATGACGTATTTGAACAGAAGCGAATAAAATTAAGCATGGCATCAAAAGATTAAAGTCCATGTTCCATGCTCCATATTCCATGTTCTTTGTACCCTTACACCCTCATCCTGATCCGCCATTCTTTCGGATACAGATTGTTGAAGCGATTCCCCAAATGCTTGATCCAACCCAATGCTTGATTTTGATAAGTGATCAATTGCCAACCGTGTTCGCCGGAAAGGGAAAAGGTGTCGCCGTGTAAGTACTGAAGTGCTTGGTCTTTTTCCAGTTCGATACGTTTTGAATAAGTACAGAGATTGTTGTGTAAAGCCAGTTCGTGGTGCGGATTAATGCCTTTTCGCTGAATATCAGCCACAATTGTTCCTGCCTTTACGATACGTAATTTAGATAGAACGTGCTGCATCTGTTGCGATACCGCCGATGGAAAAGCTAAGATCGAATCGTTCCACTGAAAGAAATCGTGGTGAGCGGTATCCATAAATTCCTCCAGTTTCAAATCCTTCATGGCATTGCCGGTGAGTTGTTTGACATCCTTCTTTGTTTCGTACTTGAGCTTGCCAATTTCGCCATCTCGTTTTTTCAATACGGCAACGAAAAACCCTTCTGCTTCCGTTTCACCGGGAATACAGTAGTGTCCGCTTCCGTTTCGACCCATGCGAATGGGCCGGGGGAGATCGATCGAAATCAATTCTGCTCCTAATTCATTTATGGCGAAATCCACATTCTCTTCGTTTTCCAGTGAATTGAAGGTACAAGTGGAGTAAATGACATAACCACCCGACTTTATCGTGTCCCATACATCGGCTAAAATGCGTTTCTGACGGGCTGCACACAACTGCACATTGTCTTCCGACCATTCGTTGCGACTCTCCGGATCCTTGCGGAACATGCCTTCACCCGAACAAGGCGCATCGATCACTGCCACATCGAAAAAGTCAGGTAGTCGCTCGAAATCTTTGGGATCGTTATTCGTTACCACCACGTTGCTGTAGCCCCATTTCGCGAGATTCTCCTTCAAAATGCGTGAACGCGGCTGAATGACCTCATTGCTGACTAGTAATCCTTTTCCATCCAGAAAACTGGCGATCAAGGTGCTTTTTCCACCGGGTGCGGCGCAGAGATCCAGTACGATCGGTTCTTCGGAAATAGGAATTTGACGCAAAATAGTGTCCAGCACCATCGACCCTGCTTCCTGCGGATAATAACACCCTGCGTGAAAAAGTGGATCCAGGGTAAACGACGGACGCTCCTTCAAATAAAAGCCGTTCTCACACCACGGAATTTCACTCAGAAAATCGAGCTCGGGTTTTGTTTTGCTTGGATGAAGTCGCACAGAAACAGGTGCTGTCGAATCCAAAGCATCCAGCAAGGGTTGACCAAGAAAAAGATCTTCCTGAACTCGTTTTTCGAACGCTTTTGGAAAGTTTACTGCACCCATAATTTTAATTTTTCGCTTTGATTGTCAGCCAGTGCCTCTCGACTCAACGTATGACCCACGCACCAAAGAATTTTTTCATCGTCGCACAAAACCAACTGCTCCAAACGCTCGCTGTTTGGTACTTTGGCATCGGTCAGAACATCCGAGATCAATTTAGATCCTTTCATTCCAATCGGTTTGATGCGATCGCCCAATTGCCAGGTGCGAAGTTGCAAAATTCCCTTGATCTTATCAGGATTTAAGTAGATGACATCTTTTGTGAACAGGATCGGAAGGTCGCTCACTATTTCCATTTTGAGCCCCGGAATTCGTTTTGTGGTATTTCGTCTAACAAATACAAAGGCATCGGATTCCGCTACAATTCGTTCGTAAGGTCCTTCAGATACGGCAACGAATTTTCCTTTTTGTGAGCCGTCCAGTTTGCGCCACGCTTCTTCAAGTTGTAATGGGATTTCCCGTTGACGAAGGAATTCGATCCGTTCAAATTCATCCATTTTTTGAAAATCGGTGAAACTCAATTGGTCGGGTTTATTCTTAGTGATGAGGTGTTTGATCTTTTCTTCCAAATGAGTCTGAGTGGATTGAAAAGCATTTACCAGTGTCAATACTTGCTCGTTCAAGTCAGGGAATTGATTTGTCAGAGTGGGTAGAATTAGATTCCGGAGTTTATTTCGATTGTAATCTGATTTTGCGTTGGAAAGATCTTCTCGCCAAGTGATGTTTTCTTGATGCGCGTAGTCAATGATCTCTTTTTTTGTGAATGGAAGCAATGGACGCAAAACTGTTCCATGTTGGGGCAACATTCCGGCCAGTCCCATGATACCTCCACCGCGGGAAATGTTCAGGAAAAAAGTCTCCACCTGGTCATCCGCATGGTGACCGAGAACAAGGTAGAAGTTTTCCTTCACCGTGAATTGCTTGAAGTAGGAGTAACGCACTTTTCTCGCTTGATCCTGCAAATTTCCACCTGTTTTTTCCAGGATCGCTTTCAGGTCCACGCGTTTCACATGACAAGGAATTCCCAGTGTTTGACAGGTCTTTTCAACCAGTTCCTGATCTTTTTCAGAATCTTCGCCACGCAACATGTAATTCACGTGAACCGCTGAAACTGTTTTTCCCAATTTGTGCAGAATATGCAACAGCACCATGGAATCCACTCCGCCACTGCAGGCCACAAAATAACGTGAGAATTCATGATTCCGGCAAAATTCGGCAATATGCGCTTCGATTTTATTCATGAAGGGCTTTCAGCAAACGACCGATCTTGATCTGACATTCTTCGTATTCTTTTTCCGGATCAGAAGCAATTGTAATGGCACTTCCAACGGCACAACTGATGGTTTTTAGGGCATCGTTGTAGATCACCGAGCGAATGACCACATTAAAATCGAAATTTCCTTCTGGGTCAATGTAGCCGATGGATCCGGAGTACAAGCCGCGTTTAAAATCTTCGTGTTCTTCGATCAGTTTCAATGCCATTTCTTTCGGTGCACCGGTCATGGAACCCATCGGAAAGGTAGCGCGTAGTACATCTGTGAAACTCATCTTTTCCTTTAATTCGCAGGAGACGGTTGAGATCATCTGGTGAACAGTCGGGAAGGAATAGATCCCGCACAATTCATCCACCTGAACGGAATTCTTTGCAGCGATCTTTGACAAATCGTTTCGCACCAAGTCAACGATCATGACATTTTCGGAGCGTTCCTTTGGACTATTGTACAATTCTGTTTTCAGTTGTTCATCTTCTTGTGGATCACTCGATCTTGGTGCTGTACCTTTGATGGGTTGACTGATCAACTTTGATCCGGTTTTTTTAATGTAGCGTTCCGGACTTGCACAAAAGATCGAGAACTCATCCAGTTTTACATATGCTGAAAATGGAGCTCGGGTGTGACTGTTCAATTTGAAATACGCATCCAAAGGGTCAATTAGCGTGCAATTCTCTGCGAAATATTCCTGGCAATAATTCACTTCGTAAATATTGCCATACTGAATCTCTTTTTGGAGTGATTTTACCTGTTCCATGTAACGATCACGCTCTGTTCGAGGCATCAATTCTATTTTGAGATCGCGGTAAGAATTGTCCGTTTCCTCCTCAAGAATTCGTTCGATAAAAGCGAGTACATCAGGATTCGTTCTTCCTTGGATCACCTTGAAATTTTCTTTCTCAAAGCGAATTACCAGTTCGGGAACCAGAAACAACAGATCGGGGAAATTTGTACGGTCGGTATTCCGACTTTCACCCTCAAAAAGTTCATTTTTCAAGTCGTAGGACAAACACCCGAAAATGTATTTTCCGGCATGTTGATCCACAAAGAGCTGCAGATCACTCAGATTCCCTCCATGCAAACAGTCCTCCTTCCCAATTGCGAGAAGTCCGGTACCATCGTTGCTGTTGAAATAAAAAACCGGCCGATCCATGTGCAAAGTTAATGATTTTGTCACGCTGACCTCGATACAATTTTGATCGTTGTCTGAGTGAGCGAGGTACGAGCTTGTATCGAAGCAACGATCAAAAACCACTCGGTCAGCGTGTCAAAATTCATAATTTATAATTCCTAATTCCTAATTCATTTCACTACTTTTGACTTACACAGAAAAAGATGCTCTATCACCTGCTAAAAATATTGATCTCATTTGGGATGCGCTTGTATTATCGCGAGATCCAGATCCGGAATCGCGATGGATTGAGGCACAAGGGGCCTCTGATTATTATTGCGAATCACCCGAATACATTGATGGATGCATGGATCATTGGTCATTTCAGCAAAAAGCCGATCTATTACCTGACAAAAGGAACTTTTTTCAATACACCTCTAAAACGCTGGATTCTTGGGAGTTTGAATATGATTCCAATCAATCGCCCGATGGATAACCGCACAGAGGGAGTAAGCAATACAGACTCTTTCGAAGCTTGTTACAAGATTCTAAGTGAAGGCAAGACCTTGGTGATCTTCCCTGAAGGAAACAGCGTTATGGAGCGTTTTCTTCGCGAATTGAAAACCGGAACAGCGCGAATTGCTCTGGAGGCATTGCGGAGAAATGACGGGAAATTGAATTTGGGGATTGTACCGGTAGGTTTGTTCTATTCTCAAGCTAACCGTTTCCGAAGTTCGGTCTATGTGAATGTGGGAGACGTGGTGTCCATTGATGAATATCTGCCGGCCTATGAAAAAGATCCGATTTCAACATCAAAAGATCTAACCTCGCGCTTTCGCGAATTATTGGAAGGTGTGAATGTTGTCTCTGGTAGTAAAGAGATGGAAAAATTGTCAGATAATGTTTCCGGTTTATTGAAGTTTGCCGGGTATAAAGGGACGGTAGAGAATAAAGTAGCATTAGTTAAGCGGGTGAATTCAAACCTTGAACGCATCCAATTGGAATGTCCGGAAAAATTGGAATCCATTCAACGATTAGTGGATTCGGCTCTTTGGCAGCGCGATCAATTGGATCAAAAAGGTGCTTTTACCAAGGATGTCGTAAATCGAAAAGCTTATCTCAGAAAACTAATTTTTGCGGTGATTTATCTCTTGCCCGGATTCCCACTGTTTGTTCTAGGTCTTTTGTTCAATTTCGTGGCTTTTTTTACCACGCGATTATTTGTTCCTAAACTCATCACCAATGTGGAATATTACGCGCCACTTGCAGTGCTATTTGGCTTGGTCCTTTACCCTTTGTTTTATGCATTCAATCTGTTTTTAATTCAGGTGTATTTTGGTTTTGATACTTGGATTTTAGTACCTATTTTGTTATCTATGCCACTTCTTGGTATGTTCGCCTTCAATTATTCCATGCTAACTCGATCCATTTTTGAAAATTGGATTGGGTTCTTCGGCTCAAGAACAAAATTGGAGGCATCGGAACGTTTATCAGACACAATTTCCGAGTTACGAAAGAAACTATTTATCACGGAGTAAGACCGTTCCTGTATTTCATACAAAATTTTCATAAATACTCAATGCTTGCATAATTAGTTGCCGTGGTAAATTGTATTTTTGTACACTCATACTGAATAGTTTTCCATGAAGAAAAATCAAATTGTTCTTTTAGCGGTTTTTGTCTTGATCAGTGCCTTGATGTTTTTCCGTGTGAATATGAAAAAGAAAGCACCGGTAAAAGACCTAAAGGAAGCAAAAACAATCATGTTTGTTCCCTACTCAACCGTTAAAAACAGCATGCGTGATTTACAGTTGATTGCTTACGGACAAATTACACCCAATACAGAATTGGATATTTCATTCGAAGTACAAGGAAAACTAGAACGCGGTGATATTCAATTGAAACCGGGTGTAAGTTTTAAAATGAATCAGTTGTTGTACAAAGTAAACGAAGAGGAATCCTTTTTCACACTCAGTTCGCGTAAAACACAATTGGCTAACCTGGTGATTGCGGCTTTACCGGACATCGAGTTGGATTTTCCTTCTGAACGTAACAAATGGTTGCATTTCATGGATCAACTGTCTCCTGAAAAACGTTTGCCTGAATTACCCGGATTTCGTTCTCAAAAAGAGCGCATGTTCATCACTTCCAGAAATATTCTCTCAGAGTACTACGCCATTCGCAGTTTGGAATCCCGTATGGAGAAATACTACTATTTGGCACCATTTAGTGGTACTGTACTCGAAGTTTTTGCTGAACCCGGAGCAGTTGTAAATCCTGGTGTGCGAATAGCACGAATTGCCAAAACGGGTGAAATGGAAGTTAAGGTGCCGATTTCGGTGAAGAACTTGGCCAGTTTCAGAAAGGAGGGGGAAGCCTCTTTTATTAGCTCAGAAGGTGAAGTGATCGGAAAGGGGAAAATTTTGCGCGTTTCAGAGGTGATTAATCAACGCACCCAATCTGTTGATGTGTATTACAGCATTAAGGCAATAAACAATGCTTTGATCTACAATGGTCAATTTGTGAACGTGGCAATTGATCAGTCAGCGAGACAGGAAAGTTATGCGGTGCCACGCACTGCAGTGAGGGATAATACGGTTCATCTGTTGGTGAACGAGCAGTTGATGACAAGAGAAATCACAGTCATTGGAACCAAGCCGGACACATTGTTTGTAATTGGATTGAACAATGGGGATCAAGTGGTTTTGGAACATTTTGAACCGGCTCCTGAGATTAAAACGTTTAAAGGTATAAAACGCTAAGGGCATGAGAAAGGTCATAGGATTTTTCATCAAACGTCCGATCTGGGGTAATGCACTGATCGCGATAATCATACTTTTTGGTGTGTTTTCAATTTTCTCAACACGTCGTTCATTCTTCCCTGAAATTGATCCCTACACGATTGTAGTTTCCGTTTTTTATCCTGGAGCATCGCCTGCTGAGATGGAAGAGGGAGTAACGATCAAAGTGGAACAAGCTGTCAAAGGATTACCAGAGATCGAGGAAATCAATTCGGTTTCTTCAGAAAACATGACATCTATCACACTCAAAGCCTATACGGATACCGATATGGATGAGTTGTTGAGTGATGTGGAAAACAGCATCAATTCCATTAATTCCTTTCCCCAAGGAGCTGAGCGTCCGATCATCCGAAGACTCAAGTCTTCAGGAATGGGTAGTGTAGTCGCTTTTTGTGGAATCTCCTCCAAAAAAGAGAAAATAGACGACATGGAACTCACCGATCTGGCCAATCAGGTCGAAAGAGATTTATTGAGTACCAAAGTGATTACCCAAGTCGAAAAACAAGGATTTCCAGAAAAGGAAATTGCTGTGAATGTGCGTGAATCAGATCTTTTGCGCTTCAATATCTCCATGCAGGAAGTGGCGCTTGCGATAAGCTCTAAAAACCTCGATATTACAACGGGAATGATCCGTGGAGGTATTCAGGAAATGAATATTCGCTCTAACAGCAAAGGGGTAACGGATGAAGCGATTGGACAGATCATTCTGCGTACTTCCACAAGTGGTGAGAAAATTCGTGTAGCTGATGTGGCAGATGTTGTAACCGGTTATGCGGAAGCTTCTCAGGAATCAAAATTCAATGGAAAACCTGCTGTTTCATTCCGAATTGAAAAGACGGTAGATCAAGATATTTCCAAAATTACTGCAGCCTTACACGAGTATCAAGAGCGATTCAATAAAGAAAATTCAAGATTTCAGTTCAATATTTTCTTTGAGTTTAACAACATGTTGAATCAGCGAATCGACTTGTTGACACGCAACGGATTGACAGGATTGGTTTTAGTACTGGTTTTCCTTGGATTGTTTCTCAATATCAAGTTGTCAGCCTGGGTTGCTTTTGGGATTCCGTTTTCCTTTTTGGGAATGTTCATTATAGGTCTGGTGTACGGTATTTCCATCAACATGATTTCTCTCTTCGGTATGATTCTCGTAGTCGGAATTCTGGTGGATGATGGAATTGTAATTGCCGAAAACATCTACACCCATTTTGAACGGGGGAAATCAGCCACACAAGCTGCTCTGGATGGTACGATGGAGGTTTTGCCATCCGTTTTTTCATCAGTTGTAACAACTATAGTCGCATTTTCAATCTTACTTTTTGTAGAGGGATTAGAAATGATGCGTGAAATGGCATTTGTTGTGATCTCATGTCTGGCCTTTTCATTGATTGAAGCGTTTATCATCCTACCCGCTCACTTGGCCCATAAGTCAGTATTATACGAGTCGGATAAACCTGACTTTTCAACTGGAAAAGGACTGCTTCTTATGTTAGGAGGGGCAGTAGTAATCTTTTTGGCATCACTCGTTTTTCCGAATGGGGATCTTTCATTTGGATTAGTACTATTCCCCTTCCTGTTGTATGTGATAGGAGGTATTATGGTCTTTAAAGGGTTCAATAGCTCACCGATTGAACACCTCGTAAGAGGAGGAGCAGATAAAGGTATTAAGCATGTACGTGAAAATTGGTTTCGTACTGCGATCGATATGTTTCTGGGGACCAAGCGGAAATGGTACAGAGCAACTTTCTTTTTGCCTTTGTTGTTTTTGATTGTTACAATGGGGATGTTTAGCTCTGGAGTGATCTCATTTACTTTCTTCCCGAATATTCAGCCGGATTTCTTTAGTATTGAAGCGGCCTATCGTCCTGGTGACAGTAAGGAACAAACAGAGCGATTTGTTGAGGCGGCTACCAAAGTATTGCTGGAAGAGAATGAGCGCATTCAAGCTGAGAACGGGGATACTTTGTTGACTTATTTTTCGTCCAATATTGGATTTTCTCAGAATTTAGGCCAAAATGGAAATCACACAGCCTCAGTCAATGTATTCTTTGAAGGCGAGCGCAGTGATACACCGGTGGATACTTTGATGAATAGGATCATTCGAAGATTGAAAGAGATTCCTGAAGGGTTATTAGCGCAAGAAACTTACGTCGGTGGATTCAACCGCTTTGGTAAAGAAATCGAAATTGGATTGACTTCCTCGAATGATAAGAATCTTTATGCGGTTAGAGATAACCTGAAAAAACGCATGTCACAGATCGAAGGTGTGATAAACATCAAGGACAATATGCCTCCGGGAAAAATTGAAGTACAATTGGAATTGTTGCCACAAGCAGAGATCTTTGGTTTAACACGTTCGGATGTAATGAATCAGATTCGTGCCGGTTTCTTTGGCTTAGAAGCTCAACGGGTGATTATTGGTACGGATGAGGTGAAAATATGGATTAGGTATCCACAGTCCGAAAGAAAATCATTCTCAGACTTGGAGAACATGCGCATCAAAACCGCCAATGGTCATGCGATTCCACTCAATGAGATTTGTTCTTTTAAATTGGGACGAGCACCGGAAAGCTTGAAGCGAAGAAATGGGCAACGCATCATTAAGGTTGACGCCAATTCAACAGATCCTGATAGAGTGGCTGTGATCAATACGGATATTTTTAAAAAGGTTATCCCGGAATTGACTAAATCCTATCCGGATGTTCAAGCTGTGAAATTGGGACAGTTTGAGCGAAGCCAAAAAACCGGAAATTCAATGCAGTACATCAGTATTATTGGATTGGTGCTCATGTTCATCATTTTGACTTTGCATTTCAACAGTTTATCGCAGTCCTTCCTAATTCTTTTAGTCTTGCCAGCTGGAATTGCAGGGGCAATTATGGGGCATGGATTGGTTGGTATTCCGGTATCGATCCTTTCCGTATTCGGGATGATTGGTTTGTTGGGAGTTTTGGTGAATGATGCCATAGTTTTTCTCGATCGCTACAATGCTGTTCTTCTGGAGGGATTATCACCTCGTGAGGCTGCGATGGAAGCTGCTATTTCACGTTTCCGTCCGATCTTGTTGACTTCATTGACAACTGTTGCCGGACTTCTACCGATGATTGCAGAGCAAAGCATGCAAGCACAATTCCTAATTCCAATGGCTACATCGATTGCATTTGGGGTGCTTTTCGGAACCATTTTCATACTTTTCTTTTATCCTTCAGCGATTTTGTTTTGGAACGATCGCGCCCGATTGGCCCAAATGATCTGGCATTGGAGAAAAATCGATCCAAGAGAAGTTGAGCCGGCAATAAAACTCCATCGTAAAGACATTGAACATGAAGAAAATTAATAGTTTTCTCCTCTTTCTCTTGTTCCATTCAGTTGTGTTTGGACAAGCCGCTTTGAGCGCAAAAGAAGCCGTTGCGATTGCGTTGGAGAACAATTTCAAGATAAAAGTTGCTGAAAAGCAGCAAGCCATTGCTGAAAAAAATAACAACTGGATGGAAGCGGGAATGTTTCCAACTGTAACTTTAGGCGCTACATTCAACAACGGAATCCAAGACAATACAAACAACCCGTTTACCTTTACACCGGGAATCATTCTTTCCCAAGGAATTACACCAAATTTACAAGCCAATTGGAACTTGTTTTCAGGACTCACTTTGTTTATTAGCAAAGATCGTTTGGAGCAATTGGAAGAACAGAGTAAAGGAAATTCACTCGCTGTCATCGAATCTACAGTTCAAGATGTATTGAAAGCCTATTACACGGCTCGTTTGCAAAAGGAGCGCATGGATATTTTTCAGGATCTGAAAAAGTACTCACGTGAGCGACTCCGTTATTACGAGATCAAAGAAAAATATGCAAAATCGTCCTCGCTTGAGTTGTTGCAGTTTCAAAATCAGTACTTAACAGATAGTACAAATTATCTCTTGCAGCAGATCTCGTATGAAAATGCGATGCGTAATTTGTTACTCTTGATGAACAATAGTCAGGAACCCAATAAAGATCAATTTCCGGCATTGACTGACCCAATGGAAATCGTTTTCCCTGTTGTGAGTCGAGAACAATTGATGCAAGAAATGCTAGCCAATAATCAGAATTTGAAGAACCAATACATCAATTTGGAGTTGCAACACATCAATACGCGCCTGCAACAATCTTTTCTTTATCCAACCTTAACATTTCAAGCAGGAGTAACACCGTCCAAAAATTGGATCAGAGAAATTCAAAATGACTTGTTTAGTGTTGAAACACAGACGCTTCAGTATTACGGAAATTTCAATCTTCGCTACAATTTATTCAACAATTTTAAAGCAAAGAGAGCTGTGGAAGTGGCTCGGATTCAAGAAGAAATCGCTCAGTTGAATGTCGAGAGTATGCAACAAAGTTTGGAGACAACACTTGAGAATTTGTTAGCGATGTACAGTCTGCGTTCCTCTTTGGTAGATATTTCTGAACAGAATTTGATATTCACAACGAAAGCGTGGAATCAAGCAAAATTGCGCTTTGAGAACGGGACTCTAACCTCAATTGAACTCGAGGTATTCAAGAACAATTACCAGAATACACTGATTCAACATTACGAGAATCAATTTAATAAAATGGATACTTTTCTGGAGATCTACCGTATGTCAGGAAAACTCGGTGTTAATTATATGAATTGATGACGTAAGAATAAATCCTATTTTTGTCGCATGCACGATTCGTACAAGGTTATTGACGCCAATCATAAAAGGATTCTTCCGGATTTCAAGGAACTGTTTCGCTATAAGGACTTGTTTTTGACTTTGACCTGGCGTGATTTTAGGGTACGTTATGCTCAAACGACAATTGGATTACTGTGGGCTCTGCTTCAGCCTATTATTACGCTCTTGATCTTGACGTTGGTTTTCGGTCGTTTTGTGGGAGTTGAAACAGGTAATATTCCACACGTGCTTTTCACGATTGCCGGAATGAGTACTTGGACCTATTTTTCGTATGTAATGACCAATGCCGGTAATTCGATCATAGCGAACCAGGGCATGGTGAAAAAGATCTATTTTCCTAGATTGATTATTCCTTTGTCCAAAGCAGTCGTTGGATTCATTGATTTTGGTATTTCCCTTTTAATCATGATTGTTCTGATGATCTGGTATGGCATTGCTCCTTCCTCAAACGTATGGCTGGCACCGGTATTTATCTTAGTTGGTGTTCTTGCAGCATTGAGTGTTGGGATTTGGCTGAGTGCACTGAGTGTTCGTTTTCGTGATTTTCAGCATGTGGTGCCTTTTATGGTACAGATTGGTTTGTATTTGACACCAATTGCATATCCGGCGGAATTTGCCACGCAACAATTACCAAAGTGGGCAAGTACCCTGTATTATTTGAATCCCATGGCAGGGGTAGTGCAAGGTTTTCGATGGGCATTGTTTGGTGGAGAAGCACCGGGGAATTTAATGTTTGTATCATTTGGAATGGTCTTGATCATTCTGTTTACAGGATTACTCTATTTTAGAAAAGTAGAAGATGAAATGGCTGATTACGTCTAGCCGATCACTCTACATCAACGTTTTAAGTATGCTCGAAGAAATTATTGATATTGCGTTAGCCGAAGATATCGGTGAAGGAGATCATTCTACGTTGGCTTGTGTACCTGAGAATGCAACAGGTAAAGCACGACTATTGGTGAAAGAAGATGGTATTCTCGCCGGAGTTGAGCTGGCTGAAATGATTTTCAAGCGTTTCGATCCCAATTTAAAGATCGATATTTTGATTAAAGACGGTGAAAAGGTTCGGGCAGGTGATGTAGCATTTATTATCCAAGGAAGTTCCCGATCCATTCTATCGACAGAGCGGTTGGTATTGAATTTCATGCAACGAATGAGTGGAATTGCATCTCAAACTTTTCGTATTTGTCAATTGATCGAAGGTACTTCAGTGAAGTTACTTGATACGCGAAAGACAACACCCGGAATCAGGTTTTTGGAGAAATGGGCAGTTCGAATAGGCGGTGGATACAATCACCGTTTTGCTTTGTATGATATGATCATGTTGAAAGATAATCACATCGATTATGCAGGAGGAATTCGTCCGGCTATTGAGCGTACACATTCCTATTTAAAGGCGACAGGAAAAGACCTGAAGATCGAAGTAGAAGTGCGCAACGAATCCGAATTGAGGGAAGTCTTGGAATGTGGAGGTGTTGATCGAATCATGTTGGATAATTTCACACCTGATGAGATCAGAAGAGTCCTACACATGATTCCTGATAGTTACGAAACAGAAGCCTCTGGAGGAATAACTGAAGCAACAATTCGTTCGTATGCCGAAACAGGGATTCAGTTCATCTCAGTTGGCGCATTGACACACAGTGTCAAGAGTTTAGACTTGAGTTTAAAAGCTGAATTCTAGCCGCTTTATTTTTCAATTGCCAGGCTTTCAATCTTGAAGGCTCCAGATTCTTTCTTGAAGTGGATGGTTACACGAAATGTTTCACTCTTACTTTCGTAGTTTCCAATAGCAAAGCAACCATCGGCCGATTCTTTACTCTTAAAAATGAATTTAAACGTGTCGCATGGTTTTTTGGTGAAGAAATCTTTGAGAACCAATCCTGCTTGGGATTTACTGTAGGCACCTTCTTTACCCAAGATATTCATCAAGATTTTTTCTTTACCTAAATTGGCGATCTCTGTAGAATTATTGCTACTGAAAGCCTTTTCTACAGATGAATAGGGAACATCGCTCTGAGCCGTCATGGACAGAATAATCGAAGAAAGAAATGCGTAAATGAATCCCATACTCAAAATTTGATGTTGCCAAATTAGCAAAAAATGTGCCTCCTTTTGTATTTGATAGTAGGCTTTTGTTTTATCTCCAGTTTTAAATGGATTTGATAACTTTGAAAGGAAATTGATCTAGGTTTAATCAATAGGTTTTATGAAAGTCAAATTTGTATGTATTGGTAAAACGGGTAAGGATTTTCTTCTACAAGGGGAGAACGAATACCTGAATCGCTTAAAACATTATGTGACTATTGAGCGAATCGAATTACCGGACCTCAAACAGGCATCGAAACTTTCAAAAGATCAGATCAAAGATCAAGAGGGGAAGGAATTCCTTGCCAAAGTTCAATCCTCCGACGTTTTGATTCTCTTAGATGAACGCGGTAAGGAAATGGGAAGTGTCCAATTTGCGGATTTTGTACAACAACGGTTTAATTCCGGAGCGAAGAACCTCGTATTTTTAGTTGGTGGGGCTTATGGATTCTCACAAGAGGTATATGATCGTGCTAATATTAAATTGAGCCTGTCAAAAATGACTTTTTCCCATCAGATGATCCGCATGATCTTTTTCGAACAATTGTACCGAGCCATGACAATTTTAAAAGGCGAGCCCTATCACCACGAATAAGCGACTAAGATCAATAAAACATCATCCGTTTGATCTTCAATTCCTTTCCAATTGGTAAATGAGTTTTGAATGAATTCAAGTTGTTTTTCAGGTGCAAGATTCTTCGTTCCTATGATCCAATCCAACAATTGTTTCTTGCGTAACTTTTTGCCCTTTTCACCACCGAATTGATCCACAATTCCATCACTAAAAAGATAAATTCGATCTCCATTAAAAAGTGGGATACAATGTGTTTCATAAGGAAGTTGGCTATCGCTGGCTCCTATGGGCCGCTTGACACCTGAATATTCCAAGATCTCATCATTGCGCAATATCACCAAAGGATTGTTAGCGCCTGACCAAAGTAATTCATGCTTATCACGATCCAATGCTGCAAGGGAAATATCCATTCCATCAGCAATTTCACTGTCGTTTTTGCTTAATTCCTCAATCAATTTGAGATTGACTTGTTCTAGTAAAGTTGCCGGATCATGTTCATTCAACATCTCCAATTCCTGACTCAGGATTTTTGAACACAATACGCTCATCATTGCTCCCGGAACACCATGTCCTGTACAATCTGCCGCTGCAAAATAACTCAGCCGTTTTTCTCCCAGGAGCTTATCTTCCATCCAATAGAAATCTCCGGAAACAATGTCCTTAGGTACGTAGAATAAATGACCCTCCGGTAAAACGCTTTTGGTTTTTTCTCGACCGGGTAATATGGCGGTTTGAATTCGTTTAGCATACGTGATACTGCTGAGAATTTCTTTGTTGAATTCTTCCAATTTCTGTTTTTGCTCAACAACCTCTGCAGTTCGCTCCTTCACCTTGGTTTCAAGCTCCAAATTGGCTCGTTGTTTAATTGCATTGATTTCTTCCAGGTTTTTGATGGCCGATTCTTTTGCCTGCTTGAAGCGAATTATGATACTCATTGAAAAGAGTATGATCTCAGCAGCAGTTCCGATTTGAAACCCAAAGTCCGTAACAAAGTTGGATGGTAGTACACCAAAATTTTTAAGAATAAAGCCAAAAAGGGAAATGACAAGAATGGAGAACGCAAAAATGAAGAGTAAAGCTGGACGATATCCCTTTTTCAAAACGATAAAAGCCGTTGGAATAATCAGGAGATTCAGAATAAGTGTAATTCCATTGATAAGAATGATCGAGGTGCGGTAAGGGAATGAAAATGGAATTGCAGAAAGTAGGGCGACTATTCCAACAAAATACCCAAGGTATTTGAATGTGATATTGAGTTTTGGAAGATACGAGTTAAGATTAAGGTACAAGCGAACAAATTGCAATAGAAAGAAAACGGATAAGGAAGCAAAAATCGGATTTGCATGGTTAGCGAGGTAGGCTGAATTGGGCCAGAAATAGAACTTACCAAATCCAAGGAGAGAAACATGCAACAATAACAAAGGAATGAGGTAGAGAAAATAGTACAGTGCGAGTTGGTCTTTTGTAAGTAAGAAAAGGTAAACGTTCAATAGGATCACTAAAACAACGAGTCCCATGAAGATTCCTAAAAAATATGATTCACTTCGCTCTTTTTTATTAAGCGTATCTACACTCACCAAACCGAGATCAAAATGAAATTGTTCGCCTCCATTATTTACTTGAAGTAACAAGGTTACTTCTTCTCCAACTTTCAAGTTTATGGGAAAATCAGGTTTTCGGACACTTTTGTTGATGTCAAAAGGTTCTAAGTCACTGAAGGAGATATTTGATTTTTGCTCCTTACCGTTGAAAATATACAAGCGAGCAAGGTCCAAATTTGGATTCCCCAACAACAAATGGTAATCAACAGTTTTATCTGAGCAATTCTTCAGTTGAAAACGAAACCAAACATCATGAGGAATAAAGCCATAGTTCGGGACTCGGCTTGGAGAAAGTGTAAGTTCTTTGCTAAGAAGTTCTGAAGGCTCAATGAGCTCTTTGTTGGGGTTCTCATAAAAAACAAAATGTTCTTTCAAAATCGCTGCATCTGAACCATCCAAACAAATAAGTTGTTCTTGTCCGAAAAGGAATTTCGAGAACAACAGAACTGAAAAGATGGAAATGAGTTTACAGATCTTCATCGAGTAAATCATTATCTGAAGGCGTAGAGTCAACTGTACCTTTTGGGACAAAGAACGAAATCCCCACCATTAGCATTCCTACTATTAAAATGTAATAGGCGTAAGGCCAATGCAAGATCATATGCATTAAACCAATAAATAAGACAACTGTTCCCAACCAATAAAACAAACTAAAAGAAGGATCATGTTTTCCAAAGCGATATGAAATCAAATTTAAAATGAGTGCAATTCCCCCAAGAACCAAGAAAAGTGTTTTGGCAATCGAAAGTGGTATCCACTCACTACCAAACCCAGTGAAAACGATCAAGGACATAAGGAAAGCAAGCCCAAAGAAAAATGATGCGACTCTTTTTATCATTTTCAAAATACTGTTCTGTTGATTAGAAGTATTTCTTTTGTCCATGGTCGTATTGTATTTGTTCAATTTTGCTAACGAGCTTTTTCTTATAACTGTGCAGCTCGAGTAGGAATTCAATATCAGACTCCAGTTTATTGCCGATGACAGCTATATTGGCACCTGCATCATGGATTTCCTTCAAGTGTTCAATTGAACGGATTCCTCCACCGACAATTAAAGGTAGATTTAGTTTCTTTACCATTTGGATCATTTCATTAGGAACACAATGCAAGGCACCTGAGCCGGCGTCCATATAGATGAGTTGCTTGCCTTGAAATTTTGCAGCCAGTGCAATTTGTTTTACAGCTGTTAAGTTGTGCCTTGGAATGGGAGTCGTTTGGCTAACATATGCGACTGATGATTGAGTTCCACCATCTATTAACAAGTAACCGGTTGGAATAATTTCAAGATTCATTTCATTCAATTCTAAAGCAGACTGAATGTGATGTCCGATTAAAAAGTCGGGATTCCGACCTGAAAGTAAACTTAAATAAAGAAGAGCATCAGCATCGTTTGACAATTGTTGAGATGAACCCGGGAAAATAACCAAAGGTATTTTTGTTGTACTCTTAATATAAGAAGCGGTTTTCTCAAATTGCTGTCGTGTTACTGTTGATCCTCCAATGAAGATAAAGTCAATTCCTGCAAACTCACATTTCTGAATAAGTTCATTTAACATGCTCTCGTCTTGACTTTTTTCAGGATCAATTAAAACAGCGATCTGTTTTTGTTGAGTAGAAATAGTTTGAAAGATGCTAATTGAATTTTTCACAGGCTTCTGAATTGATTGAAACGATAGTGTCACCAAAAGTAAAACTACGCAATTTAACTTTTAAAAAATGATCCTTGTTGTGAATAGTACCGGCATACCCATTAGAATCCTTTTTTAAAAGTAGATGATTTTTGAATAAGATCTCTTTTCTTCCTGCAAGTTTATATAGTACTTCCTTAGCAGACCAGGCACTCGTCATTTCGATAGCATTTTTTGTGTTAAATTCAAGTGATTCTTCAATAGACAAAAATTTACTACTTAGTCGCACTGCTTTTTGATCGATGGTTTCAAGATCCAGTCCAATTCTGAAGTCTTTACATAGAGCGATTCCTACGATTCCATTTGCGTGACTTATAGAAATAAATCCTTCGTCTTCTATATAAGGTGCGCCGTTTTGATCATAATGTATGTGCTTGAAACCAAATACCCGATGTCTTAAAATTCTGGTCGCAGCAAATTCTCGTCGTCGTTTTGGGTGACCAAAAGAAAAAAAACGTTCTTTTTCATGATCCGTTAGTTGATCCAGATAGGTACTTGGTTCGAATTCATCGAATTCAAGTAAGTGTATTGAAACGGAATTTATCTGTAGGATTTCCTGACGGAACGGCATGTTATTTAGTTTTTACAAAGAAACAAAAAAGTCGTTTGAAGATTTAGACATGTATAAATGTCTTGAAAATAAGTTTAAACCCTATTTTTCTGTTGAACATTGTCCCTAGTTTTGTTAAGGAAAGTTAAACCGGATTTGATTTAATTTTTTTTAACAAGAATGTTGAACGACCGAAATTTTCTATATTTACCGCTTGCTTGCAACAAACTAGTTGAAATAAATAAACTGTAATTATGTTACGAAAATTAAACTTTTTACTTGTAACTGTCTTTTTGACAGCGACTTACGGTTTTGCCCAGACAGGCCTTGGAACCATAAAGGGTACTGTAAAAGACGGCGACACGAAACAGCCGATCCCATTCTGTAAAGTCGTAATCATTCAAAACGGTAACGTTAAGGGTGGGGCCAACACAGATTTTGATGGAAAATTTCAAATCAACTCTGTAGGTGTTGGTGAATATGATGTGGAGGTTCGAAATGAAACAGAAGGTTATCAGCCAACAGCTTTAACCGGTGTAATCGTTTCTTCTGATAAAATCACTTTCCTTGATGATCTTACTATTTCAAAAGCGAAAAGCGTACAAGATATACAAGAAGTTGTTGTAGTTGCTTACCGTGTACCTTTAATTGATAGGGATGGTGGTGCTTCGGGTGCAACAATTACACGCGAAGACATTTCTCGTCTACCTGTTCGTTCTGCAGCAGGGGTTGCTCAGACTGTAGGAGGTGTGAATTCTGATGAGGGATCAGGTGCAATAAGTGTACGTGGTTCACGATCAGATGGTACCTACTTCTTTATTGATGGTATCAAGGTTCGTGGTTCTTCTAACCTTCCGAAGTCGGCCATTGAAGAAGTTACCGTAATTACCGGTGGTCTTCCAGCTAACTATGGTGATGCAACAGGAGGGATTATCTCGGTTACAACTAGAGGTCCTTCGGCTAAATATTTTGGTTCATTAGAAGGCGTAACCTCAGGATTCTATTTTAAAGGTGCTGATCCACTTGGATACGACGGTAAGGTAATCGGTTTAGATAAATATGGTTATAACCTTATAGAAGGAATGTTGTCTGGTCCGCTTTGGATGCAGCGCGATTCAACTGGTAAGAAAACAAAGCCAAGATTAGGATTTCTTGTCTCTGCGAACTTAACAGATGAATTGGATAGCCGTCCCCTTGCCGGAGGAAGCTACCGTATTAAAAAGGACGTACGTGAAGAGCTGATAAACAATCCACTTCGTCCAACTTCAACTGGTTTTGGTACTTTCCACAATGCACTTTTCTTAAAGAACGATGATTTTGAGAAGGTAGCTTGGAGAATGAATGCTCGTCGCACCGTTATCTCAGGTCAAGGAAAAATTGACGTAAATACGGGGCCGTCAGTCAACCTAACTTTTGGTGGATCAATGAACTATGCTTATGGTAGTAATTATTCCTACACCGGATCTTTGTTGAATTTTGAAAATTTTGGAGCATATAAGTCATTGGATTGGCGTGTGTTTGGACGTTTGTCTCAACGATTCAGCAATGATCGTGAAGGGTCTAGTTCAAAGATCAAATCAGCTAACTACAACTTGATGGTGGATTTCTCTAAATCAAAAGATGATGTTTATGATCCAAGACACCGTTATAATATGTTCAACTACGGTCACGTTGGTACATTTACAACTACTCGTCGTCCATCTTATGAGTTTAACTCGGATCAACAAATGTGGGTTCATAATGGATTCCGCGATGTTGAAGTAGCTTTCGATCCATCTGAAACGAATGCAGCTTTAGCTGCGATCACAACTCAGTATTACAATATCTATGCAGGTCAACCTGAGGGGCGTTATGAAAACTTGTTCCAAATTCAACAAGGTAATGCCTTGAGAAACGGTGATGCTCCTGAAAGTGTTTATCAAATTTGGAGCAACATAGGAACACCTTACAATTACTTTGGAAAAACTGAAAATGATCAGTTCCGTGTAACTGGTTCTGGCTCTGTGAACATAGGAGACCACTCGATCTCTTTAGGATTTGAATATGAGCAACGTTGGGACCGTGGGTGGACTTCGGGAACAACAACGGGTGGAGGTAACAATGGTCCTTTAGGTATCTGGCAGATTGCACGTCAATTGGCTAACTTCCATATCCGTGAATTAGATTTGAATAGTGGAGTTATTTCAGATTCCGGTTCATTCAAAGCGATTACTTATAGCCGATTGAATTCAGGGTACGCTCATCAATCAGGTACCGGTAACTATGGTGGTCAGGTGAACAATGATAACCAATCTTTCTTTGATTACAATTTACGTCAGTATTTGACTGAACAAGGATGGATAGGTTCAGGTGGATCGGGTTCTGAGTTTATTGATATCGACATGTACGACCCGTCAATTTTCACTTTCGACATGTTCTCTCCTGATGAGTTGTTGAATGGTGGTAACTCATTTGTTTCTTATTGGGGATATGACCACACTGGTAAAAAAGTTAGAGGTAATACAGACATCAATAACTACTTCAATGAGTTTGATGAGAACGGTAATTATAAACGTTTTGTAGGAGCCTTCCAACCGATTTACATGGCTGGGTACTTAATGGATAAGTTTGCTTTCAAAGATATCGTATTTAATGTTGGTGTTCGTGTCGATGTTTTTGATGCCAACCAGCCTGTATTGAAAGATCCATATTTGTTCTACAATGCATTTACGGTGAAAGAAGTAAGAGCAAAAGTAGAGCAAGATCCAAGTCAGTACTCTTGGGTGAACATTCCGGAAGGGATGGGTGATGACTACATTGTCTATGTGAATGATGTTAATAATCCAAATGCGATCAATGGTTTCCGTACAGGAATGAATTGGTATAACGCAAATGGTACACAGGTAGAAGATCCAAAAGTTATTCGCGGTGCAACAGGTATTGCTCCTTGGTTGGTTGATCCAAGTTTGGAAACTCCTACAGCAGATGCATTTGAAGATTACAAACCTCAGGTGAATGTTATGCCACGTATCGCATTCTCATTCCCAATCTCTGATGAAGCATCATTCTTTGCTCACTATGATATCTTGACAAAGCGTCCTACTTCAGGATTCCGTTTTGATCCGTTCCAGTATCAATTCGTTAACCAACGTAGTGCGATCATCAATAATTCTAACTTGAAGCCTGAAACTACAGTTGATTATGAAATTGGGTTCCAACAAGTATTGACTAGAACATCAGCCTTGAAAATCTCTGCATTCTACCGTGAGCAGCGTAACAACGTACAGTTGGTGAATGTATTTGAAGCGTATCCGGCTACTTATCGTACATTCGGTAACCGTGACTTCGGTACTGTAAAAGGAACTACTATCTCTTATGACCTTCGCCGTACAGGTAATATCCGTATGACTGCGGCTTATACCCTTCAGTTTGCGGATGGTACAGGTTCGGATGCAACTTCTGCAGCTGGTCTAGTAAACGCAGGTCTTCCAAACTTGAGAACGATCTTCCCATATTCATTTGATCAGCGTCACGCTTTTGCAATTACTATGGATTACCGTTACGGTGAAGGAAGTGATTACAACGGACCAATGTTGGGTAACTTCGCAATCTTTGAGAATACAGGTTTGAATATTGTCACAAATATCTATTCGGGTTCTCCATATTCTTCTCAAACGTTTATTACGGATGAAGCGATTGGTAACTTGAATGCTGGTTTGAACGGTACGTTAAATGGATCGCGTCTACCATGGTCTTACCGTTTGGATCTTCAGTTGGACAGAACGTTTGAATTGGAGTTCGGGAAGGACGACAAGAAAAAAGCAACTTTCTTGAATGTGTATTGTCGTGTGACAAACTTGTTCAACCAGTTTAACATCTTGAATGTTTACCGCGCTACCGGTAACTGGGATGATGATGGATTCTTGGCTGCAGCTGCAAACCAAACGTCTATTCAAAACCAGTTGGATGAGCAGTCATTCCGTGACTACTACATGATGAAGATTCAGAACCCTTATAACATTTCTGTTCCAAGAACGATTCGTTTGGGTGTTAAGTTTGATTTTTAATTCATAATAAAAAGGAATTATGAAAAAGCAATTAGTAACAATTGTATTGGCAGTAACAGGTCTATGGGCTGGTAACGCGTATGCTTACTTAGGACCAGGTGACAAGAGTAACAAGCCTTCTTCTTCAACAAAAGGAGCGAACTGTTCACCAGCCACTGCAAAAATGACGTTGGAATTCAACGATGTTAGAGCGTTGATTGAGCAAGGTGGAAGTATGTTCCAAAACAGACAAGCGGGTGTGTCCTCATACGAAGTCCCGAAAGGTAGTAACCTTCACTGTATTTACGCAGGTGCACTTTGGATGGGTGGAACAGATGTGAATGGTCAGTTGAAATTAGCTGCTCTTCGTTACCGTCAAGGAAACGATTTCTGGCCTGGTCCATTAACTGTTACACCTGGTACTGGAACCTACAATCCTGGTGGTCCGGTTGGAGATGATGCAGTGCGTGATTTTGGTGCAGCAACAATTGATCCTGATCAATGTTTGGCCTATGACAAGTTTTATACGATCCGTAAGGCTGAAATCATTCGTTTTAATGTGTGGTGGGAATGTAACAATGGTGTTACAGTTGACGGATGTGATGATGTGACTGCACCTTCAAACGATGAATTGAACCGAATTTATGGTTGGCCTGCTCATGGTGACGTATCTCGTGGACAAGATTATTGGTTGGCTCCGTTCTATGATCGAGACGCTGATGGAACATATAATCCAGATAATGGTGATCATCCTTGGTATGACGATATCTTAGGTCGTGATGATGTAGAATGTGGTATCGATCGTCGAATTACACTTTTTGGTGACGAAACTCATTGGTGGGTATTCAACGATAAAGGAAACATTCACACAGAAACGAATGGTGATCCAATTGGTATGGAAATCCGTGCCCAAGCATTTGCTTTCGCTACCAATGATGAAGTCAACCGTATGACTTTCTATAACTATGAGTTGATCAACCGTGGAACACAAACGCTTTACAATACTTACTTCTCTCAGTATTTAGATGCAGATGTCGGTAACTATGCAGATGACTATGTAGGTTGTGACGTTTCAAGAGGTCTAGGTTATGCTTATAATGGTGACCTTTTCGATCAAGCTGATGGTGGACGTCCTGGATATGGTGCAAATCCACCGGCAATCGGATGTGACTTCTTTGAAGGGCCTTATCAGGATGCAGATGGAATTGATAACGTTGGTCCATACATTGATCCGTTAACAAATGAATTAGTTACTCCAACCGTGGCTGCTGCAATTGCAGGTCAAGGTATTGTTTATAAAGGAATTGGTATCGGTTACTCAGATGGCATCATCGATAATGAGCGTTTTGGTATGCGTCGATTCACATACTATACATCAACATCTCAGTTCCCTTACAATGACCCTCAGAATGCAGCTCAATACTACAACTTCATGCGAGGTAAATGGGCAAACGGATCAGATATGTTCTATGGAGGACAAGGTCACGTTGGTTCTACAGGTGTAACCACAATTCTTTCAGATTACATGTTCCCTGGTGATTCAGATCCTTTGTTCTGGTCAACAGCTGGTCAAGATCCAGGTTTCCTTTGGGATGAGGCAACAGATAACAACGTTGCGGCTGACCGTCGTTTCGTTCAATCTGCCGGTCCATTTACACTTCGCCCGGGTGCAATTAACAACATTACAGTTGGTATTGTATACGGTCGTGGTACAGAAGGAGATTTGTTTACATCTGTGAGAGCTATGAAGCGTGCAGATACGAAAGCACAGGCATTGTTTGATGCATGTTTTAAAATTCTTTCTCCTCCCGATGCTCCAAAATTGACTATTCAGGAGTTGGAAAATGAGTTGATTCTAATGTTAGAGAACCCACCTTCATCAAACAATTTCCGCGAAGAATACGAAGAAGAGGATGAGGTAAACATTATTGATCCTACAGTAGATCGCTACTATCGCTTTGAGGGTTATCAGATTTATCAACTAAAATCTGTGGATGTGTCAGTTGCTGATATTAGTGATCCTACGAAAGCTCGTTTAGTTGCTCAGTGCGATATCAAGAACAATATTAAGCGTATTATCAACTTTGAGTTTGATGAATCACTTGGGTTCTCTATTCCTACTGAAAAAGTTGACGGAGAGAACACGGGTATTCGCCACACTTTCCAAATAAAAGAAGATGCCTTTGCTCAAGGTGAAAGACGTTTGGTGAATCACAAGACTTATTATTATGTTGCTGTTGCGTATGCTTACAATGATATGGCTGATCTTGCTACAGGGACCCCTAATCTTTATAATCCAAACGATCCTTTAACAATTGACGGTCAAAAGATTCCATACATTTCTTCACGTTTGAATTTTGATGGTACTGCGATTCGTCCAATTTCTGCAATCCCTCACAATCCGATGCCAGAAGCTGGTGGAACTAATCAAAGAATTGAGTATGGTTCTTCACCGCGTATCACTCGTTTGGATGGATATGGAAATGGCAACAGCGCTTTGGAATTTACACCGGCAACTTTGACTAAAGTACTTAATGATGGTTATGTAGCTCAACCGGTTTATGATTATGGAGCAGGACCGATCAATGTAAAAGTGGTAGATCCATTGAACTTGGTAGGTGGTTATTTCGAATGTAAGTTTAGAAACTACTCACCAAGTGTCTCAAATGGTGCTGATACTGCAAGGTGGGTTATCTACCATTATGAATCCAAAGGCGGTGCAATAATTGATTCAGTCTCATCTGAGAAAACGATTAAGATAGCGAATGAACAGATTATTCCTCAATGGGGTGTATCCGTTCAAATTGCACAAGAGAGGTATTATGGTCCTTCTGGAAATGCTTCAGTGAAAGTTACTGATATGATTGATGCTTCAATTAATTTCTCGGATTCTTCAAAACGTTGGTTGTCTTTTGTTGAAGATAATGATGCGTTCTTTCCGACTAACTGGATACGATCAGGGGATTATTCTCCGTCAACAACGGACTGCTTACCTGATGGACTTGCCTATGTGAATCCATGTAACTATCCGGATGAAGGTGGTCAAGATCCAGATAAAAAGTTTGCGAAGTTATTAAATGGTGGTATTGCTCCTCATAGATTAACTGGGTATCAGGCAGATTATATGCCAATGGCTTATTACAATTTGGCAAGTCCGGGTTCGGCTAAATCGAATGCATCGATTTCTTTCTTACCAAGTGTAAACATCGTTCTAACAAGCGATAAATCTAAATGGACTAGATGTCCGGTGATTGAATTGGGTAGAACACCTTCATTGAATGTTGGTGGTGCACAGTCTGGTCAATTACGCAAGAGCGAAAGTGTTGACAAGAATGGAAATCCTGATGGAACGGGTACTGGTATGGGATGGTTTCCTGGGTATGCAGTTGACTTAGAATCAGGAGCTCGTTTGTACATGGCTTTTGGAGAGAACTCATTCTTGGGAGCAGAAAATGGAGCAGACATGATTTGGAATCCAACAGATCGTTTAGTTAATGGTGTTGGTGTTCCATTAATGGGAGGTATGCATCCGATTTACGTTTTCAGCTACATGCAGAGAACTATTAATAACTTCCCTCAAGGATTTGATTTCCCTGCTTACGATAAGAGTACGGCTGAGACAAATTCAGGAAATTTTGCCTATCAGAAGATGTTGGAAGTTGAAGCCAACAGTTCTGCCGCTAAGCGTGAATTCTACGGAAGTTTGTCTTGGGTAGCTTATCCATTGTTAACTGAGGGGCAAAAGATTCTTTCTTCTGATGTGACAATTAGGTTGCGTATTAATAAAGAGTACAAGAACTTCACAGCAACAGGTGAAAATGGTGGACGTCCAATGTATTCATGGTCAATGGATGACATTGCCACGGTGACTGGAAGTCAAGATCACCTTGCCGATGCATTGAAGTTGATCAATGTTGTACCGAATCCTTATTATGCTTTCTCTGAATATGAGCGTAATCGTCTAGATACGCGTGTGAAGATTACCAATCTTCCAGAGAAATGTACAGTGCGCATTTACACAGTGAATGGTAAATTGGTTCGAACATTTAAGAAGGATAGTCCTGTTACTTCTGTTGATTGGGATTTGAACAACTGGCAGAATATTCCTGTGGCCAGCGGGGTATATTTGATTCATGTCGAAGTACCTGAAGTTGGTGAAGTTGTACTTAAGTTCTTTGGTGGTATGCGCCAAGTCGATCTACAGGGTATTTAATGACTTAAACGAAATTTGAAAATGAAAACTTCAAAGATGAATATAAAGAATGTACTTCTTACCGGGGCTGTTTTATGCAGCCTTGGTGTGAATGCCGGAAATGAAGATCGTGTTGGTTCTGCAGGTGCTTCACACTTGTTAATTAACCCTTGGGCACGTAGTGCTTCCTATGGTGACGCTGGTATTTCAACCGTTAACGGACTAGAAGCAAGTTATATCAATATTGCTGGATTGGCATTTACAGACAAGACCCAAATTAAGTTCAATTATAGCAATTGGATGGGGAACGCTGGAATTGCGATGAATAGTGCCGGTATTGCATTGCGTATTTCTGAACAAGACGTAATTGCGGTAAGTGTTCAGTCCTTAAATTTTGGTGATATTCCAATTACTACAGTGGACAACCCAGAAGGAAATATCGGATTCTTTTCTCCAAGAGCGAATATTTTTAATGTGGGATATGCCAGAGCATTTTCTCAGTCTATTTATGGGGGAATTAACTTCAAGGTAATTTCAGAGAATATTTCGAACTTGAAGGCAAGTGGTATGGCTATTGACGCCGGAATTCGCTACGTTACTGGAGAACAAGATCAATTGAAATTTGGTATAGCCTTGAAGAATGTAGGTCCTGTTATGCGCTACAAAGGTGATGGTCTTGCCCAGCAGGTTACTTATTTGTCTACTGGATTTGTAGCTTCTTTGGAACAGCGTTCAGCGGCTTTTGAGATGCCTTCATTACTTTCGATTGGAGGTTCTTATGATTTCATTTTTAATGAGAACAATAAGTTGACGGCTGCTTTAGGTTTTACAGCAAACTCATTCTCTAAAGATCAATACCGAATTGGACTTGATTATGGAATGACGACTGGTAAAGCTGCATTTAATATTAGAGCAGGTTATGTTTACGAAGAAGGTATCATGAATGCAGAAAACCGTTCAAATGCGTTAGTTGGTCCAACTGCAGGGTTTTCTGTAGATGCGATAACAAAAAATCAGAGCGCGCTTGGAATTGAATATGCAGCACGCTTTGCTGGTGTGTTTGGAGTAATTCATACCATCGGAGCTACAATCAATTTGAAATAAAAGTTTCTTACATTTGTTACTCAAGAGAGTCCATTATATGGGCTCTCTTGTTTTTGTAGGTACTAACTCAATACAACATGTCACAGATCAGTTATTATACAGAAGAAGGACTTAAAAAGCTGAAGGATGAATTGCATGAAATGAAAACGGTGCAACGTCCGGCTATTTCAAACCAGATTGCAGAAGCAAGGGATAAAGGTGATTTATCGGAGAATGCAGAGTATGATGCTGCAAAAGAAGCTCAGGGCTTATTGGAGATGAAGATTTCCAAGTTGGAAACAATTATTGCCAATGCCCGAATCATTGATAACTCCATCATTGATAATTCAAAAGTTTTCATTTTGTCAAAAGTGAAGATCAAGAATGTTGCGAATGGTATGCAAATGGAGTACACACTTGTTGCAGAGAATGAAGCAGATCTGAAAGAAAAGAAAATTTCAGTAGATTCACCTATTGGTAAAGGTCTTTTAGGTAAATCAGTTGGAGAAATAGCGGATGTTGTAACGCCCAATGGTGTTGTAAAGTTTGAAATATTAGAGATTACACGTTAATGGCTACAATTTTCTCGAAGATCATAGCAGGAGAGATTCCTTGTTACAAAGTAGCAGAGAACGGAGAGTTTCTTGCTTTTCTGGATGTTATGCCTTTGCGAAAGGGACATGTTTTGGTTATTCCTAAAAAGGAAGTTGATTATATCTTCGATATAGAGGATGATTTGTTGGGACGAATGATGATTTTCTCCAAAGAAGTGAGTAAGCGAATAAAACGTGAATTCCCATGTCGTAAAGTGGGGGTGACCGTAATTGGATTAGAAGTCCCACACGCCCATATACATCTTATTCCCATCAATTCGATCAGTGATATGGATTTCTCTCAGGAAAAGTTGACATTGCCAACAGATGAATTGACAGATATAGCTCGACGATTGAGTGCAGAGTAGTATTGGTTTGATTTTTGAACCGGCCGAAGAATGAATTTATCAAATGGCATTATGACAAAAATTATTCGTTGGGGACTAGCCGTACTTTCCTTACATTGCTTTACAAGCGTTTCTTTTGCGAATAGTGACTCTTTGAAAGTTCTGTTCATTGGGAATTCCTATACCCACATGAACAATATGCCAAAGATCTTTGATAAACTATGCAAGGCCAAAGGGAAAAGTGTCATTGTTGAGATGAATACTCGTGCAGGTGCATCCTTTAGAGTTCATACAGGTCGACAAGATATGTTTGATAAAATTAAAAGCCGAAAATGGGATTATGTTGTCATTCAAGGGTATTCTAGAGAATTTATTGAGGAACCGACTTACCTTGATACGGCGTCCGTTCCGTTTATGGTTCAAATCATGGATTCAATTAAAGCAAATAATTCATGTACTCAGATTCTGCTTTATCAAACTTGGGGATACAAAGATGGATATCTTGAAAATCCTTTAACCGATACATATGATAAAATGACTGATAAAATTCAGTATGGTTATCGCTATGTTTCAGAAGTTTTTTCTTTGCCAATTAGCCCTGTTGGATCGGTATGGCGTGAGTTGAGAAAGAATGTACCCGATATTAATCTGTATGATGCAGATAATGCTCATCCTAATAAGAATGGATCGTATCTTTCTGCGTGTACTTTTTATGCAGCTATTTTCAGAGAGAGCCCGGAAGGAGCAGTAACAGGCACTATTGGTGCTAGAGAGGCGAAGGAAATTCAAAAGCAGGCTGCTGCCTATGTCCTGCCACGTCTCTCTGAGTTGAAACTTGACATCAACTATTTCAGTGTCACTATTCCAAAATCTACGGACGGTAAGTTTTTAATTTCATGCAAAAGCAACTACATTAACGCTTCATCCATACTGTGGGAATTTGGTGATGGTTCAAAATCTACTGAGAAGTCGGTAACTTACCTCTACAAAAAACATGGAACTTATCGAGTGAAGCTTACTGTTGTCCAACCATGTGGAAAGGTGGTCTATCGAACAAAGGTGACATTTGAGGCTCCTAAGAAACCAAAGAAGCAAAAAGAAACAAAGCCGGTTACACAGCAAAAGACGGACAAAAAGATTTGATGGAATTATTTACATTCTTTATTTCCCCTTCGGAATCCAGAAAGTAACTTTTCTTTTTACCTTACTGTAAATCCGCTCAAGAGGCTCAATGTACTTGACCATAATAGAGAATACAATCATGAAGAGTACGGATACCCCCGCTGCGTATATCGGATGTAAATTTTGATCAAACACTAAGGGCTTTAATCCAAACCCAAATATTCCACCGTAAAGAATAATCACGTGTACTACGTAGATTGGTAGCGTGTTTTGACCGATTTTAAGGAATAGTCCCGATCGAATGCTAAAGTATTTGTCAATCAACATGAGAACTCCTAGGACTCCAACAACTTGACCGAAACGTCGAATAGTTGTTGTACACATTTCCATGACGCTATCGTGTACTAATCCAGTTGCTTCGATGATTTTATCAAGATAATGAAGTATTGGTTGAATAAAAAGATTTAGTAAAATACAAACGACAATAAAAGTGACACCAAACCACCATTCTTTTGTTTGATGTTCATATTTACGAATCAATGCACCTAACATTCCACCTAGTAATACATATCCGGAATAACGCACAAAACCAAAGTCAGAATAACGTCCATAAATCATATTCTGGATAATTGATGGAGCTCCTTCAGGCAAATAGGCTGGTTTTTCACGCAATCCTTCTGCAACTAATTGGGTATCAATCTGCATGTAATTTTTCAACCAAGCATAAATCACAAGCATAATCAATCCAAAAAACAAATAATACCAATGTAAGGAACCTCTATTGAACCACTTGTAAATTCCATATATCACGAGCAAGAAAAAAATACCCACTCCGATTGATTGTAAGACATGGAACGCGTAAAACCATTCCAAATAGAATTTGCTACCGTAATAAAACGACTTAGATATGCTCCATAGGTTCAATTGAATTAAATAACCCCAAAACAACAATTCACGAACGCGTTTATACCCCTTCTTAACGCGAATGTTGTCAATATAAGATATTTGATTGTTAGCTGACAGTAAATAAACAAATATCAATCCTGTTACCGTAAAGAAAAGGGGAGAGGTAAGTCCGTGAAGGTTGTGCCAGACATTGTACAACCAGTATTCACTACTTCGGTATTGATCGGCAAGAGCAGCTCCAGTGAAATGACCCTCCAACATAAGTAATATGGCGAAGGATCTCGCCATATCAATAAACTTTAACCTTGGTCTAGCCTGCGGTACTGAAATAGTTGTCGTGTCACTCATTCCCAAAGGGTTTGGGCAAAAATAGGATTTTTAGTCAATTTAGCCTTATTCAATTTCGGAGGATAACATAATTTTGATACTTTCATCGTAACCGACAGGACGAATTTCAGCGTATTTGACATTCTTGCCTACAAATCCTGTTGTATTGAATGTCATGATCACTGTAATTTTTTGATCCGGTGCTAACTCTTTTTGTGGAAGGTCTACTTGAATGGCAGTAAAGGGCGACGTCACAGATTCTATGGTCACCGTTTCTTGAGAATTGTTGTGAATGACAAATTTCCGTTCGATGACCTCGCCACTCTTTACTTTTCCTGCATCCTGAACAGGTACTTCAACGGCAAGAGGAAATACTTTGCGATCATCCAAATAACTCACACTTTGAATTTCTATTTTTCGTTCAATTGCAGCTGCACGTGAATAAACCGAATTCTTTTGATCATGGAAATTGTCACTTGTGAATTGATTTGCGGTGTATTCTCCAAATGGAACGCCAACAATGATAACCTTACCTCCATTCGGTGCCGTTCCATTCAAATAGGGTTTAAAAACTCCGCCATCGTATTCTTTCAAGTAATTCACAAAGGATGAGATTCTGCGTTTTGTGAGGTTAACATTATAATCTGTTTTTGCCAATGGACTGGCGAAACCTTTGACAGCAATTTTCACTTGCACCCCTTTTTGTAATTCTTCGAGTAACAGATCTCTAAACAACTCAAGATCCTTCACTCCTTGGTCTACATATTCGATAAAAAAGGATTCAATATCCTCACGAGCTTCCTCAGCCTTGCTACCGGATAAACCCTCCGAATATTCTTTTTGATACTTCGGAAGCATTTCAGTATACTCGCGGTATCCGTTGATGTAATTTACTTTTGTGACTGTATCCCAGTTTTTCGGATCCGGACAGTCATTGTGAAAATACAAGGTCACAGGAAGTCGTTTGTTTAATTCAGCCAATGTCTCTTTTGGTGTTGGCGGATCAATTCGAATCGGAGGTACTGCAGCAAAAATATCACTGCAACAAGTGGGGTTTTTGCTGTACAATACGCCTATTCGGTTGCTAGAGACATAGCTGGTATCTCCTGATTTAAAGAAATACAAGTCGTTCGCCGGACTGTTGATTGGTTGACCCAAATTCTCCGGGCCTTCAAATCGTGTGGTGAAAGACGAAGAGAATACATCCCAACCACCAAAACCATCATGCCAGGAGGAAGAGAAGTACAATTTCTTGGTTTTGTCGTCCCACCATGGACTCAGATCGTTATCCGGACTATTAATCGATTTAATGTTTTGTACTTTTCCGTACTGATTACCATTTTTGATAACACTGTACCAGATGTCCATTCCGCCTTGTCCTCCTGATCGGTCTGAGGCAAAGAATAAAACCTCGTTTCCTTCCAGTTGTCCAATATTTGGCATCGTTGTATTTGTCCCTTCTTCGTTAATGATGTCACCCAAATAATCTGCTTCTGACCATTTCCCGTTTTCGAAACGAGCGACCATGATCTGACAGCGGTAATTAAATCCTTCATCCTGACACAAACTGAAGTAAAATCGCTTTCCATCAAGTGAGAAAGTTCCGTTACCGGTGCTTAAATTTTCAAAGAATAGATCTTTAAGCTGCTCATTTTTGGCAAATCCTCCTCCAGTGATATCCGAGGTGTAGAGGCGCGTCTTGTAATTGGTGCTGTACACCTCTTCTCTTGAACTGACACTATCTGCTCTTAAGGATGAAAAAATTAATCGGCCCCCACCAATAGCATGACCAAATTCAGAGTCAGGGGAGTTGATTGTTTCCGGAAGCCTGAAGAAATCTACATTCGCAGTGTCGCGTAGAGCAGATTTTGCCCATAAACAAGATTCTAGTTCGCGTTTTGATTTCAAGTAGAGATAATCTTTTTTGTCCTTAGCGTATTTTTTCTTTGCTTTTTTGAAGGTTTCGATCGCTGCGTCATACTTGCCATTCTGCTTCTGCATTAATCCTAAATAGAGCAAAGAATACGGATAGATCCCAGCTTCTTCCTTTTCGTAGACTTTTCCATAGTAAAACTCTGCTTTCCTGTAATCTTTATAGGCACGTAATGTTTCTGCATATTTCCAGAGAATTTCAACTGAATTCGAATCCAGTTCCATTGCCTTGGAATATAATTCAACAGCATAAAAGTAATCGCCATTCTTGTATTTTTCCTCTGCGTGTTTCAGATAAGCGCCAAGTTTGCTCTGTCCGAACACTGAAAAGGTCAAAAACACCCCAAGAACGATCAAATATAATCTGGGCATACGCGGTGCAATGTTTTCTTTGGTCTGAAGTGATTGAGAATATAGCGTGCTGCAATTTCAAATCCACCTCTATAATTACTGGCCGGAACCAATTTTGAAAAATTCATATCGTAACTGAGTCCTACAAACCAGTTGTTGTAATCCATTCCAACACTCAAAAACGCTGCATCCCGATTGCGGTACCAAACTCCAGCATACAGCGCTTTGTAGTCGTTAACGCGATTGACCAGCGTGTATTTCGCAGAAGATCCGATCAGCATTTCACGGTATTTTCCTTGAACATTTAATTGAATGGAGGGAATTAGATCCCAATCGACATCTAATTTGTAAATTGCTTTTGCGAACACATTCATTCGGATGTCACGAGGAATAGTTTGACTGTAAAAACCTTGATTTGGACGATTCAAGTTGAAAAAACCAATTCCAGCTGTCACTTTTTTACGTTCGTTGATCAGGTATTCGTAAAGGAATCCAGCTCCAACAGATAAATTGGTCTTACGATCTGCTTGATAGAGCTCTCCGGTAGGTAAGGAGGGGTCATATTGAATTCCGTTGAATTGATTATCGAAATAGAAATTATTCCAATTAACCTGACGATGGTTCATGCCAAAATTCATCCCCGCTCTCAGTGTGTGAGTAGAATCACTAGTTAGTTTCATCAACCAGGAAACATTTCCTTGTATTTCAATCGTTCTAAATTTCCCGTCACCCGCTTGATCGTGAAAGAACAAAAGTCCATAACCAAGATTTGGATTACTATAAAGTCTTGAGTCTGCCGAGAAAGAAAGCGTGCTAAAGGGAACACTAACACTTCTCCACTGATCGCGAAAATTGCCAATAAATCGATAGTCACCTTTAAAATGACCTACATGACCCGGATTCTGAAAAATAGGATTGTCATTGAATTGAGACCAGTGAATGTCCTGCGCACTTGCCCTAAAGACAAATGTCAGTCCCAACAGTAAAGTAGCAAATTTGGTTTTCAAGTCAATTCAATTGAACTATGAAATTACGAAATGTATTTGATATGGCAAATTTGAAAGTTCAAAGCTGTGTGTCTAAATTGCCTACGGCGTTAAAAGGTTCAAAGCTGCGCGTTTAAATTGTCTGTGGCGTTTAATGGATTTTTAGAAATACCTTTGAACCCTATTTGAACCTTCTTTGAACTCTTTAACCTTTTCAACATCCGAAGCTTTAGCGAAGGATATTTGAACATTAGAATCCTCGGAGGCGCAAAGTAATAAACAATACAATCCGAAGTAAGATCAAAGTCTTTGTTACCTGTTCCAAAAGCTACCTCATCCTTCCCAAAACAACAACAACAGCAAAATCCCGATGATGACCATCAACAAATACAATTTAGGATCGCGATATACTGGTTTTTTTCCACGTTTGGTAAGTCGCTCGTACTCGTGGTGCAAACGCGAAAAGTCCTTGTGACGCTGGATTTGTTCCTTCGTCGGTTCCAAAGACTTCTTTTCTCTATTGACAGAAAACTTCCTCATTTGCTTTCGTTCCACTTTTTGTTGAGCTTCTCCAGAATCCGGTACACACGCATTTTGGCATTTGGTTCTGTGATGCTGTAAATATCTGCTATTTCTTTGAAACTGAGTCCTTGAAAGAAACGCAATTCGATCAGGTCCAAATGTTCCTGCTCCATATTGTTCATCAGTTCGATCAGTTTTTCTTGTTCCTCTTCAGACATGTATGAAGTGATCTCAGCTTCGGTAAAGACATCCTTCAACTTCCGTTCCTCAATTTCCACGTGTCGTACGGATTTCTGTGAGCGAAAGTACATCAGGACTTCATTCTGCGCAATGCGATAGAGCCAACTGCTGAAAGGTAAACCACGCTCTTCATATTTATTGAGATTCGCCATTGCCTTCATGAAGGTCTGTTGCGTGAGATCGCCCGCTACCTCTTCTAATCCTCCCAAGCGTTTAAACACAAAACGATAGATCTGATCAAAATAACGCTCATACAATTCACCAAAATGGTTCCTGCTCTTCTTCGCAAGTGCCACCAATTCGCTATCACTCAGATTGTTTTTATGTTTCTTTTTGAAGAACAAGTTGTTTGGTTTTTACTTCTAATGCTTGAGGTTTATAAAAGTAACAAAGGAATTATGAATTCCCTTTATCAACTTCCAAAATGCTTATATACTTCGATAGAAGTTGATCCCCCCAATTAATTCATAATTCCTAATTCAAAATTCATAATTTAAAGTCACGGTGTTGACAACGAGACAGGAATGATCTTTCCATTAATCCACTGATGCGCATTGAGTGAGAAATCAGCTATAAACTCAGCCATCTTAGCCGCTGAGACAGGTGCTTGATAACCAGGAAAAGCTTCTTCGAGCATTTCAGTTTGCGCTGCACCAAGACAAAGACAATTCATCCTAATCTTACTTTCTTTATATTCTTCAGCAAACAATTCTGTAAAACTGCACACCGCTGCCTTAGAAGTTGAGTAAGCTGAAAGTCCGGGAAATTTAACGCTTCCTTGAAATCCACCCATCGAAGAGATATTGACAATGTGTCCGCCGCTATTTTGCATTTTGCCAACTGCTGCCTGAACAGTTTCCATAACCCCGATCACATTGACCTGATAACACGATGAAATATCTTCGTGTGCCAATTCTATAAATGGTTTGTTTTTCAATAAACCCGCATTATTGATCAGAATATCAATCTTATCGATTGTTGAAAATATATTTTCAGCTTGTTCACGGACAGCAGTATTGAGATCAAAAGTAAAGGTCTCAACGTTTTTGAATGCTTCAAAAGCAACATCCATTTTAGCTTTTTCGCGAGAAAGAGCTAGAATCTTGTTCGTGGTATCCTTAGCTAGTAATTTGACTAGTTCAGCACCAATTCCGCGACTCGCGCCGATAATTACAATCGTTTGATCAGGCATCGTAACTAATGATTACTTTTTCTGCGTTTGGATGAGCCTGACAAGTCAAAATATAACCAGCTTTGACTTCCTCATCGGTAAGTGTGTAATTGTTGTCCATATATGCGCTCCCTTCTGTTACTTTAGCCCGACACGAAGAACAAACACCTCCTTTGCAAGAGTAGGGTGCATCAAGACCTTCCTTTTCAAGCGCAGATAGGATAGTTTTTCCTTTTGGATCCAACTCAAATTCGGCTATTTCATCGTATAAGATAACCTTCACTTTACTCACTCCATTGTATATGGCTTGGTCATTTTGCTTGGCCTTCATAAGGACAGGCGGCGTAAACAATTCAAAATGGATTTTCTTTTCTGAAACACCGAAAAATTTCAACACTTCCGAAGTGGCTAGAATCATTTCTTCAGGTCCACAGATATAATACGCATCGGCTCTTAAAAGACTTAAATCAGCTTTTACTGTTAAGGTGAAATTATCTTTATCAATTCTTCCTGACTCAAATCCTTCTGCATTTTCTCCCGAAAGAAACCATGTAACAAAAGTGTGTTGCAATGCTTCTAATTCATTTTTGAAAATGATCGAATCCTTTGTGCGATTTCCATAAAACAAACGGAGATTTCCACCTCTTTTTTCAATTGCTTTCGCGATAGAGAGTATTGGAGTGATCCCGCTTCCGGCGGCGATTGCCACTACATTTTTGGATTGATCATCAAGAATGAAATTTCCATGTGGAATTGACACCTGCATTTCCATGCCGGATTGAAGTGTGTGTGCAATCCAGTTCGAAAAGAGTCCCTTTCCAACTCTTTTTACAGCAACAGACAAAGCTTCACCTTCGCCACTACAAATCGAATAACTGCGACGTTCTTCCTTTTCATTGATCTCAGCGATTAGGTCAACGTATTGACCAGCTTTGAATTGGTATGCAGACTTCAGCTCAGACGGAATTTCGAATGTAATCTTGACCGTGTCCTTAGTCAACGCATCTATTGATAAAACCTTCAAAAGGTGAAATCCTTTATGCGTTTTTGACTTGTTTGATTTAAAGAGTTTGAAAAGTCCCATATCATTCGTCAAAAGAAACAATAACTACTTCACTTGTTGGATGTGACTGACATGTTAGAACGAATCCGGCTTCTACTTCATCTTTTTCAAGAGAGTAGTTGACATCCATTTTCACAGATCCCTCTAGCACTTTTGCTTTACATGTACAACACACACCTCCCTTGCAAGCGAAAGGAAGATCTGCCCCTGCGGCTTGGGCGGCATCAAGAATAGTTTGCCCTTTTGAACTGAGATTAATCTCCATTTCATCGCCATCGATAATCACTGTTACCTTAGCAGCGATTTCAGCCGAGTCATCACTAGTTGACGTATCTGTTTTTTTGGCAGCCCCCCCTGGTGTTGTAAATAACTCGAAATGTACTTGATCTTCACGAAGCCCTTTCTCTAACATGGCATCTTTTACTCCAAGGATCATTTCTTCTGGTCCACAAATGTAGACAGCATCAGGATTCGTTCCTTTTAGAAAAGCATCAAATAAGTCCAGACCTTTTTGCTTGTCAATACGACCTTTCTGAATCGCATTACCAAGGCTTTCACGCGATAATACATGTACCACTCGCAAACGATCCATGTATTTGTTTTTCAATGCTTCTAATTCTTCACGAAAAATAATCGAGTTGAATCCTTTATTTCCATAGAAAAGTGTTACATCACTGTTTGGTTCCTCTTTTAAAACCGTTTTCGCAATTGAAAGAACAGGTGTAATTCCTGAACCGGAAGCGAACAAAATAATAGAACGAGTAAGAGTGGCGTCAGGACGCAATGCAAAACCACCTGTTGGGGTCATCACATCCAAATCTTGTCCGGCTTTTAATTCATTATTTGCGAAGGTCGAGAATTTTCCATTTTCCACTTGTTTTACGGCAACGCGCCATTCATTTTCATGTGGAGCAGAACAGAGTGAATAAGAACGACGGATATCTTCGCCATCGATCATAGTACGAAGTGTAAGGTATTGACCGGAGATATAAGAATAGTCTGATAACAATTCGGATGGAATTTCGAAAGCAATCGAAACAGTGTCATCAGTTTCTTTCCGCACGTCACTGACTTTCAGTGTATGAAATTTTGGAGTCATAGATTCATTTAATGAGCCCCAAAATTAGCGATTTGCCTCCAAAGAACAGTTCTAAATTTGAACATGGATTTTACATTCTGTTAAACCCTACGGCATATTGGATGTTATACTATAAAAATTAGCAGTTTTTTGTACCTTTGTATCAATCGTCAGAGCCATGAAAGAAGTGAATATTGCAGAGTTGGAACGCAAGTTTCAAGAGAAAATTGATAACGAGATCCGCATCGAGCCAAAAGACTGGATGCCGGATGAGTATCGTAAAACCTTAATCAGGCAGATCTCTCAGCATGCTCATTCCGAAATAGTTGGAATGTTACCTGAGGGCAACTGGATAACCCGTGCACCAAACTTAAGAAGAAAGGCAGTTTTGCTGGCGAAAGTTCAGGATGAAGCGGGTCATGGGTTGTATTTGTACAGTGCAGCTGAAACTTTGGGAGCAGATCGTGAAGAAACAATAGATGATTTGCATACAGGAAAGGCTAAGTATTCGTCGATCTTTAATTATCCAACTTTGACTTGGGCCGATATGGGTGCCATTGGCTGGTTGGTTGATGGCGCAGCGATTATGAATCAAGTGCCGCTTTGCCGGTGTTCGTATGGACCGTATGCTCGTGCTATGGTGCGTGTTTGTAAAGAGGAATCCTTCCATCAACGTCAGGGATTTGAGATTATGACAAAATTGGCTCAGGGAACACCGGAGCAGAAAGCCATGGCTCAGGATGCGTTGAATCGATTCTGGTGGCCGGCATTGATGATGTTTGGTCCTAACGACGCAGAGTCAAAGCACACACTACAATCCATGAAATGGAAAATCAAACGCCATACGAATGATGAATTGCGTCAGATGTTTGTAGATGCAACTGTTCCGCAGGCAGAGTTAATTGGACTTACAATTCCGGATCCCGATCTTAAATTCAATGAACAAACCGGACATTATGAATTTGGTGAGATCAATTGGGAAGAATTCTGGCAAGTAGTTCATGGAAATGGCCCATGTAATAAAGAACGTGTGGATGCCAGAAGAAAAGCAAAAGAGAATGGAATGTGGGTGCGTGAGGCAGCAATGGCTCATGCTGAGAAACGTAAATCAAGAAAACAAGCGAGTTGAAAAGGAATTCATAATTCCAAACTCCTAAATCATAATTGAATAGAATGTCAAATAAAGAATGGCCTCTTTGGGAGGTGTTTATCAGAAGTAAACAAGGATTGAATCACAAACATGTAGGTTCCCTTAGAGCTGCAGATGCTGAAATGGCAGTTGAAAATGCACGTGATGTGTACACACGTCGCTCGGAAGGAATCAGTATTTGGGTTGTGGAATCCAAGGATATTTACGCTTCAGATCCTGCTGATGCGGATGCATTGTTTGAACCGGCAGATTCTAAAGTGTATCGTCATCCAACGTTTTATGACGTGCCGGACGGAATTTCGCACATGTAAGTATATCCTTTAGAATTAGTTAAAGAAAGATGAACAATCATTTTGAATACATACTTCGCATGGGAGACGATAGTCTCATCCTTGGTCAACGTTTAGCTGAGTGGTGTGGACATGGTCCCATCCTGGAGGAAGATATTGCGATGACCAATATTTCGCTGGATCTAATCGGTCAGGCTACAAGTCTGCTTGCTTATGCCGGAAAGATCGAAGGGAAAGGGCGTGATGAAGATAAGTTGGCTTTTTTACGCTTCGACCGCGAATACAAGAACTTACTGTTGGTGGAACAACCCAATGGTGATTTTGGAATGACAATGATGCGCCAGTTTTTGTTTGATGCGTTTAGAAAACCTTTTTATGAGTTGTTGCAGTCGAGTACAGATACTCATTTGGCGGCAATCGCTGAAAAATCATTGAAAGAAACGAAGTACCATTTGAAACATTCCTCGGAGTGGGTAATTCGTCTCGGAGATGGAACTGAAGAGTCACACCAACGTATTCAGGAAGCATTGGATACCTTGTGGCGTTACTCTGGTGAACTTTTTTATCAAGACGAGGTTGATCAGGAGATGAGAGAAAAAGGAATAGCACCAGATATAGAGCTTATTCGTAAAGAATGGTTAGCGACAGTGAACGCGGTTTTTGAAGAGGCAACATTAACTATTCCAGAAAATAACTGGCAATTTGATGGTGGACGAAAGGGAATGCATTCCGAGCATTTGGGTTACATTCTGGCTGATATGCAGTACTTGCAACGTTCATACCCTAACATGGAATGGTAAGCGAAAAAGAGATATGGTCTTATCTTGAGGAGGTGGCAGATCCGGAAATTCCGGTTCTTACCATAGTAGATTTGGGAATTGTGCGCGATGTTAAACAAGAGGGCGATCATGTACAGGTGACTATTACTCCTACATACACTGGTTGTCCCGCAATGAAATTGATCGAAGATCAGATCATTGAGAAATTGCACGAAAAAGGTATTCAAGATGTGGGTGTGGATCTGGTAATCTCACCGGCATGGACAACCGACTGGATCTCTGAAGAAGGCAGAAATAAATTGAGAGAATACGGCATTGCGCCACCAGAAGAAGAAGTCGACAAAAGTGTTTTGTTCGCAAAACCGACAGTTGTTCCTTGTCCACGATGTAACTCTCAAAATACCCGCATGATTAGTCTTTTCGGTAGTACAGCATGTAAAGCGCAATATCAGTGCAACGATTGCTTAGAGCCGTTTGACTATTTTAAGTGTTTGAGATAGGCGGGAGGATTTTAGGACTTTAGGATGTTAAGATTTTAAGACTTTAGGATATTAAGATTTTAGGACTTTGGGTTTGAATCAGGAAATCATCAAATTCTCAATCATCAACTAATTAAAAGTCAATTCTTCGTCAAATCCCTTCATCCAATAATTCGACATTGAGGTCTTCAAGTGTTTTGGTATAGCGACGATGTTTGTGGGCGCTAATTACTTTTTTAACCATCATTAAAAGAGCAATTAATACAGCACCACGAAGGATGAAATTCAACCATAAAGCAAATCCGCTATATATGATAATCGAATTACCCATTACAATTAAGAAAATCAAGAAAAAAGGTATAGCACCAAGCCAAAAAGCCCATGGTTTTGCCTTTGCGACAAAAATGGCTGCGACCGTATAGGCTGCGACAATCACCAGATCGATTAAGAGCACAGTAATCTGAATTTGAGGAAGCCACGATAGAATCCAAACTTCAAAAATGCTTGCTATGAATCCAAAAACAGCTAAAACCCAAAAGATCCATGCAAATTTCTTTAGTTCTTTAAATGGATGAGATCTGTTAGCTATACTGTGCAAACCATCAACAATCACATTGATTGCCATTGGATTCTCTGAAAACTTCAATTTGATGTTGCCCAATTCCGGATCATCAAAGCTGACGCCTTTTTTAATTTTGGCCGGATTATCAATGGTATGAACTAGACGACCCTGATGGATGACCTGCACATTTCGGTAGCCTCTTTCCCAATTCAGTAGAATGTAATCTTTTCCTCTTCCCGTAAGCGGGTATTTCATTTGATACTCCATCGTTATAGCACCTCCAAAAGTTCGATGTCAAAGATCAGAACTGAATTTGCCGGAATGGATCCTTTATCCTTGTCGCCATAAGCCAAAGCAGAAGGGATCAATAAAATCCCATTTCCACCTTCTTTGAAATAAGGGATACCTTCTGTCCAGCCTTTAATAACTTGTTGGAGGTTGAACGAAATTCCCTGGGCAGAGCTTTCGTCAAAAACAGATCCGTCCAAAAAATATCCTTTGTATGCCACCCGCACATCTGAGAATGAATTGCATGATGCCCCATTCCCCTGATTTTCGATGTAATAATATAGTCCTGATGAAGTTTTTGTAGCACTGATACCATTTTCAGTAATATAAGCTGAAATGAGATCGTTATCAATTTTAGCTTGTTTTTCAGCCTTCTTTTTCCCACATGAAATGATAAGAGAAGCTAGACAGATTAATAGGAGGAAATTTTTCATAGTCAAAAATAACAAATGTCTATGATTTATAGGTCTGAATCAAGAATTCCGGAAATTTCAAGTTCTTGCCGTTTGTGTTTTTGATAGTCGCGATAGGTGATATATGAAAAGTAAGAACCAATAAAATGAATGGCGATCATTAGATAAATAAATTCCTTGTTGTCATTTAGTTCACGTGAGAACAATGTCAAGACAAGAACCAAACTACCTTGTAAAAGTAGAAGGATAATTCCATAAATAAAGGCTTGAAATTGCTTGAGAAAAATCAGGATTATACAAGCGGAAAAGATAATTCCTGAGATGAAACAAGCATAGCCAAAAACTTTAACGATGTTTTCCAATTCCATCTCAAAACTATCATTGTAAATTTTATTTGCAATAAATAGGTTGAAAGTTGCCGGAATACCGAATAGTAATGAATTAGAGTATATAGTGTGTGCAGGATGATTGTAGTTTTCCATTACATGCATTCCATCAATTTTGATATGAAGAAGAAGAGGACTGACTAAAAGTTGAATTTCAATATCACCCAGCATTTCGTGATGAAATTTTTGTCCTTTCAGCAATAAGTTGACATTGTCGAATCGTGCTATTAATTCGTTGCGATAATGAATACATAGGGTCTTGTATCCTTTTGTCCAGGTTACAATGATCTTTTCTTTTCGCTTGATCGGGTGAAATAATTGTTTTTGATATTCCATAAAAAAACCGCTTCGGTAAAGAAGCGGTTCAAAGAAACTAAAAATTGGTTAGCCTAAAAAAGGATATCTATAATCTGTTGGTGGTACAAACGTTTCCTTAATTGTTCGTGCAGAAGTCCAACGCAGTAAATTCATTGAAGCACCAGCCTTATCGTTTGTACCTGACCCTCGAGCTCCGCCAAAAGGTTGTTGACCTACAACTGCTCCGGTTGGTTTATCATTAATATAGAAATTACCGGCTGCATTTTCCAAAATCTTGGTAGCTAGGTTAATGGCATAGCGGTCATTCGACATGATCGATCCGGTCAAGGCATATTCAGAAGTTTCATCCAATAAGTGCAATGTCTCTTCGAATTTGTTTTCATCGTACACATAAATGGTCAAAACAGGTCCAAAAATCTCCTCACACATTGTTCTGAATTTTGGGTTGGAAGTTACGACTGTTGTGGGTTCAATGAAATATCCCTTTGAATCATCGTAGTTTCCACCTGTAATAATCTCAGCATCGGACTGCTCTTTACAGTAATCGATATAGCTAGAAATTTTAGCAAAGGCTTTCGCATCGATTACGGCGTTCACGAAATTACTCGTGTCTCCCGGAGTCCCCATTTTGAATGAGTTCACTTGCTCGACATAGATTTTTTTAACATCTTCCCACAAATTTGAAGGAATATAAGCTCTGGATGCCGCCGAACATTTTTGACCTTGGAATTCAAAGGCTCCACGTGCCAATGCTGTTGCTACTTCATGTGGATTTGCGGAGCGGTGAACCATAACAAAATCTTTACCACCTGTTTCTCCAACAATTCGAGGGTAAGTACGATATGTTTCAAGGTTGTTACCAATTTCTTTCCATAAATGACGGAAAACGCCTGTAGATCCTGTAAAGTGCAGTCCTGCAAAATGCTTGTTGTTGAATATTACATTTCCTGCAACCGGTCCATCAACAGTAACCATGTTGATTACACCATCAGGCACACCAGCAGCTTTAAATAATTCCATGATTACTTGTGCCGAGTAAACCTGTGAGTCAGCCGGTTTCCAAACAACGACATTCCCCATCATTGCTGGAGCAGCGCATAGATTGGCAGCAATTGAAGTGAAATTAAAAGGAGTCAATGCGAAAACAAATCCTTCAAGTGGACGGTATTCCAACCTGTTCCACATACCTGGCAAAGACTCTGGTTGTTCTTTGTATATTTGAGTCATGTACTGAACATTGAAACGGAAAAAGTCAATCAACTCACACGCTGCATCGATTTCTGCCTGAAAAACGTTCTTTGATTGCGCAAGCATTGTAGCAGCATTCATTTTGTCGCGGAAAGGTCCGGCTAATAGATCAGCGGCTTTCAAAAAGATGGCAGCTCGTTCTTCCCATGGAAGATTTGACCAAGCTTTACGAGCTTCCAATGCAGCATCAATTGCCTGTTGAACATGAGTGCCATCTCCATAATTAAAATGGCCAATCACTTTATGACGGTCATGTGGTGGATGGATTGCTATTTTTTTGTCTGTACGAATTTCTTTACCCCCGATATACATTGGGATGTCGATAGGACTTTGTTCGTATAGGGAATTGTATTTTTTTATAAGTGAATCACGTTCAACAGAACCAGGAGCATATCCTTTTACAGGTTCGTTAACTGCAACGGGTACATGAAAAATTGCATTTGACATAGGAAATTTTTCTTGCAAAAGTAACGATTGTTCGTTATCCTTGCAATGCACAAACCCACACTACTGATGCAGAGACTACTAAATTTTTCTTTATTCCATTTAATTGTCTTGCTTTTGGCTGTTCTTATGTGCGGTAGTCAATTACATGCCCAGTATAAAAAAGAATTGGACGCTTATTTAAAAGCGGATGATATAAATGAAAAAGCAACAATTGGTTTGAAGCTTTGGAATCCATTAATGCGTAGTAATTTGGATTCTTTGAAAACCATTTCTTTTGAATTGATGCTCGCAGGCGCTGAAACAAATAATGACTATGTAATTGCAGTAGGGAAAAGAGGCTTAGGAACTTGCTTGAATCGAACCGGTGAACCCGCTAAAGGGGTTTCCTACCTGCAACAAGCATTGATATACTTTGAACAAGCAGGGGATTTACAAGTGGTCACTGAAATATTGAACGAAATTGGTGTAGGATACTTCAAAATGAATCGATTCAAAGATGCTGAAGCATATTACATGCGGTCTTTAAAGGCAGGGGCCGAGAGTCCTGATCCAACAGATGCATTCTTAGCAAAGATAAATCTCGGGCATTTATACATTGCGCTAAAGAACTATGAAAAAGCAGCAAGTGTTGTTCAGTTTTACAAAAATGAATCCTTGAAACATGGAAAGTTGGAGGCGGTTTCAAATGCTTATGCCTTGTTGGGAACAATTGAGCAGAAACGTAATAATATTCCACTGGCAATGGAGTATTTTCAAAAAAGTGCGGATTTTGGACAGAAGTGTTCTTCAAGATCCCAAATTGCCCATGCACTGAATAACTTGGCAATTGTTCATTTTGAATTGGGTGAAACGAACAAAACAATGGAGCTTTTTCATCAGGCCTTGGATTTGAGAATTAAAACCGGAAATGCAAAGAATATTTCGGAAAGTTATTACAATATTGGTGGACTATACTTTGAGTTAGGTGATCATAAAAAAGCGGCTGAGAATTATTTGTTGTCTAAAGAAGTAGCTGAAAGGAATCAACTGAAACGGGAGTTGCTGGATGCATTATTGGCCTTTGCAGAACTCTACAAAGCTATGGGGAAGAATGATTTAGCGTTAGCAACCATGGAAGAATATGCCCAATTGCAGGAAGAGTATTATTCTCAATTAAGTGCAGATCATTCAAATTCCATTGAAGTCATGGAGTCTGTACAACAACTTGAGACGGAGAATGAGGTGCGTAAGCGTGAAGAAGAAATGGCACAGATGCAGCAGGCTCAGCAAGGTGTATGGTATGTTATGTACGGCTTAGGTATATTGACACTTATTGTAATGATCGTGCTAATTGTTTTTAAGAAAAAAATCAATTAAAAAAGATGTTTTTAATTCAATTTCCCTGGATAGAATAGGTGAAACAATGGGATGTTTACCTGCAGCAATTCACCGCTTTTTAGATTTTTAAAGGTATAAAATCCATGCATAGAACCAATTTCGCTATTGAGTTCACAACCGCTAATATAGGAGAAGCGTTGCCCTGGTTTAAGGATAGGCTGTTCGCCAACGACACCTTCACCCGTCACATAAGACGATGCTTCTAAGGAATCAAAAATGAACCAATCTCGGTTCAGTAGTTGTACTGAGTACGAATTATGATTGACCATCTCAACACGGTAATTGAAAAAATAGCGATTCATTCCCAATTCTGAGAGATCCGGCCGAAATTGTGTCTTAACCGAAACTTGTATTCCTTCTGTTATCGCTGTGCTCATGGTTCTACTTGTTTCGAAAGTAAAGGATTTGAACTTTAAAACAAAATTCAAAACGAAAAAGTTTCTGAAAAATTCAATTTTGAGTCATTTCTTCCTCAGATTTAGGAATATTCCAATGATTGGTACTTTTGTTACTGATTGCATCTAATTTAGATTCATTCTAAATTGGTTTCTGAGGCCATCTTAGTCATTCAATGAAGCTTCAAAAGCGACTTATTTTATATTTTTGCCGCGTATCTTAAAACGCTTTGTTACATGTCAAAGACTGTTAAGCTTAGAAAAGGATTGAATATCAGTTTATTGGGTGATGCTGATAGAGTGGTTGAAGCTTTAGCTCTTCCATCTCTAGTGGCGCTCAAACCAACTGACTTTCATGGTATGACACCTAAAATGGTGGTAAAAGAAGGCGAGCAGATCAAGGTTGGTCAAGTCATTTTTCACGACAAGTACAACGAATCTGTGAAGTGTGTTTCGCCTGTTAGTGGTTCACTAAAGGAGGTTGTTCGCGGTGAAAAACGACGTATTCTCGAAATTGTTATTGCGACGGACGGTCTGCAAGACCATGTTTCATCTACAACATTAAATCCTGAGTCAGCTTCGGCTGAAGAGGTGAAGGCGGCTATGTTAAATGCTGGGTTATGGATGTTTATCAAACAACGCCCCCTCGATGTAGTTGCTAATCCGGATAATGCTCCAAAGGCCGTTTTTGTTTCGGCTTTTGATAGTTCACCTTTAGCACCGGACTACAATTTTCTTTTAGAAGGGAAGGAGGCTGATTTTCAGACTGGACTCAATGCACTTAAAAAATTGACCACTGGTAAGGTGCATTTGACTTTGAACGGTAAAGGAAATTCAGCAGCTGTTTTCTCGCAGGCAAAAGGAGTTCAGATCAATAAAATTGAAGGTAAACACCCGGCAGGTAACGTGGGGACTCAAATCCATCATATAGATCCGATCAATAAAGGAGAATTTGTCTGGACGGTTAATGCTTTAGATGTTGCGATTATTGGACATTACTTCAATACCGGAAAAATCGATTTCTCACGCACAGTAGCACTGACGGGTTCAGAAGTGAAAGCCCCTAAATACTACAAAACAGTGATAGGTGCTCAGTTAACATCGATGTTGAATGACACGATTGATACCTCGTCAAACGTCCGTTATATCAGTGGTAACGTATTGACAGGAGACAAAGTAGACAAAGATGGGTATTTGGGATTCTACCACAGTCATGTTTCTGTGATCCCTGAAGGTGATGATTTTAAATTTTTCTTGACAACAGGATGGTTAGGACTCGGTTTTGATAAATTTTCAAACTCGCGCTTATTCCCAACATTCTTAATGCCTAATAAGAAATTCCGTTTGGATACCAATACAAATGGTGAAGAACGTGCATTTGTGGTGACGGGCGAGTTGGAGCGAGTATTCCCATTTGATATTCTCCCAATGCAACTTGTTAAGGCGGCAATTACAGATGATATTGACGGAATGGAGAACCTAGGAATCTACGAAGTAGCACCGGAAGATTTTGCATTGTGTGAATATGTGTGTACGACGAAGATTGATATTCAGGATAAAATCCGCAAAGGATTGGATCTGATTGCAAAAGAGTGTATGTAATTTAAAACTTTCTACAGTGAAATTTCTAAAGAATATAGTGCACAATATGGAGCCTAAGTTTGCCAAAGGAGGTAAACTGGAAAAATGGTATCCATTGTATGAAACCCTTGCAACTTTTGCTTTTACGCCAAATTTGGTAACAAAGAAAGGAGCGCACATTCGTGACGGGGTTGATTTGAAGCGTACCATGATGACTGTGATCATTGCTATGATCCCATGTTTGATTTTTGGTATTTACAATACAGGACATTTTGCAGAGGTTGCGAAAAATTCTGCATTGGCAGCGAACTACTTTGATGGAATGGGAGTAAAGTTCATCTCCGGTTTGATCGTAGTGCTTCCTATGATTGTTGTATCGTATGGTGTGGGACTTGGAATAGAATTCCTATTTGCATTCCGTCACGGACACGGTTTGCATGAAGGATTCTTGGTGTCCGGGATGCTTATTCCACTGATTATGCCTGCAGATGTTCCGCTTTGGATGGTAGCTGTAGCCACTGTTTTTGCCGTTGTGATCGGTAAAGAAGTCTTTGGGGGTACCGGAATGAATGTCCTGAATGTTGCATTGACCGCACGCGCTTTCTTGTTCTTTGCTTATCCTACTTCAATGTCAGGAGATAAAGTTTGGTTAGCAGGTAACGAGGTGGATGGTGTTTCTGGTTCTACAGCTTTGGGAGATCTTGCTTCATTCATGTCTGACAAACCTGTATTCGAGAATTTGGATGCTTATACCGGAAAATATTCTTTAATGGATTCTTTCTTCGGAATGATTCCTGGATCAATTGGTGAGACTTCTACATTGGCTTGTTTAATTGGAGCGGCGATATTAATTATCACAGGTGTTGGTTCACTTCGCATTATTGCTTCTTTCTTTGCAGGAGGTTTTATAATGGGCTTGTTGTTGAACATGATAGGAGGTAATGATTACCTTGAGCTTCCGGCTCATTTCCATCTTGTGATTGGTGGATTTGCTTTTGGTGCTGTGTTCATGGCAACTGATCCGGTTACTGCTGCTCAAACAGCCACAGGAAAGTTGATCTACGGTTTCTTTGGAGGATTAGTAGCTATTTTGATTCGTGTGCTGAATCCTGCTTATCCTGAAGGAGTCATGTTAGCAATCCTTTTCATGAATGTAATGGCGCCGATTATTGATCATTACGTGATTCAGGCGAATATTAAACGTAGACTAAACCGAGCTAAAACTGCATAATTATGGCAATCAATAAAGAATCGAACGGTTTTACTTTTGGATTTGCGATAGCGCTTGTTGCGGTAGTTGGTACCGTACTAGCTTTGTTGGCAATGGGATTAAAACCGATGAAAGACAGAAATGCTGAGGTGAAAAAGCAGATGGAAATCCTTTCTGCTTTGATGAACTTAGATGATGCTGGAATCAATCGTGCAAATGCACCGGAGGAATTCAAAAAGTATGTGAATTTGGAAGACGCAGTCGTGCTTGATTTGAATGGGAATATTAAAAAGGGTAACGCTTTTGATGTTGACATTCAGAAAGAATACAAAGACAAGAAATTGTCGGAGCAAGATAAAAGTTACCCTTTGTTCGTGGCGAAGAAGGATGGTAAAACACAATATATCATTCCTGTGGTAGGAAAAGGCCTTTGGGGACCGATTTGGGGAAACATTTGTTTAGATGAAGACATGAACACAATTGTGGGGGCTTCTTTTGGACACAAAGGTGAGACACCTGGTCTAGGAGCTGAGATTGCCCAACAGTTTTTTATCGATCGTTGGATTGGAGAAAAGATCATGAATGAAAAAGGCGAATTCTTGAAATTTGAGATCGTGAAAGACGGAACTGGTAGTAAACTTCCACAGAAGGTGGATGGGATTACAGGTGGTACAATCACCTCAAAGGGCGTTGAAGAAATGGCAAATCGTTGTCTTAAAGTTTACGCAAAGTATTTTTCTAACCTTAAAAGCAAACAGTGATGAGCGAAGTGGCAGAAAAAACAAAAGCTCCTAGTGAGCCATTGTTCTCTAAGAAGAACAGAAAATTGATTACTGATCCATTGACAGATAATAACCCTGTAACCATTCAGGTACTTGGAATATGCTCAGCTCTTGCTATCACAGTTCAAGTTTCTCAAGCTGTTGTTATGGGACTTTCAGTGATTTTCGTGATCATGTTGGGTAACTTATCGATTTCACTGATGAGAAATTTGATCCCGTCAAGAATTCGAATTATCGTTCAATTGGTGGTGGTAGCTTCATTGGTAATTGTCGTTGACCAGGTATTGGCGGCATTTTTGCCGGATCTATCAGCTAAATTATCGGTATTCGTTGGTTTGATTATTACGAACTGTATTATCATGGGACGTTTTGAAGCTTTCGCTATGGCGAACAAACCATGGCCTTCGTTGTTAGATGGTTTTGGTAATGGAATGGGGTATGCCGGACTTTTAGTCTTGGTTGCTGTCTTCCGTGAATTGTTTGGTTCAGGTTCACTTTTCGGTATTCCGATCTTGGGTAGCCCGATCCCAACTGCTGATGCGCCAATGGGAACAGGTTTGTTTGCAATGGGTTACATGAACAACAACATGATGATCCTTCCTCCAATGGCTTTGATCATTGTTGGTGTGGTTATCTGGGTTCAGCGTGCACGCAACAAAGCATTGATCGAAGAACATTAACATTAAATAAATCGAATTGTGGAAAGTACATTAGACATATTTGTAAAAGCCATCTTCTCGGAGAACATGATCTTCGCGTATTTCCTTGGGATGTGCTCATATCTGGCTGTTTCGAAGACAGTAAAAACAGCGGTAGGACTTGGAGCAGCGGTTATCTTCGTATTGGGAGTTACGGTACCGGTGAATTATTTATTGGAGAACTATTTATTGAAAGCAGGAGCGTTGGAATGGATGGGGCCGGAATATGAAAAACTGGATCTAAGTTTCTTATCATTCATTATGTTCATTGCTGTTGTAGCATCTATCGTACAGTTGGTGGAGATGTTGGTTGAAAAATTTGCTCCTGCACTGTATGGTGCTTTGGGGATCTTCCTTCCATTGATCGCTGTAAACTGTTCGATTCTCGGAGGTGCGTTGTTTATGCAAGAACGTCAGTATTCAACAATTCTTGATGCAACCGCTTTCTCTATTGGTTCTGGAATTGGTTGGTTTATCGCAATTGTTGCTATTGCAGCTATTCGTGAGAAAATACGTTATTCAAAAGTACCTGCTCCATTAAGAGGACTGGGAATCACATTTATCGTTACCGGTTTAATGGGGATTGCATTCATGAGTTTCATGGGTATTAAGTACGGAAGTGAATCACAGAATGGAGACACGAAACCTGCAAAGACAGGTAACATTGAAGTGGTAAAGGATGTTCAGCATTCTTCGAATTTAAACAACGTTAAAACGCAGGAATAATGGGAATGACGTTAATCATTACAGTTGCAGCATTCTTGTTGGTGATTCTTTCACTAACGGCTATGCTTCTATTCGTGAAAGCGAAGATCTCTCCAAAAGGAAAGATTAAGATCGATATCAACCATGGAGAGCGAATAGTTGAAGTGGATGGTGGAAGCACTCTTTTGGCAACATTGGGTAGTGCTGGTATTTTTCTTCCATCTGCTTGTGGTGGTGGTGGTACATGTGTTCAGTGTAAGTGTCAGGTTCTTGAAGGTGGAGGTGAGATACTTCCAACTGAGGCGCCACATTTTTCACGTAAAGAACAAGCTGACAAATGGCGTTTAGGCTGTCAGGTGAAGGTGAAAGAGAACATGAAGATCCATGTTGAAGAAGAAGTTCTTGGTATCAAAGAATGGGAAGCAACAGTGGTTTCGAACTTCAATGTTGCGACATTCATCAAAGAGTTTATCGTTGAGATTCCTGAGGATATGGATTACAAGGCTGGAGGTTATATCCAGATTAAAATCCCAAAATGCACAGTAAATTATTCTGAAATGGATATTGCTGCGCATCCCCAAGATCACCCGGGAGAACCGGATAAGTTCCGTAAACACTGGGATAAGTTTGGAATGTGGGATCTTGTCATGAAGAATGACGAGGAAGTAGTAAGAGCTTATTCGATGGCTTCTTACCCTGCAGAAGGACGTCGCATTATGTTGAATGTTCGTGTTGCTACTCCACCATGGGATAGAGCGCGTAACACTTGGATGAATGTGAATCCGGGTATTGCATCTTCGTATATCTTCAACTTGAAGCCAGGCGATAAAGCTGTAATTTCAGGTCCTTACGGTGAATTCTTTATCAACCACTCGGATGCAGAGATGTTGTACATCGGAGGTGGAGCTGGTATGGCACCAATGCGTTCGCACTTGTATGAACTGTTTAAAACAATCAAAACTGGTCGTAAAGTGACTTATTGGTACGGTGGACGTTCACGTGAAGAGTTGTTCTATATCCACTATTTCCGTGATCTGGAGAAAGATTTTCCAAACTTTAAGTTCTATCTAGTGTTGTCTGAGCCTTTGCCGGAAGATAACTGGGTTGCGAAAAAGGATTGTAATGATACTGAAGGCGATGGTTTTGTTGGATTTGTTCACCAGGCCGTGATTGATCAGTATTTATCGAAACATGAGTCGCCGGAAGACATTGAATTCTATTTCTGTGGACCTCCGATGATGAACAATGCAGTCGTTAAGATGTGTGACGATTGGGGAGTTCCAAACGAAAATGTACGATTTGACGACTTCGGTGGTTAAGATCCAGAATACTATAGAGATCCCGTCTGTGAAGGCGGGATTTTCTGTTTTAGCCTTATTCCATGAGAGATAGATTGCTGCTCGCCCCTTTACAAGGATTCACCGATCGACATTTTAGGAATGCGTTTCAGCAATGTTTTGGTGATGTGGATCGATTTTATGCGCCCTATTTGAAGCTTAATCACGATGGAAGCATAAAGGCCAATACCAAGTTGGATGTTCTTCCCGAAAACAATCCATTTGAAATTGTAGTGCCTCAAGTGATGGCATGTTCCGCACATGATTTTTTAACCATGTCTAATTATTTGGGTCAATTAGGATATGGTGAAGTCAATTGGAATTTGGGCTGTCCTTATCCCATGGTGGCCAAACAAGATCTCGGTTCAGGAATGCTCGATAAACCGGATCGATTGTTTGCTATTTTAGATGAAGTAATGACAAGATCAGATCAATGTATTGGGATCAAGATGCGGATGGGATATCAGTCAACTTCGGATATTCTGGAACTATTACCTGAATTGAATAATTATCCATTGAGTGAGATTATCATTCATGCCCGCTATGGCAAGCAACTCTATCAAGGAGCTTGTGATCTCGATCGTTTTGAGGAGTGTATTGCTTTAACAAAACATAAACTTGTTTACAATGGTGATATTTGTTCTGTTCAGGGTTTTCGCCAACTAAAAGAACGATTCCCTTCGATTTGTAATTGGATGATCGGACGTGGTGCAATTGAGAATCCATTCCTGTTTGAAATGATTCAAGATGATACTGAATTGTTTCCCGAAGATCGTTTAGAGGTGTTTTACGACTTTTTAGTGCTATTATTAGACAATCATGTGAAAGAGGTAAACAACGATGGAAATGTCTTGGTGAAAATGAAGCACTTCTGGGAGTATTTCTCGAAATCCTTTGACGAAGGGCAATCGTATTACCGCTGGGTTAAACGAGCAGATAACATCAATGAATATGAAGATGTAATTAGGCGAATTTGTTTTGAAACAGATTTAGCTTAGTCTTTGGTCGGAAAGAAAAAACCAATAGGATTGATTTTAAAATAGATCCATACAGAACTAAATAAAGCTCCCAATTCTGAAATCGGCACTTTTCTGGATCGCATAGCAAGCCCCAGAGATAGCAGAAAGCTCACAATGAAGTTCATGAAACCAATAATACCAACTCCAACAAAAACCCAAAATATCAATTCTGCACTCGCCTCCCAGTGAGAGCCATAAAGTCCAAGGCTAAAATTTCCAGCAGCAAAAGTTATGTGACGAATATCCAAATCCAATCCAAGAAATACACCAACAGAAGCCGTTGATCCCATAAAAACTCCAAACCAGAAGTTCGATGCAACACCCGGCCATTTCTTGCCTACCCATATGGACAGTCGTGAGGCTTGCTGTTTACCAAATGTATTTTTCAACCAAGGATGTTCTTGAATTCGGAAAACAACTCGATTGTGTTTGTGTCGGTTTGCGATACTTCCGGAAATGATTCCGGAAAGAAAAAGGAATACTCCGGCTATCGAAGCATGAAAAATGGCTTTCGAATGCAATGGACTTATATCATTCAGCAATTTCGGCCATTTTGTATGAGCGATATTGTAGTCAATCGTCGAATCAATCAGATAGGCTCCAAGGAGTGCCACTGGAAATGCAGCAAGTACATTACCCACAAAGGCGATGAATTGAGAGCGGAATAATCGTGCAAAAAGATTCGCAAATGCAGCATGACGCATGAGTACTTTCTTTTCATTTCGAATGTCGTTTTCGATGGCATTTACAATCGCGGATGCCGTCATAGCCGGTTGTTTGGTTGCTAATGTGAATCCTAAAAGATAGATTGCAATGAATCCCAAGGAATAATTCATGCTGTAAAGAAATGCAAAACCGAATTCACTGATATCTAACTTGGAGATCAGAATCTTTATGATACATAAAACGCCAACCACAACTCCTCCTCCTAAAGCTGTTTTCAACATTTTAAAGTATTCTTTACGATCATTTGTTATATAATGTTCTCCGGTTTCAGCTGTGTGTTTGGTGATTTCAAAAGCGAGAGTTGAGGTACTGTCCTCTATCAGTTGACTAAGATTATTTTTATTACAGTTATAGCGAATAAGCAATTGAGCTAATTGTAGGGAATTGGTTTTTCGATCTTGCTCATCGTTAACAATGAATAAGGGAAGTAAAACCGCGATTCGATCCAGTTGTTGACGAATACGTAATAAATTCTGATTTACACGCAAACTAATTCCAATGGTCTTACTGTTCTCAAAAGCAGTATCAATAAAATCATAGCATTGTTTAAGAAGAATATTCACTTGTTTGAAACCGATATCATTCGATCGAATACTGTGGCTTTTGTTCTTTCTAATTTCATTGACCAAAAGATCAAACTCTTTTTCAAAGGCTTCAAATGGACTTTCTCGATCGACGTATTTAGAAACCATTTTCAAAACATCTGACTCCAGAGCTCTTCCACTTGCTCGTTGGATAAGCAAAGAAACAGCATTGATCAATTCAGCAATTGGTGTGTTTGAATCTGCACTTCGATAGATTGAATTGATGCCTAAAATCTGAGCGAGTTCAAATAATTCACTTGAAGGAATCTTTTCCAACCAAACATAATCATTGCTTTTAAAAAACAACTGATTGAGAATATATTCGAGTGTGTCTTTATCAGGTTGTTCAGGAAGTAACTTGGATACGAGTCTGTCTCGAATTTCACTAAAGAAGCGGCTGTCTTTTAGAATTCCATTGTCAGTTAGAATAACCGCGAATTTTCTTTTTAGCAATAATTGATTAAGGATTCTTATTAACTGATCCTTTGCCATTTGATCAGTATTTAACAACTCAATAAGCGGTGCAATTGACAGATTAGAATTCACATTGTTCGGTCGAATTATTCCAACCAACGTAACCAGAAGTTCAACACATTCATCATCGGAAAAATAACTGCGACCTTTGTACGATAATAATTGTTTAAGCTTCTCTTTCTGCAAGACCTCTTTTTTCATTGAATCACGAAAATACTAAGGAAAAATCGAAAGATTAAATATTGATGTTTTTTAACAAAAGTTTCAATTTCATGGTATGATAATTGTAAATTTCGAATCAAAATTCAGGCGTATGAAAACAAAATATACTCTACTTGCATTTGTTTCTTGTTTATTAGCACAAATTAGTTGGTCACAAGATAATTTCTCAAAAGATTTTGAGCCGATTCGCAAAGACCTTCGTTCGTGGGATCCTATTCGCGGTGAATGGTTGGCATCGAGTTTAGAAGCGATGTCAAAGAATGAACCGATTCCTGATCGAACTTTTCCTGAGGATTTCACACCTGCTGAAATGTTTCGTATTGTTCCTGCATCCAATCAGGATTTTATACGCAATCAAGCGCAAACGAATAGTCGAGTGGTTAATGAAGGTACGACAAACCCACAATGGGATCGATTGAACAACATTGTTAGTCGTCCTAATTGTAAGCCAGTCGTAGGTCGCTCTTTTGGTGACCCTCATCTGGTATCTTTTGATAATCAGAATTATTCCTTTCAAACGGTTGGAGAGTTTGTATTGTCAAAATCAACTACAGGATTTGAAATTCAAACACGTCAGAGCCCACACGGTGACAATTTTTCATTGAACACGGCTGTTGCAATGAATGTTGGTGGTGATAGAGTTACGTTTTATGCGGAAAATTTTCCTGATGCATTCTACTCAACACCTATGCGCTTGAATGGTCAACCGGTGAACTTGTCAAATTCCACCTATTATCTGCCTCATGGAGGTACTGTGCGTCCAAGTGGAAGAGAATACTTGGTGACATGGCCAACTGGAGAAACTGCAAATATTCAAATGAGAAGATCAGGAAGTATGAATTTCATGAATGTGACAGTTTCCATTTTTCCATGTGTTGGTAATTACGAAGGATTACTGGGTAATGCCAATGGTCGTGGAAGTGATGATTTTGACAGAGGCGGCAGAACAAGTCCTGCGATGATGGCCTTTTCCACATTTGGGAACTCTTCCCTACAACGCGGATCGAATGCAGCAGAGAAGGAGTATTTGGCTTTTTTGGCACGTGATTTTGCAAACGATCATCGAGTTAATCAATCCAATACTCTTTTTGACTATGGTTTTGGTCAGAGCACATTGACTTTCACTGATTATACTTTCCCAAGAGTTCATCATACAGTAGCCGATTTATCCAATGATCGTCAGACAACAGCGCGTCGCAACTGTGAGAATGCTGGAGTTTCTCGGGAAGAGATGGGAGGATGTATTTTTGATCAAGGACATTTGGATATTCCTCCGAGTCCAAGACCGGAAATAAAAGATCCTACTATTGGCTACAAACCAGAGCGTTTGGAAAAACCAATCAGAAACGTGAACCCTGATCCAATGCCACAACCAATGAAACCAATAGATGGAGGTACAATGGAAAAGCCGCAAAAAGGATCTATTCATCCCGATCTCATGGAAAAACCGGCAGTAAAACCGATTAAAGATCAGGAAGTGAAAAAACCTGAAAATTCTTTGGACAAACCAGCAGTTGAGTCTGTGAAGCCCTCCGCAGAAACACCTTCAAGTGAAAAACCAGTTGAGAAGCCAATAGAAAAACCAGTAGAAAAGCCGCAAAGTGGAACAATTAATCCGACTGAGGTGAAACCAAAGCCTTCAACTGGTGTATCGAAGCCTATTGGGACAAAACCTGCGGGAGGAAATTCAGCTCCTTCAACTAGTCCAAAACCGGCGACACCAAAACCTTCAGCTCCGAGTATTAGCAAACCGGGTAAAGGTTAATCCAGAATCGTCAATAATAAGAATCCTGCTTCGGCGGGATTTTTTATTTATTTCAATTCGCTACTTTTGAGACAAATATCTTCGTATGCAGAAAATCACGCTTTTGTTCCTCGTATGCCTCGCTTTTTCAACATTTGGTCAGGTAGCTATTTGTTCTAATACCTATTCAGATTGTAAAGTCATTTATCAGGAGTTTAAGCGTACAAAAGGTCAGATTTCAAGCGAATTCAAAGACCGGTTCGCCATCCAGAATTTTCAAGGTGAGTATTTTGTTTCATTTATCGCTAAGATTAATTCAAACTATTCTAGCGCCTTTTTAGAAAACAACGGCATTCGACCGGGAAAGCCTTTTGGTGACTTCGTTAGTTTGCGCATTCCAGTCAATTTGCTTGGAGAAATTCAGCAATTACAGGGTGTCGATCATCTACAATTGGCTGGAAAGATCAAACCGGAATTGGATCGTGCAGTAACAGATTCGCGAGCTGATCTGGTTCATCAGGGATTTGAACTACCTCAAGGTTATACGGGTAAAGATGTGATCATCGGAATTACTGACTGGGGTTTTGATTACACTTCTCCGATGTTTTATGATACCCTTTTGAATCAAACGCGAATTCTAGCGGCATGGGATCAATACAAAACAAGTGGACCAGCACCTGCCAATTTTCCTTATGGCACAGAATACAGTTCAGTTGTAGATCTTTTATCAGCCGGTTCTGATACAGCCAATATTTACAGTTATTCAACACATGGAACACATGTGGCAGGGATTGCAGGAGGAAGTGGTGCGGGATTGAATTACCGTGGATATGCGTTTGAATCTCAGTTTTTGTTCGTTACGTTTTTAGTGGATGAAGCTGCGGTTTTAGACGCTTGGCAATGGATGTATGAGAAAGCCCAGGAGGAAGGAAAACGATTGGTCATTAACATGAGCTGGGGACTCTATCACATTGGTACCTTGGATGGAAATTCGATCTTAAGTCAGGCAATTGATGAGTATGCCATCAACGGAGTAGTGTTCGCAAACTCAGGAGGGAATAACGGAAATGTCAATTTTCATATTAAGCGTACTTTCAACAATGATGCTTTTATAAGTAAGATCGATTTTTATTCCTATGCCGCTAATCCTAATATGTGGGGACAAAGTATCCATATGTGGGGTGAACAAGGGAAACCGTTTGAGGCAGGCCTGAAGGTGGTCAATGGTTCAGGTACAGTCACAGTTGAAACAGATTATTATGCAACAAACCAGTGGACAGAATACATTGACACGTTCATTGTAAATGGATTGGATACCGTTTGGTATAACATTTCTGCAGATGATGTGCATCCGATGAATGGTCGTCCGCAAATGCGATTACGTGTAAAGAACACCAATTCTTCATTACGAGTTCTATTGAAATCTCAAGCGCTTGATGGAATTGTTCATTATTGGAATGTAACCGAATTGACCAATGATGTTGGAAATTGGGGAATGCCATTCTCTGTATATGGAAGCGGTTCGATCGCCGGCGACAATCAATATGGAATTAGTGAGCCATCCTGCAGTAATGGTGTGATCAGTGTTGCGGCCTATGCTCCTCAATATTATCCAGGAGGTTCGAATCCGGTCGGTGGCGCAATTGCATCATTCAGTAGTATTGGTCCTCGCTATGATGAAGTGATCAAACCTGATATTGCTGCGCCGGGTGTAAACATGGCTTCATCCATTTCATCTTTTACGGATGCAAGCTACACTGCTATGGCATCTGTTGATTTTGAAGGCAGGACATACCCTTTTGCTCGACTTTCAGGAACTTCAATGGCGAGTCCGGCTGTTGCCGGCATTTGTGCTTTGATATTGGAAGCAAATCCATATTTATCCCCCGTTCAAGTAAAAACGATTATACAAGCAAGTGCAAGAACTGATAATTTCACTGGAGTGATTCCAGACGGGGGTTCAACACGTTGGGGATATGGGAAGATCAATGCGCATGAAGCAGTGAAACTTTCCTTGCAAACAATTGGAGTAGTAGATCATCAAGTAGTTGAACAGTGGAGTGCTTCACCGAATCCCACTTTTGATGTCCTTCATTTAAACAATCTAAACAAGCAACCGCAACGCGTTCAGGTAATATCAATGAATGGACAAGTTATGGAATTGGAATGTGAGTCAAACCAAGTTAATGTCGCACAATTGTCGCCCGGAACTTATCTACTTCGAATGGAAGTGGATGGCAAGATCAAGCAAACACGTTTTACGAAGATGTGATGATGATCCGGGAAATCAAAAAAGACGAGGTCGGTTTAATTACGGATTTAGCTCACCGAATCTGGCCGGATACGTTCAAAGAAATTTTGAGCCCTGAACAAATAAGCTACATGTTGAACTGGATGTACAATCCAAAGAAACTCGCTGAACAAGTCGAAAGCGAACATCTTTTTTTTGTTGTCGAAGATGACAGTGAAGCACTTGGATTCATGGGGATAGAACCGGCTTTCCCAAGTGCTGATTGCTTGCGGATTCACAAAATATATGTGTTGCCTAATCAACAAGGTAAAGGCCTAGGAAAGCGATTGATTGATCATGCGGTGCGGATAGCCGATGATTTGAAGTTGTCAAAACTTCACCTCAATGTCAATCGCTTCAATAAGGCAGTTGATTTTTATCAGCATGTAGGTTTTATTATCACCGGTAAGGAAGATATTGATATCGGATCAGGCTACTTGATGGAGGATTATGTCATGGAGTTTACGATTGATTCTTGAAAAGGTATTTCTGAGGTAGGTTTCAAAGTTATTTACATTAGAAGCTGGAAGAAATTAGCTCATTTTTGTTTATATATTCAACCCCTTCAGGGTTGGAAGCGTGTGAGTTATTTTGGTATTTATATTCAATCCCTTCAGGGTTGGGAGTGTATGAGTTATTTTGGGTATTTATATTCAACCCTTTCAGGGTTGGGAGTGTAGGTGGTTTTTTGGTATTGAGATTTAACCCTTTCAGGGATGTAAATATGTAAGTGTTTTTTTGTATTGACATGCGATCTGTGAAGGGGAAGTTGGTTTGTCTCAAAGTATTTAGAAGCCTGAAGGGCTTCAATATCAATGTAAGAAGATGTTGTTTAAGTCTAACAACCCTGAAGGGGTTGAATATTGTATTCCTTGTATCAGATTGCAACGCAGTACATTGTTGCATGAAACTTATTTTTTGATTACTTATGTTTCAATTGACTCTTTATAAGAGGATTACATGGCTACAATCAATTTTATTATTATCTTAATATATCGAATTCAAAGATTAACCAGATTTTTTATAGGCTTACATTTCAAAACATAATCAAATGAGCACCTACACGCAAATCATTTATCAAATTGTTTTTGGAACAAGATTCCGAGAACACACATTAACAAAAGAAAATAGAGATGAATTATTCAAATTCATTTCGGGAATAGTAAAGAATAAGAATTGTCATTTGTATCGAATCAATGGAGTAGAAGACCATATACATATTGTGACACATTTGCATCCTTCTGTTTCACTTTCCGCATTAGTAAAGGATATTAAGGTTTCCAGTTCGCAATATATTAAGGAAAATAAACTGTTCAAGAATTTTAATGGTTGGCAAGAAGGTTATGGAGCTTTCACATACACTACCAAAGAGAAAGATAGGTTGATACAGTATGTTATACGTCAAGAAGAACACCATAAAAAGAAATGCTTCAGGGAGGAATATATTGAATTATTGGAGGAGCATGGAATCGAATATAATGAACGTTATTTGATATGAGTTCAGATATTTGGGTATTTATATTCAACCCCTTCAGGGTTGGGAGTGTAGGTGGTTTTTTAGTTATTTATATTTAACCCCTTCAGGGTTGTAAGTGCAAGCATTTAGTTTGAGTATTGATAAGATTAGATATTAATTTCTAACAAATAACCATTTCACCGCTTTGAACAAACCTATTCCTACGTAGCCAATAACACCAGGTTTCTTTTTTTCGGTGACATAGACGGTGATGGTAGAATAACTGGTGAGATGATCAATCCGATTCATTTTTCCCTTCATCAATTCGATGGTTTCATTCAAGCGTTCCAGTTCTTTTTCTACTTTAAGAGCTGCCTCCACATTTTCCGCTCGCTCAAGTAATTCGAGGTAACGAAGTCGCGCTTTCTCGGCATTATCCAATCGTATGGCGTAATCTGCATATTGATCGGTGACATCTTGACCACTCGAATTCTTTTTCGTTACTTTCCCGAGTAAAGAAATGTCGTTCATTGCTGCATTTAATTGATGCGCTTCTACTCGGATTACACAGGAAGTTGTCCCCGACTGTTGAACATAGCCATTGTATTTCTTGGCAATTTCAGCTATGCGAACATTGGCTGTATCCGGAATTTTTACGGTGAGATATATACTTGAATTGTAAATGACCTTTTTGATATCGTCCGATTTTTTTTCTTTATTATTTGAATCGTCTGAATCAAAGCCTGCCATTTTGATTGTTCCCACGGAATAAGCATCTGCATGACCATTAGTCGATCCACATGATGACATGGTCAGTAAAGAAAGAAATAAAAAGCTGTAGATAAAGTGTACTTTATTCATGGTTTTCACAATTTTAGTAGTTGATTAACTCCTCAAGATAAGTGAAAAATACCTAATTCGTTACAACGAAATGGTTACTCAATTGATCAACATCTCCTTACCACATTTAAAGTGACCCTTTGGGCATGCGTTATGGCCGTGTAGTCCACATGGACGGCAATCCAGATTATTGACTTCAACAATCGAAGAAATATCGGATAGGGGGCCAAAACCAAAACTTGGAACAGTAGAACAAAAGAAAGCTGTAACAGGTGCATTCATCGCAGAGGCGATATGCAAAGGTCCTGAGTCATTGACATAATTCATTTTAGCGTCTTTTATAAGAGCTGCTGATTCCATTATATTGAGTTTTCCGGCAAGATTGATGACCTTTTCTGAGTTGATTTTGATGCGAATTTCCTCACAAAAGGCGACGTCACCAGCTCCACCAAGCAAATAGATCGTTCCTTCTTGGGCTCTTTTGCGAATGAGTTCAACCCACTTTTCTGCTGGTAATTGTTTCGTGAACCAGACACTTGCCGGTGCCATGCAGAAATAGTTTCCTGTTTTGTAGTGTTGTATCTGTTGAAAATGATCTGTATTGGGAAACAATTCGGGACGTATTTTGGGCTTAGCACCGAATTCTTTTAAAATAGATAAATTTCGTTCTACTTCGTGCGTTCCGTCCCCAATGCGATGATCAAAGGACTTTGAATAGGTAAATGAAAAGGGATTCTTTTTGAAACCATATTTCAATTTTGCTCCAGATAAAGCGCTTATCAATCCGGAAGAACCAAAGCGATGCAGATTGATTACTAGATCGTATTCTTTCTTTCGGAATGTGCGAACGAGTCCCAAGATCGATTTCAATTTACCCTTGGTTTTATCGAAGACAAAAACTTGATCGATCTTCGGGTTTTCTTGGATCAAACTTTCATTTCCCTTTTTTACAAGCATATCCAATGCTGTATTTGGATAAAGACGTTTCAATTCTGAAATGACTGGAGTCGCCAATATGACATCACCAAGAAATGCGGTTTGTATGACAAGGATGCGTTTCACGCTGCAAAGTTAGAATTTGTGCCCGTACTCACGTTATTTAACGAGTGTGACATGACCTCGCTTGATGATTTCATTGCCATCACCATCTTTAAGTGTGATCATGTAGACATAAGTTGCGGTCATAGCCATTTCGCTTGTGTTGCGAATATAGCCACACCATTTTTCACTTGGGGAAGTGGAATGGAAGATCTCCTGGCCCCAACGATCAAAGATAACCATGCGGTAATCCGTTGGATCAAAATTCGTTATCTCCGGAAAGAAACACGGGTTGAATCCATCGGGAGTAAATGCATTCGGAATATAAATGATTGGTTCGAATAATTGACATGCAATGTTGGATCGACTGATCTTAGGATCATTGTACAGATTACTACCTTCGATTGCTTCAACATAATAGCATACTTTTCCGGTGAATGCAACATCATTCAAATCATCTGTGTAGGACAACTGATCATTTGGCAAGGTGACTAATGGAGTACCATTAAATACCCCATCGATTCCTCTGTAAATGTTATAGGCTAAGATAGATCCGTTAAATTCGGAATAGGGATTCCAATACAAGTAATTCAATAATCGAACATCGTCTTTGACTTGCTGTAAATGGATGGTTTGTGCTGAATTCGAAATAGAAGAAAGTCGGCCACAACTGTCGATTACACGAGCTCTATATGTATAGGATCTTCTTCCGACTTCAACATCCGAATCTATGTAAGTTAAGTTTTCTTGTGTTGCTGGTAGTTGAACAAGCTGAACAAAATCTCCGTTAGAATTCATTTTCTCCAATTGAATCCCTTGAATTCCGGTCGAAATATCGATCAAATGCTCAATGCGTACTTGTTCGTTTTCAACTGTTGCAACCTGTAAATAGTGAAATGCAGGTGGATTTGGTGCGCCGACATCCACACAACTGAAATTAGAAAACGATTTCGTACCATTTTCTGATTCGGCTTCAATGAAGAAGCAATAGGACTTCAAGTCTTCAACGTTAACCGAATACGTTAAATTGGTAGTCGAACCAACTTGTTGCCAATTGTCTGTGTTCTCTTTTCGCCAGATTGTATAGTTAACAGCACCTGTCCACCCCAAGTAGGATGTCCAATCTAGTGTAACAGTATTGCTGCAAATGTCAAGTTCATTTTCTAGAAAAACGGTTCGATGAATGAGTGCTTTGGCAGAAGTTTGGTATGTTGGGATTGCTGCTGAAGTGAAGCACGAATCAAATGCGGCTACTGAATAGGTGAGTGGGCCACTTGATGTATTGACAATATGCGTATAATTTGTGGATGAGATCCCCCAGACGGTATCTATTTCGTAGATAAACCCATTTTGATCGAAAGTATAAATAACATATCCATATGTGTCGTTCTGGCCATTTTCATTCCAACTGATTTGTACGTTTCCAGTCAGTGTATCTATAGATACGAAACTGATTACCGGAATGTCAGGCGTCATCATGTCTTCAAAATCATCACCGGGAGCGTTGGAAATGAAATCGCAAGGGTCATTTGGTAAAACGATTCTGTAGCGTAAAAAAGCTTCGCAAATATCAATAGTATCCTTATAGAAGTTCAAGCCATAAGGCACGCTATCGATCAAAGTCCATGTGCCAACTGGATATTCTCTGTAAATATGGTAATAGGCACCCATTCCCGGATTTGCCGGTTCAATGGGGTCGTTCCATTGCAAAATAGCTGTTCCGTCGGACGGATTATTCAAGGTCAAATGAATATTGGAAATTGTATCACTGTATCGGATTGTATTTCCATTGCATCCGGAAACGACACCGATATAATAATCGTTTTGTTGCACTACGTCATTGTGCGTAAATGAAGAGCTGCCAATTGCCGGTAAAACACCAAGTAGGCCATTTTGTATGGAATAAATCCGATATTCTTCAAATGTCCCGAAAGGATCGGTTACTGAATTCCAATTGATGGTTACATTTCCAGCAATGTCCGATTGAATACAATCAATTTGAGGAGCAGGGACGACACCTGGATTGGCAACATTGATCGTGATGGTTGCGTAACTCACTTTTGGTACCTGACAGTAATCGTCTTGTACACGGAAAACAAAATGGTAAGGAACAATATCCAGTGCATTTCCATTTGCACCAACAAGATGATCACAAGATGTTTGCCAATTGAATGTTGTGCTTACACCCTGAACTCCGGAAATAATAGGAGTAGAACTCAAAGTTGCGCATGGCTCCGTTTCACAACCGGTTGGATTGGTGAACCCGGTTCCGAATTGAAATCCCGATGCTGTTAGCCAATTGGATTGCGGGGAACCGTCCTGCAGTACTTCAACGTCTACCGCATTCAAGTTAAAGTTAACAAGAGATCCGGCTGTGACCGTTGTTTCAAACAATCCAGCGAAAGGACCATTGATTTGCGGTGGATTATTCGTGCCGACACACGGCATTACGATCAATTGCATTTCGCGTTCTACTTCTGCAATTAAAAATCCATTTCTGTAGGATCGAATTAAGACTTTAACCACAAAATTTCCAGTTGTGAAACTCGTGAAGGTAAGTTCACCGGAGCTGTTGTTGAGTGCAGCAGAAACATTGCCCGGATTCATTCCCGGCCCTGGTGTTGGATTGGTAAATGAAAATCCTGATTCAAAAGGAATAGGTGCAGGGTTAGTAGGAGGATTATAGATGCCCGATGGAAAGTTGTTGTAGGGAATTCCGAATTGAACAGAGAGTGAGTCGAGATCAAAATCTACTGCGTTCATATTGTAGCGGTAGGGGGTTCCTGCACAACTGACAAAATAGGGTTCCTGAAGAAAGACAGGTGAGCGATCAGAACAAGAGCCGGTTGCTCCAGGATGATTATACATCTTAGCTGCCAATGTGATTCCGTAGGAAGAAGGGTTGTTGATATTGGTTAACGATCCGCTTCTCGAAAAATTCTCATAGGTAAAGATCCAACCGTCATTTCCCGGATTCCCGGCTAAAACGATCGGTGCACTTCGGTAGATGATTTTTTCAATAGCACCAATTCCATTTCCGGTTGAAGTTCCACCACCACAGATAAATGGAGTTGGTGAGCCCGCAACGGGTGAACAAGTCGGTGAGATATCAATACGTTGAACAAAAGGTAGAACGATTTGTGTTACAGTTGGATGATTCCATACACGAACTATTTCTGAGATGGTATTGACGTCTGCACCATTGCAATCCCGATAAAAAACAAGCTGAAAAACGTAGCTTCCACCCTGACACTCCCATGTGATCTCACCTCCCATAACATGGGAAGCATGGGATTGAAAGTTCAATCCTAAAAAGATCATCAAAAGAAGCAGAAGTTTACGCATTGATTCTTTTTAAACGTGAAAAATTACTCTATCGTATAACGTTGTTTTTTATGGTACGTTGCTAGCCTGCGCTAACAATTGAAAAATCTTCCCAAACGAGGTATTGTTCCGCTAATCCCTTAATGCGTTCAGGAGTGATGTTTTTTATCGCTTTGATGGACTTATTGTAAAATTCCAATTCAATTCCAAACGATTCAACACCCATATAAAGATCAATGAGAGAATAAGGGCCGTCTGCGCTTTTCAGTAATTGCCCCAGCAAGTAACTTTTAACCAATTCCAGCTCTTGTTCATCTACTAACTCTGTACGCAAACGATCAATCTCATTCTTGATTTCTGTCAAAGTAGCCTCTTTCACATCTTTACCCACTTCAGTTGCGATCAAGAAATAACCTGTTTCCTGCAATTCGGCATTCATACTCCCTATACCGTAAGTGTATCCTTTGTCTTCTCGAATATTGGACATCAAGCGACTGCCAAAGTAATCTCCAAGAATAGTGTTGAGAACCTGAAAATCAATGAAGTCAGGATGTGATTTGTTGAACAGAATCTTACCCATACGAATGGCTGTTTGAAGCGCATCGGTCTTTTCTACATGGGTGTATCCCGGCTTGTTTTGGAATTCAGTTTCAAAATTTACAGGACCTTCTTTCGACCATTGTCCCATAAGATCGATCATTGCATCAATATCATCTTGTGAGAAATTTCCAACCACTACAACTTTTGTTAGCCCATTGAGGTAATTTTCACGAAAGAAGGATTTCATTTCACTTAACGAGAAATTATCGTAATCTACTTCCTCTAAAACTCGACCGTATGTTGAATTGTGAAAGATCTCTTTTTGAAACTGTCTTTGCGCCAGAAAGCTAACTTTTTCAAGATTGACTCTGAATTTTTGTTTTCTGTCGGAGATCAACTCTTCCACTTCATGTTCTAAAAAAGCCATGTTTTCGATAGCATTTTTAAGAACGTGAAGTATCTTGATCATGTTTTCGCGCAAAGCATAGATGCTAATGGTTGCATTTTCATGACCAACATTACTTTCATAGAAAGCACCAAGGCCATCCAATTGGTTGTGGATTTCCGTTGAAGATTGTTCTGATGTACCTGAGAGCAGAAGACCGTTTACGATAGAAGCAATACCAACACTTCCACGCACTGAACCTGCGTTGAAATAAATATCGACGCGTGAGGTTTCATTTGGTACTTCCTTCATGAAGTACAACTTAGACCACTTATTTATGTCGAAAACATGAGGTTTCACAAACTCAATATGATCGATCGAACGGAGTTTAGGTGTGTGAGTGCGATTAACCATTTTTTTGAGCTTTTACTTTTAACAGTGAACAATTCTTTGGATTCAGTATTTCTTTCGCAGCTTTTTGCAGGTGTTCAGGACGAATGGCATCGTAGATTTCGTGTTCTTCATTGATCCCGTTTGCGTCGCCAAGAAGTTCAAAATAACATAAGTTCATTGCTCTGTTTAAAAGCCCCTGTTCCTGAAATTCTTTAGAAGTGCGAATTTTGATCATTAAACGTTTCAATTCGTTTTCCTCCATTTTGACTGATCTCAATTTCTCCAGTTCATCCCACAGAGCGCGATCCAACATATTAAACGTTACGCCTTCATTTAGCTTTCCCGAAATGATTAACAAGCCATCATCCATTGAACCAGTGATGTAAGCTCCGATTTCTGAAACGAGTTTTTGTTCTTTTTTCAAACTTGTGTATAATCGAGAAGATTTATCCCTACCTAAAGCGTCAGACAACACATCGGACAAATAAAAGCCAGGGTCTTTGCGCTCGGGCATCCGGAATGCGTAGTAAAAAGCATCAGCAGGAACATTGCGTTCGATTAATTTCTCACGAAATTCTTTTTGTTCTGGTTCAGCAGGTAGCATTCGAACGGGTTTTGTCCCAGATGGGATATCGCCAAACCACTTTTCAACAAGCTGCTGAATGTGTTCGAACTCAAAATTTCCGGCAACACAAAGAATGGCATTCGAGGGGCAGTAATGTTTCTTAAAGAATCCTTTAACATCTTCCATTGTTGCATCCTCAATATGGGAAATTTCCTTGCCAATTGTAGCCCATTTGTATGGATGAACATGGTAAGCAAGTGGACGCAATTGCAACCATACATCCCCATAGGGTTGATTGAGGTAGCGCTGTTTGAATTCTTCGATCACTACATTGCGTTGAACTTCCAGACTCTTTGGTGTAAAAGCCAGTGACAGCATGCGATCACTTTCTAACCACAATGCTGTTTCCAAATTGTGTGCAGGTAGGACATCATAGTAATTGGTGATGTCATTCGAAGTAAAAGCATTGCTTTCACCTCCAGCACGTTGAAGTGGTGCGTCAAAATCCGAAATATTCACTGATCCGCCGAACATAAGATGTTCGAATAAATGGGCAAATCCGGTTTTTGATTCGTCCTCATCTCGTGCACCAACGTTGTATAAAATGTTGACGACGGCCATTGGTGTTGTTACATCTTTATGGAATAAAACGGTGAGACCGTTTGTGAGTTTATATCGATCGAAGTGGATCATCAGAAGTTGTATTTTTCAGTTTGTTGTTCTTTTATTGCTTGTCGGTATTCCGTGATTATTTCTTCAACAATCGCTGCTGCAGGTTTTATTTGGTGGATCAATCCCGCGATCTGTCCAATCTCCAATTCACCTTCAACTAAATCGCCTTCAAACATACCTTTTTTTGCACGACCACGACCAAGCAATCTTTTGAGATCATCTTCACTTGCCCCTCTCTTGTAAGCTTCTTCTATTTGGTGAAAAAAATCATTTTTCACCAAACGAACCGGAGTCAATTCTTTTAGGGTGAGCAAAGTGTCGCCTTCTTTTGCGTCTACAACTACTTGCTTGAAATTTTGATGAGCGCTTGATTCCAGTGAGGCCACAAAACGACTCCCAACCTGAACTCCATCGGCTCCCAGATTCATAGCGGCAAGCATTCCTTTTCCGGTTCCAATTCCACCGGCAGCGATCAAGGGAATTGTAATTCGCTCCGCTACCATAGGAATTAAACACATGGTGGTCGTTTCGTCGCGACCGTTGTGTCCACCTGCCTCAAAGCCTTCTGCAACTACCGCATCTACACCTGCTTCTTGTGCTTTTAATGCAAACTTGACACTCGAAACGACGTGAACTACTTTAATTCCATGATCTTTCAAATGCTGCGTCCATGTTTTTGGATTTCCGGCCGAAGTGAAAACAATCGGGACCTCATGTTTAAGGATCGTTTGGATATGTTTATCGATGTCAGGATAGAGCATGGGTAAATTCACCGCAAAAGGTTTGTTTGTTGCCCTCTTACATTTGATCACGTGTTCCTCAAGGATTTCCGGATACATACTTCCGGATCCAATAATCCCAAGTCCGCCCGCATTAGAAACAGCTGAAGCGAGCTCCCATCCGGAGCACCAGATCATACCGGCTTGAATCAGTGGGTAGTCAATTCCGAAAAGTGTGGTAATTCGATTTTTCATGTCCAACTTTGAGGGTTATTTTGTTTCGGTAATGTTTCTTACGAAATTAAGATTTTTTGCACTCTCCCGATAAGTTGAAGCTGAATTGATTTAACATGATTTGGGTCAGATGATTTATTTTCATTAATTTAGATCGAAACTTCGTAAAGAAGACATGAAGAGACTGCTCAACTTATTTACATTGTTGCTTTTGTTTACAGGTGCTGAGGCTCAAGAGATCGAGCACGATCACTCTTTGTTGCATTCGTTCTTAGAGAATAAAGGTCAATGGCCGGAACCTGTATTGTTTAAAACAAAGTTTCACGGAGGTAATTTGTGGATTCAGCAACGAAAATTCTTGTTCCATTTACAGGATTTTTCACGTTTGCAAGAATTACATTCAAAACCACAAGATTCAGAAGAAACGATCGTGTACAAGCAGTCCTTGGTTCACTTGAATTTTCCTACAGCTAATGAAGTTAAACACATCGAAAAGTCGGGAAGAACAAAGGCGTATTATAATTTTTTCATTGGAAATGATCAATCAAAATGGGCTTCTGAAGTCTATGGGTACAGTGAGGCAGTGCTCCGTGAGTTTTATAATGGTGTTGATCTAAAAATCATCGAGCAGCAGGAAGAATTGAAGTATGAATTCCATGTACTTCCGGGTGCTGATCCCCGTCAAATATTCTTTAATTATGGCGGTGTCAGCGGATTAAAAGTTAGTGAGAAGGGGGATCTTGTGATTCAAACGGATCTTGGACAAATTATCGAACAGAAGCCGTATTGCTATCAGGTAATCAATGGAAAAATAAAAGAGGTGAACTCTTCTTACCAATTGGAAGGAAATAAAGTGAGTTTTAAGCTTGGGAATTATGATCCGAGAACTATCTTGGTAATTGATCCAATATTGGTTTTTGCTACATACAGTGGATCAGTGACAGATAATTTCGGGATGACGGCAACTTATGGTTATGATGGTACAGCCTATTCTGCAGGGATTATTTATGGAAATCAATATCCTACTCCGGATCCATTAGCTTGGGACGTTACTTCAAACATTACAGTGCCTAGCACAAATGTGGCAACAACGGATGCTTTTATTTCGAAGTATTCGGCGAATGGAACAACCATGATCTGGACGACCTTTATTGGCGGTGGAGATAATGTGCAAGGAACAGAAACGGCTCATTCCTTAATTTGTGATCAAAACAACAATGTGTATTTGTATGGAGTGACATCCGCTTTGGACTTTCCTGTCCAAGGAGGATTTCAAACTAGTCATGCCGGTGGATCAACTTTATCTGTGAATTTCAATGGTACGAATTTCGGTAATGTAGGGACTGATATTTTTGTAGCTAAATTCAGTGCTAATGGGCAAAATTTAATGGGATCGACCTACATTGGTGGTTCAGGAAATGATGGTGTGAATTACAAAGTTACTTCCGGGAATTACAATTCGGTTGCGGCCTACGATTCACTTTCAATTAATTATGGAGATCAGTTTAGAGGTGAGATTATGCTCGATCAGGATGGTAATTGTATAGTAGCATCATGTACAAGAAGTACGAATTTTCCTGTTTTGAATGCCTTTCAATCCACCAACGCCGGGATGCAGGATGGAGTGATCTTTAAAATGTCAACCAATCTTAATTCGCTGCTTTGGTCAAGTTATTTTGGAGGTTCAAATAATGATGCCTGTTATTCTGTCAAGGTTGATTCGAGTTACAATATTGTGATTGTTGGAGGAACTAGCTCGAATGATCTACCGTTTACATCCGGTGGACTTCAGCCCAATTACAATGGAGGTAAAACAGATGGTTTTGCTCTAAAATTATTGGAAGATGGAAATACGGTTGTCAATGCAACCTATTTGGGGACAAATAATCTCGATCAGGCATTCTTTGTGGAAATAGACAGAAACGACAATGTATTTGTATTGGGGCAGGCTGTGGGTGGTTTATTTCCAGTCAATAATGCACCATATGTCATACCAAATAGTAGTCAATTTATCATTAAGTTGGATCCGGACTTAACAACAAATTTGAACTCAACGGTATTTGGAAATGGAAGTCCATTTATCAATATTTCTCCTGCGGCTTTCTTGGTGGATATTTGTGGAAATATGTATGTTTCCGGTTGGGGAGCAAATATTTTACAGGGAACTCCTATGTCTGGAATGCCGGTAACGGCAGATGCTTTTCAGTCAACCGCTCCCAATGGTTTTGATTTTTACCTATTGGTGATCAAGCGTGAGTTCACGGATATTTTGTATGGAACTTATTTAGGGGGAGCAAATGCACAAGAACACGTAGATGGAGGCACTTCACGATTTGATAAAAATGGTGTGGTATACCAATCAGTCTGTGGTGGTTGTGGTGGGCATAGTGATTTCCCCACAACACCGGGTGCTTGGTCCTCCCAGAACCTGAGTAGCAATTGTAATAATTTGGTTTTCAAATTTGATTTTGAATTGATCCCGAAAGCGGAGTTTACAGTGGACAACAATCTCGGTTGTGCTAATTTTGAAGTGACTTTTGATAATTTCAGTTCTGATTCCGATTCTTATTTATGGGACTTTGGTAATGGAGACACCACTTCTGTGATTTTCAATCCTACTATGCTTTACACAGAGTCTGGAATATATGAAGTGTATTTGTATGTAACGGATAGTATTTGTTTATTGACAGATACAGCAATGCTTACCATCACTGTGTTGGATTCAATCCAGCTCAATGTGCCTGAAAATCTAGAGCTTTGTTCACCTACAGAGCTCTCGTTTACAGCAAACAGTTTTGGTACAGCGTCCTATTTTATTTGGTCAAGCAACAGTGATTTTACAGATACGTTAAATGTTTCAGTTTCAGATTCAGTGTTGACAATTACACCGTCTGGAACGACAACCTATTACATAATGGCCGGAAATCCCGGATGCAGGTCTGTTGATAGCGTCACCGTCACATTTATTAGTTCAGCACTTGTGTTATCGGGTGACACGACAATTTGTCTGACAGAAAGCACAACAATAACAGCAACCAACCTTAATCCATCAATTTCCTTTGATTATCAATGGTCACCCTCGAACATAATAATTGGTCCAACAAATGGTTCTCAAGTTCAGGTGAGTCCACCAAGCACGCAGTATCTTTATGTAACAGCCTCCGCCTCCAATGGTTGTTTGATAGAAGATTCCATATTGATTCAGGTGAGTACAATTCCAGATGGTTCGGTGGTCGCAAGTGCAACAGAATACACAATCCCTCAAGGTGGAACAACGACATTAATCGCTTCCCCTGATGGGTATTCTTATACTTGGATTCCGAACAATTCTTTGGTGAGTCCGAATAGTCAGCAAACGGAAGCTCAAGTATATGAGAACACGCTATTTATTTTAGCAGTTACAGATGGGATTTGTACACGCTACGATACTGTTGCAATAAAAGTTTATACATTTATTTGCGATGAACCGTTTGTGTATGTACCTAATGCGTTTACGCCAAACGGAGATGGTGAGAATGATGTCTTGTATGTACGAGGACCACTAATTGAAGGAATGGTTTTCAGAGTTTTCGACCGATGGGGTGAGATGGTTTTTGAATCCTTTGATCGTTTGGATGGATGGGACGGTACATTTCGAGGAAAGGCACTAGACCCGGATGTGTATGATTTCTACCTCCAAGCAATTTGTATTGATGGAGAAGAGGGGATTATCAAAGGGAATGTAACCTTGATGAGGTAAAAGTGGATATTCACATTTTCTGGTAAGTAAGTTTTATTCGTACAAGCTATTTTCTTTTTACAAGAGCTTAGCTTTACACAAAGCAAAACATGCAAAAATGAAAAAGATTATTACTGCCAAATCAGAGAAATTTCTAGAACAATACTTGAATAACCCGAGTCCGACAGGATTTGAATCCGAAGGACAAAAACTATGGTTGTCTTATATTAAACCGTATATCGATGAGTATTTCACAGATCATTATGGGACTGTGGTAGGAGTGATCAATCCGAAGGCAGAATACAAAGTTGTGATTGAAGCTCACGCTGATGAAATCTCTTGGTTTGTACATTACATAACCAAAGAAGGCTTTATTTATTTGCGACGCAACGGAGGCTCTGATCACATGATAGCTCCGTCTAAGAGAGTCAATATACACACAGATAAAGGAATTGTGAAAGCCGTTTTTGGTTGGCCTGCGATCCACACCCGTGCCACGAAAGAAGACACGCCAAGCATGAAAAATATCTTTTTGGATTGTGGATGCAGCTCAGCTGATGAGGTGGAAAAGTTGGGTATACATGTTGGTTGTGTGGTCACTTTTGAAGATGAATTCATGATCATGAACAAAAATCGTTATGTTGGACGTGCACTCGATAACCGCATTGGTGGATTCATGATTGCAGAAACCGCAAGGATGCTGAAGGAATCAAAAACGAAATTACCTTTTGGTTTGTACATTGTGAATTCAGTTCAGGAAGAGGTAGGATTACGCGGTGCTGAGATGATTGCTCACCGAATCAAACCAAATGTGGCAATTATTACAGATGTTTGTCACGATACCAGTACGCCTATGGTCGATAAGATTGAAAATGGCGATCTGAAAGGGGGTGAGGGGCCTGTCTTGACCTACGGTCCGGCTGTTCAAAACAATTTATTGAAGCAATTGATTGCTGTGGCAGAAAAACAAAAGATCCCTTTTCAACGCGCTGCTGCTTCTCGGTCAACTGGAACAGATACGGACGCATTTGCTTATTCCAATGAGGGTGTCCCTAGTGCGCTGATCTCACTTCCATTGCGCTACATGCATACGACTGTTGAAATGTGTAGAAAGGAAGATGTGGAGAATTGTATTCGTTTGATTTTCGAAACCATTAAGTCACTCAAAAACGGTCAGGATTTCAGGTATTTGTAATTGGGAATTCAAGAATACGGAATTATCACCGGTTAGTAGTAGTCTCTTTTAGAGGGATAATGCCTACCTTGTTGAACTATTATATACTTATTATTTAACTATGAAAAAAAGACTTTTACTTTTATCAGGTCTGATCATATCGGGCTTTTCATTTGCTCAGATCTACTCAGAAGATTTTGAGTCGTACGCAGCAGGTTCTTATATCTGTGTGCAGAGTCCAACTTATTGGGCAACTTGGACTACAGGTCAACAGGGAGGTGCGCAGGATGTTATGATCAATACGACACAGGCAAGTAGTGGATCGAAATCGTTGTACTTGTCTTCAACAGCCGCAAATGGAGGTCCACAGGATATCATTCTGAAATTTGGACAGTTATACAACAGTGGTGTTTTTACATTAGAGTCTGATTTTTATGTGAACACTGGTAAAAATGCCTATTTCAATTTTCAGGGATCACAAACGATTGGACAAATCTGGGCTTTAAATGTGAACATGGATGGTGGGACGATCACAATCGATGACGGACAGACTGCGAATTTGGCTACAGGTAGTTATACGCCTGCGACATGGTTTACTCTAAAGATCGAAGCTAATTTAACTTTGCAGATCTGGAAGGCTTTTGTTGACGGGGTTCAGATTGGTCAATGGCAGAATGGAACGAATGCTGTTGCATCCATGAATTTATATCCGATTCAAAATAGCCAGTACTATGTTGATGATGTGTCTTTTGATCATCAAACGTACACCTTGCAAAATTTGAATGCAATGGTTTCGAGTATATCTATGGGAGGTTCAATTGCAGGTCAAATTGTAAATCCAACGGTTGTTGTTAAAAACGCCGGTGTGACTCAAATCAATTCGTTTGATGTTACACTTAATTATAATGGTGTTGATTACACGCAGAATATTACTGGGCTTAGTTTGAATTCGCTTCAGAATTACAACGTTCAATTTTCCGGAGTGGAGTTGGTTGCTGGACTGAATGTAGCAACTGCAACAATTAGCAATGTGAATGGTGGTGCTGATGACGATTCTTCGGATGACGAGATCGAATTAAATGTTAATCCTGTAGTTCCAGCAGCAGGAAAGATTGTGGTTGGAGAAGAAGGAACAGGGACTTGGTGTCAATGGTGTCCGCGTGGTGCCGTTTTCATGGATCGTTTTGCCAATGATTACAACGGTTTCTGGGCAGGAATTGCGGTTCACAATGGCGATCCAATGGCTTTTCCAGAATACGACACTCCATTTGGAGCCTTAATTAGTGGTTATCCTTCATCGCTAGTTGACCGAGGAAGCAGTGTTGATCCATCCCAAATGTCTACTCAATTCTTTCAGCGATTGCAAACAGCTCCAGTGGCCGTATTAACAAATGGTGCTACTTGGGATGCGACTTCACGTACATTGAACGTGTCTGTTACAGCTGATTTTCAGTCTGCTGCAAACAACAATTATAAAATTGCTTGTGTATTGACAGAAGATGGTGTTACCGGTTCCGGATCAGGATGGAGTCAGTCCAATGCTTATGCCGGTGGTGGTAATGGTGTAATGGGTGGATACGAGTCATTGCCAAATCCAGTACCCGCTGCGCAAATGGTGTATGATCATGTGGCACGTAAAATTGCCCCTTCTTTTGGCGGATTTACGGGAAGTTTCCCAGTTACAGTGAATGCTGGTGAAGAGCACATTGTGAATTTTTCATTTGTTCTTCCAGCTGGTTGGAATGTGGATAATATGCACATTGTTGGAATGTTGATTGCACCGAATGGACGCATTGACAATGCTGGTTATACTACAGTTGCAGGAGCGGTAAGTAATGGATACGAAAGTGGTGTAAGTGCGGGATTGTCTGAATTGACAGATGAGCAATTGGATGATGTGTTGAAAGTGTATCCAAATCCAGCGAACGATTTTGCTGTAATTGCGATCAATCTGAATAAAGAAGCGCAAGTGGTTTTAAACCTGATTGATATTTCAGGAAAGCAAATTTCAACACGTAATTATGGATCGATCGTTGGATTGTCAGAAGTGGTATTGAATACACAAGACTTGCAGTCGGGTGTTTATATCGTTGAGTTACTCGTAAACGGTGAGCGTCTTACAAAGCGTTTAGTTGTTGAATAAGATTTAAATTAAGAATTGTAAAAGGCGGCTTCGGTCGCCTTTTTTGTTGGTTTAAACTGTATTTTTGTCGCATGAAATGGATTGGGAATAGAATCACTTTTGAGGACGATAAACTGAAAACAACAATCGTTATTCGACCAGAGGATAAGCCGCTCATTAAAGCCTTAATGGGAGCTTGGGTAGCCATGTGGATGGTAATCGGAGTCACGGTGGCATGGTACTATTTCAATTTTGATATGACTAAGCAAGAAAAGGTTATTGTTTTCATATTCATGACTTTCTGGTTCTATTATGCTTTTCGCGTATTCAGGTCTTTTTTCTGGTTGATGTGGGGAAAGGAATTGATCAAAATTGACGAGGCAGCATTGACTTATAAAAAATCGATCAAAGGTTACGGTCGGGCAGTTCCGTATTATTTGGAGAATATCAATAAAATGCGTGTGCAAATGCCTGAATCTAACTCAATTCAAACAGCATGGGAGTCTTCGCCATGGATTCGTGGCGGTGAGCGCCTGGAGTTTGAATACATGAATCAAATGATTCGATTCGGAAGAAAGATCGAAGAGAAAGAAGCCAAATTATTGTTCAATCTGATCACAAAACGGATTGAAGATCAATTGAAGAAGCGAAAAGCTTAATGTTTTGTTATCTTCGCTACATGGGGATGTAGCTCAGATGGCTAGAGCGCTTGGCTGGCAGCCAAGAGGTCGTGGGTTCGAGCCCCATCTTCTCCACAAAGCCTTGACGAAAAGTCAAGGCTTTGTTTTTAGGGGGCGAGAAGTTTATACCGAGCGGAATGCAATGTAGTCGAGGTAAGCCCCATCTTCTCCACCTTCGCCCTGCGAAGCTCGAGGATTTATCCAAGAGCGAAGCAGGGCTTTTTTTTAAGAATAATTTTTATGACTAAAAATCTTCTTGGGTTTTCGTTGGACAAGGTCTACCAAATCGTTTACGGGTAAAGATTAAGTATCTTTTGATACAATTTAAAATTGAGTTAAATTCAAGTATTCGCACATAACTCAATCTTCAATGTCATGGAAAACATGTACTGTGTTTATCTTTTAAAATGCGCAGATGGGACTATTTATACTGGATGCACAAGAAATTTAGAAGCAAGATTAAAAAGGCATTCAAATAAAGAGGTACATTATACTTCAACACGATTACCGGTTAGTTTGGTGACGTATATTGCATTCTCCGACAAATACAAAGCCTTTCATTTTGAAAAATACCTTAAATCAGGTTCAGGTAAAGCATTTACGAATAAACGATTTTTGTAAATCAACAACTCACAAGCCTTTCTCCATCAAATAATGCTGAAGAATACCAAATAATTTGTGTGATGGTTCAATGACTGTGTATCCCAGTCGCAAATAGAAATCGACAGCGTAATCTCTGGCGTGTAAGATCATTTTTTGATCACCTCTTTCCTTTGCACGATTTTCAGTTGCTTCCATAATGAGTCGCCCATATCCCATACCTTGTTGGCTTCCTTCCACAGCGACAAATCTTACTTGAGCAATACGGTCACCCGAATGATCCAAACGCGCGATTGCTTTTAAAACAGAGTCGTCATAAAGTGCAAAATGTTCACCAGTTACATCGCCTTCGTTTTGCTCACTACCTTTTGGTTGCCCCAAAGGTTCACGAAGAATGCGGTAACGCAAGTCATAATAAGCTTCCCACTCTTTTTCTGTCTGAGGTTTTCTGATATCTATTCCCATTTAAATGCAATTGAACTGACACGTTTGGTTGGAATTTCGTCAATCGTTTCCTCGCGAACCAATGATTGTGCGGATTGATCAGAAAAAACTTCTGCAAGATCTTTGATCTTTCCTGCAGGTACTTTTTGATTCAACATGGCGATCAGGATTTCGTCAGCATTCAGTGATTTTATCTTGACTTCAAGTAGCTCGTAAAGTACTTTCCGGTTAACTACCCGTGATGGATTATCCTTAAATCGGACATCCTTGATTAATTCCTGAATACCGAGAAAAATACAAAGCTTTGAAAAGTGAGCATCGCTGCCAATCGCAAATGTTATGAGTTGTTGATCCTTTGTTTGGAAGATTTCACCATAAGGCGCAATGTTCGGATGGAGGCTTCCAATACGCTGAGGAATTTTACCGGTCATTAAATAGTTCGAGGCTTGGTTGATCAAGCTACTGACTGCTGCATCGTATAAAGAAACAGTTACCGTAGATGCAATTCCACTTTCCTGACGCTTCAAAAGCGCCAATAACAATCCTTCTTTTAGGTGGTGCGCGGCCAGGACATCAATAAAGGCAACCGGCATTTTCACCGGACCACTTTCGGGAGTGCCGTTCATGGACATTAATCCGCTCTCTGCCTGAAGGATCAGGTCGTATGCAACACGATCACTTTCCGATCCAAAGCCACTAATCTTTCCGCAAATGAGTCTGGGATTGATGGTGCGTAAAACTGAATCCGTGATCCCGAATTTATCTTCATCTCCATATTTGAAATTCGAAATAAGGATATCAGTGGATTTGATCAATTCCAGAAATTTCTCTTTACCTTCAGCTTGATTTAAATCCAGTTTTTGGTATTCTTTTTTGTAGTTGACGCTAGAAAAATAGGCGGATATTGGTGAGTTCGGATTTTCAACTGAAAGCTTCCAACTTCGTGTTACGTCTGGAATCTTAGGGTTTTCTACTTTGATGACACGAGCTCCCAACTCCGCAAAAAAAGTTCCGACGGATGGTCCTGCTAGTACTGTTGATGCGTCTAGAATGGTGAGGTTTGATAACATGAAAACGCTTTATTAAACCCCAAATTTAACAGAAGTCATTGTTAATGAGCCGGCAACCGGCTTATCATTGAAGAAGGAAATGTTGTCTTTTTCCGTTTTTAATCCAAGTGCATACATCAATGGGTAATAATGATCGGGAGTAGGAATCGCCAATTTAGCGGCCTTATTCAATTTTTCGTAATCAATGAGTGCCTTGTGATCGCCTGAATTGATCTTTTCCTTGAAGATCGTATTCATTTCGATTGCCCAGTCAAATCCATAAGATTCGTTGAGTCTATCCCAGGCAACCATGCGTAAGTTATGTACCATGTTACCGCTACCGATAATCAGGACCCCTTTTTTACGAAGTGCAGCCAAGTGTTTTGCGATTTCATAGTGGTATTCCGCAGGTTGATTATAATCAATACTCAATTGCAAAACAGGAATGTTAGCATCGGGATACATGTGACGAACGACCGTCCATGTCCCGTGATCCAAACCCCATTCGTGATCCAGTTCTACTTTTGGTTTTTCAAACAATGCCGCTGTTTCTTTGGCCAATTCAGGATTTCCGGGTGCAGGGTATTGCACGTCGAACAAGGCCTGTGGGAATCCGCCAAAATCGTGGATAGTTTTTGGTTTTTCCATGGCTGTAATGAATGTCCCTCTTGTTAGCCAATGCGCGGAAATACACAATACGGCTTTTGGTTTTTCGATTTCAGAAGCCAGTTTTTTCCAGTATTGCGAGAATTCATTGTCCTCAATTCCATTCATCGGAGAGCCATGTCCTACGAATAAAACGGGCATCGTGCTATCGGTCTCACTCAACGTGTCCATTAGTGATGTTAAAGTGCTAAAAGCACCAAATGCAAATGCTCCTCCCATGATTTGTAGAAAATCCTTACGGTACATTATTTTGTTTCAATCTTCCAAAGTACATATTGGAGTACTTTGTTTTCATCCGTTTGATCAAGTTTTGACTTCGCAGCCATTTTTGGGACGATTTTTTTCCATTCTTCCTCAGTGTAGTTGGTCACTACTTTGTGCTTATGGCATCTTCCGCAATTCTCTTGGTAAAGTTTATTTCCTTGAGCAATCTCGTCAGAGGGAAATTCCGTGGATTCAACCTTTTCTGTGATTTCAACAGTTTTTGGCGTGCACGCAAAAAGAGTTATTAGTGCAGCAAATAATACAGCTTTCTTCATATTACTTTTCTTTTATTTCAAGTGTTACTAGTGTAATTCCTTTTTGGACAAAATTAAGTTGTTTTGCCGCTTTTAATGATACATCTATGATTGATGATGAGTTTTTGCTCAAGCGATCATTTACCCTAACGATTACAGTAGAATCATTACTGAGATTCGTCACTTTCAATTGTGTGCCGAAAGGCAGCGTCTTGTGTGCAGCTGTCAGGCTATCCTGCCGAAAAACTTCACCGGATGCCGTTCGTCTTCCCTCAAATTTTGAAGCATAATACGATGCTTTCCCTTTTTCCATTGCCTCTTGATGGAGCAAGGAGCAAAGAACAAGGAACAAGGAACTGAAAATTACTATTCTTGAACTCATACAACTTCCGAAAATAAAAAATCTACCCGGATAAATAAAATATGTTGACAAATCTTTAACATTCCCTGTTTGTAGAACAAGTGCAAATACCGAGATTTGAAAATCAAACAAAGTCATGGAAAAAGAAACATATATTATAAGTAATACAGGACTTCAGCAACGTTCAGTAAAGAATACAATCGCCTTACTGGCAGAGGGAGCAACGGTTCCTTTTATTTCCCGCTACCGAAAAGAACAAACCGGTGGATTGGATGAGGTTCAGGTGGCGCAGATCAGGGATTTAGCGAAACGACACGATGAATTGATCACACGCCAACAAACTATTTTGAATGCAATTGAAGAACAAGGGAAGTTAACACCTGAATTGAAATCGAAAGTGCTGGAATGTTTTGATTCCAATGTGTTGGAAGACCTTTATTTGCCCTACAAACAGAAACGTCAAACGAAGGGAGATAAAGCGAAAAAACTCGGTTTGGAACCGTTGGCGAAGATGATCATGTCGCAACGTGGCGGTGATCCTGAACAAATGGCTGAACGCTTCGTCAAAGGTGATGTGATCGACGAGCAAATGGCTATTGATGGCGCAAAAGATATTATTGCTGAGTGGATCAATGAGAACGCAGTAGCTCGTGCACGTATGCGTCAACTTTTCCAGCGAAGAGCTGTACTGCAGTCAAAATTGGTGAAAGGAAAAGAGGAAGAGGGTGCGAAGTACCGCGATTATTTTGATTTTTCAGAACCATTATACAAATGTGCTTCACACCGTTTTTTGGCTTTGTATCGTGCGGATCGTGAAGGAATCTTATCCTTGAAGGCACATCCTGCTCAGGAAGAGGCACTGGAACAACTAGAGCGTTTTTTCGTAAAAGGAAATGATGGTTGTGCTGATGTGGTAGCAGAAGCATGTAAAGAATCCTACAAGCGATTGTTGTGCCCATCGTTGGAGAATGAGATCCTGAACGAAGCAAAATTGAAGGCCGATCTGGAGGCAATAAAAGTGTTCTCTACGAATTTGCGTCAGTTGTTGCTTGCACCGCCCCTTGGTTCAAAACGAATTCTTGCGATCGATCCGGGATTTAGGACCGGATGTAAAGTAGTCTGTATCGATGAATCGGGGAGTTTGTTAACCAACACAACGATTTATCCTCATTCTCCTCAAAATGAAAGTGCACAGGCCCAGGCCAAGATCGCTCAATTGGTTCAGGCCTACAAGATCGAGGCAATTGCCATTGGAGATGGAACAGCTGGTCGCGAAACGGAAAGATTTATCAAGCGCATTCGTTTCGACCGCGATCTTGAAGTTTTTGTAGTACGTGAGGATGGCGCTTCGATCTATTCTGCCAGTCCGATCGCCCGAAAAGAGTTTCCGGAATACGACGTGACTGTGCGAGGTTCAGTTTCGATAGGTCGTCGCTTGATGGATCCGCTCGCTGAATTGGTGAAGATCGATCCGAAATCTGTAGGTGTGGGGCAATATCAGCACGAGGTGGATCAGCATCTTTTGAAGAATGCGCTGGACGATGTGGTGATCTCTTGCGTAAATAGCGTCGGTGTTGATCTGAATACGGCTTCACCGTATTTGTTGAGCTATGTATCCGGGTTGGGACCTGCACTCGCAGAGAATATTGTTGAATACCGAAAGGAAAACGGAGGATTTCGATCGCGTGCCGAACTAAAGAAGGTGAAGCGATTGGGTGATAAGGCGTTTGAACAGGCAGCCGGATTTTTACGTGTTCGTAATGGTGAAGATCCCCTTGATAATTCAGCAGTACACCCCGAAAGTTATAAGATCGTGCAGAGTATCGCCAAACGTCTAAAAGTTGATCTGAAGGAACTCATTGGAAATGAACAACGTTTGAAGGAAGTGAACAAAACCGATTTCCCTGAGATTGATCCCTACACCTTTGAGGACATCATTGCCGAATTGAAAAAACCGGGACGAGATCCGCGCAAAAAAGCAAAGGTGCTTGAGTTCGATCGTTCAATAAAAACCATTGAGGATCTGAGAACAGGCATGATACTTCCTGGAATCGTCACTAACGTAACAGCTTTCGGTGCCTTCATCAATATCGGGATTAAGGAAAATGGGCTCATTCACAAATCCAATCTAGCTGATGTATATGTCGATGATCCGTCTAAGTTTATTGCGCTTCATGAGCATGTTGACGTGCAAGTGATCGAAATCGATGCCCCAAGAAAGCGTGTAGGTTTGAAGCGAATTTTGGGTTAGGTGCGGTGAAAATGTATCTAATCTCCGCAAAATATGCGGTTTAAATTTGGTAATGAGGAGAATATGTTGTATATTCGATGCATAATTTGCGGAGAATGTCACATTATTTTCATCATTTAAAGACTTGGCCGGAGTTCTGGTGGGATCATGAATTATTACTCATGAAGCTGGCAGATGTGCGTAATCGTCAGGGAAGACTTCTTGGGCGTATGGAAGCACTTGGTTTTGAAATGAGTCGCGAAGCTTTTTGGCAGACGCTCTCTGAGGATGTTTTGCGTTCTTCGGAAATAGAGGGTGAACTTTACAATACCGATGAAGTTCGATCGAGTGTTGCCCGCAAGTTAGGTTTGGAGTACGCAGGCATGGTGCATTCCGGACGAGACGTAGATGGCATGGTGGATGTTCTGGCTGATGCCACACAGTATGCCTATCAACCACTTACAAAAGAGCGATTGCATAGTTGGCATGCAGCTTTGTTTCCAACAGGAAGAAGTGGTTTGCAGAAAATAACAGTGGGTGAATTCAGGAAAGATGATGCAGGTCCGATGCAAGTGGTTTCCGGTGCAATGGGATTTGAACGCGTGCACTACGTTGCGCCCGAAGCAGATCGTTTGGCAGCCGAAATGGACAATTTTTTAAACTGGTTCAATGCGGATCAAAACATAGATCCCGTTTTGAAAGCTGCTGTGGCTCACTTGTGGTTTGTTTCAGTTCACCCGTACGACGATGGAAATGGTCGTTTAGCAAGAGCAGTGGCAGATATGCAGTTGAGTCGTGCCGATGGTTCAAACAAGCGTTTTTACAGCATGTCTTCTCAGATCATGAAGGTAAGAAAGTCGTATTATGAAATACTGGAGCAAACCCAAAAAGGAGATCTTGATGTTACCAGTTGGATGCTGTGGTTTTTGGAGTGCATGCAAGCTGCACTTCAGAATACAGAGGCACAATTAGCCAAGGTATTAACTAAAGCTCATTTCTGGGAACAACACAAAATGACACTTTTTAATGAAAGGCAACTTAAAATGGTCAACCGTTTACTTGACGATTTTGAAGGAAAATTGACTACCACAAAATGGGCGAAAATGCAAAAATGCTCACAGGATACCGCATTGAGGGATGTGAATGATCTTCTCGAAAAAGGTGTTTTGGAAAAAGATCCTGCTGGTGGAAGGAGTTCATCGTATCTCTTGAAAGCGTAACTTTAGTGCTTTAAATTTCATTCATGCAAATCACCGACACAATCTTGATGATACGCCCACTTCATTTCTCGATGAACGAGGAAACTGCAGTCAATAACTATTTTCAACAGCAGTCAGATGGACTTGATCCACGGAGCATACTACAAATAGCCCAACGAGAATTTGATGGATTTGTAGCAGCATTGCGCGAAAAAGGAGTGAAAGTGATCGTGGTTGAAGACAGGAGCGATGTACGAACTCCGGATTCTATTTTCCCGAACAACTGGATCTCATTTCATGCCAATGGCGATGTGGCGCTCTATCCGATGTTTGCTGAAAATCGAAGGTTAGAAAGACGTGAGGATGTTTTGGAGTTGTTGGAAGATCAGAATTTCAAGATCGATCGCGTCATTGATCTCACTGATGCAGAGAAAGAACATGTGTTTTTAGAAGGAACCGGCAGTTTGTTACTCGATCGTGAGAACAGTGTGGCGTATTGCGCACTTTCTGAACGATCTAACGAAGAACTTTTTTTTGAGTTTTGTGAGATATTCGGTTACAAACCAATTACTTTTTCAGCTTTTCAATCAGTTCATGGCGAACGAAAACCGATTTATCATACGAATGTTGTATTAACAATCGGAGAATCATTTGCCGTACTTTGTGCTGATTGTATTGATGATGAACAGGAACGTCAACGTGTGATCAAATCCTTACAGCGAAATGAAAAAGAGGTCATATTGATCTCTGAAGATCAGTTGGCCCGATTCGCCGGGAATATGCTACAAGTCATAGGCTCGAATGAAGAGCGTTATTTAGTGATGAGCAAAACTGCACATGATTCATTGACATCTCAGCAGATCGAGATCTTGAAAAAACACACTAAATTACTTGTTGTAGAAATTCCTACGATCGAGCGTTTGGGTGGTGGAAGTGCACGCTGTATGATGGCAGAGATTTTTTTACCAGTAGAAGAAGCAACCAATTGAATCGTATCTTCGTCTGAAACAACAGATTAATCTTACTACTATGAAATTACTGTTATCTACTTTATTCGTTTCCTTTATTGGCTTGGCAGGGCTTTTTGCTCAAAATCTTGTTGTATCAAGTTCTACTTCATCTCCAAATTCGTGTGACGGTTGGGCTTATATTTCCGATTCAACAGACGTAATGAATACATCAATCTATTGGTCATCCGGTGGAGTGATAGTTCAACAGGGGGGGTATTGGTTGTATAATCTTTGTCCGGGGGAATACGTTGTAACCTATACAAATAATGGAATGACCATTACTGAAACGTTTACAATAGGTTCTGGTAGCGGTGGTCCTTGTGATAATTTCGTTGTTACAGTAGTAACTACCGGCGAATCGACTGAAGGAGCATGTGATGCGACTGCTCAGGCTATGGTTTCTGGAGGAACAGCACCTTATACTTACAACTGGAGTAATGGTTCTATTGGAAATCCAATTACCGGTCTTTGCACAGGATTGATCGTATGTTCAGTAGTTGATGCTAGCGGTTGTTCATTCTCTTACACAGCGATTGTTGGAAATGGAAACACGAATCCTGGTGATACTGTAATTGTGATCGACAACAATGGAGGTGGATCAACAAACGGTGATCTTGGTGGTTATTTTCTTGAAGATTGTGAGGTAGTATTAGCAGATATTGATTCAGCTTACATTAACGGGTACGATTACAATACAGGAGATTCAACAATCATTATTGTTTGGGTAGTAGTCAATCAGGATGGTTTGATCATTGGTCAATACACTTCAGTTTATGGTACGCCGGACAATTTGAACGGAACATATACGGTGAGCATGACAATCTACTGTCAGGAACGAGAGGGGGGAGTCAATACGGTGCAGATCAACGATGTCATCGAAGTAACGGGAACTGCCGGAATTTCTGAATCTAGTTTGAATAATCTGGTTATCGTGAACCCTTTCAACGACGAGTTGCAGATCCTTCACTCAGCAACGGCTTTGACAAAAGCTGAATTGTTCGATATGAATGGAAAAGTGCTCTTAACGGAAACGGAATTCACAGGAGCAAGTACAACGTTGAATACAGCCGGAATCGGAAATGGTGTTTACCTTTTAAAGGTGACAACTGATAAGGGAATTGTTCAACGAAGAGTGGTGAAGCAGTAAGAATCGCTTGATTTACTTTTTATTTGATTTTCTTTTCGGTTTTCGACTTGTATGAAAAACGGCAAGGATGACAATTTGCTCATCTATAGCTTCGTAAATGACAATAAACGGAAATTTACGAACAACCGCTTGCCTGCTTTTTGAAGAGATTTTTTTAAATCCTTTTAGATTTGTTGAAATTGAATTGAAAGTACTTTCGAGATAGTTAATAAACATTGCTCCAATTCCGGCTTGAGCAGATTCGTAATAGTTGAAAGCATTAATTATTTCCTGCTGAGCCTCTTCAGTTAGTACAATTGTTTGCTTCACCTTTGCGGATTATTATAGTATGGAGATGAATAGACTACTTCTTGTTTAGTTTTTTTTTAACTATTTCCCAAGTCTCACTATTACTTTCTCCAGACAAATATTTTTCCCTTCGTTCTTCTATAATCTTGAGTTGATCGTCCGATAATTGATATTCGTCTTTTTCGACTTCAACAAAATCGAGTGTCTTGATATAATCGAGCAAAGCCTTGCCTTTTTTTGTTGAATCATCAATGCGGACGGTAATCATAACTTTTTTGCGTTTTACCAAATGTAAAGAAATTAATAATGCTTTAAAAGTTCGATTTGAAGAAGTTTTTACGTGAACTCAGAAAAATTTCGTTTAAGTTCATCATTCAATTAGAACGTGAAATTGAATTATTTCCAACACGTAGCGTTTTTTCACCTACCTTTGCCAATAACTACAGAATCTCCCTTTTGTCAACCAAAATATTTTCTGACAAAATTTTTACATGCATTTTAATGAATTAAACATTATCCAACCGATTCTCAAAGCGATCGAAGAGGAAGGATACACAACACCAACCCCTATTCAGCAACAAGCTATTCCTCTCGTTTTAGAAGGAAATGATCTGATGGGTTGCGCCCAGACGGGTACAGGAAAAACAGCAGCTTTTTCCATTCCAATTTTACAAATCCTCAGCGAAAATAAAGAGTTTAAAGGCAAAAGAAAGATCCGTGCATTGATCGTAACCCCGACTAGGGAACTTGCGATCCAGATTGGCGATAGCTTAAAAGCTTACGGCCGTCACTGCGGATTGAACAGCACCGTGATCTTCGGAGGAGTGAACCAAAATCCACAGGTCAACACCTTGAAAAATGGCGTTGATATTCTGGTGGCCACTCCCGGACGTTTACTCGACTTGATGACACAAGGATTTATTTCCGTTCGCGATGTAGATATCTTCGTTTTAGATGAAGCGGACCGCATGCTCGACATGGGATTCATTCACGATGTCAACAAACTAATCAGAGCGCTGCCAGATAAAAGACAGAACTTGTTCTTCTCTGCAACGATGGCACCGGAGATCTTAAAATTGGCAGGAACGATCTTACAAGATCCTGTTCGTGTTGAGGTAACTCCGGTTTCTTCGACAGCAGAAATGATCAAACAATCTGTTTACCTTGTAGACAAAGCCAATAAGAATGCGCTTTTAGTGGATATTCTGAATGAGGTTGATGCGACATCCGTTTTGGTTTTCACGAAGACCAAGCATGGAGCGGATAAAGTCGTGAAGCACCTGGCTAAACACAACATCAAGGCGGATGCGATCCACGGAAACAAAAGTCAAAACAATCGTCAGCGTGCCTTGAGCAATTTTAAAGACAAGACGATCCGCGTTTTGGTGGCAACAGACATCGCAGCGCGTGGAATTGATGTGGAAGAAATGGAAATGGTGATCAACTATGAGATCCCAAATATTTCAGAAACCTACGTTCACCGTATTGGTCGAACCGGACGTGCAGGTAACAAAGGAACAGCGGTTTCATTCTGCGATTTCGAGGAAAAAGCGTATTTGAAGGATATCGAAAAACTGATCCATCAATCGATCCCGGTTGTGGAAGACCATCCTTATCCGATGCAGAACTTTACGATCGAGAAAAAAGAGCAGCGTCAGCGTCCACCAAGAGAACAACGCGGGGGGGCAAGACCAAAACCGACAACGGACCAAAAGGTCGATGCGGCGAAGAAAAAAGGAAAGAAAACCTGGTACGGAAAAAGAGATCGTTATTGAGATCAATAAACTGAATAAAAGGAATTACGAAAGTTGTTCCTTTTTTTGTTTCCTCCACCTCGACTTACTCGGCGCATCGCCTTGAGGGAGGGTAGGGAGGGTGACACTGATAAGGGAGGTGACAGGGAGTTTTAACCTTTGATCCTCATAACCCCCAATTCAAAATTGGCAATTTACGTTTTCCGGAAACATTCCAAAGGCCAAACTGAACACCTGAAAGTTTATTGGTTCTGTTGATCAATCCAAATTGAATTCCCTTCACTTCGTGTGCCTCATTGTTAATTGAAACCGAAATTCCATTCATTTTGGTGTATTTTGACGATAGAAGGTTGAATGCAAGACCGTTCATCGAGTAGCCTAAACTTGATAAGCCCGAAATGACAATTCCATTAGATGCTTCGGTCCAGGTATCAAATCCACTGATTAGAATACCATTGTGCTGGGCTCTGAAAATTGCCGGATCATAATGCTTTACCATAAAAGAAGAATCGTCTTTCATGGTATTTTTATATGAAAAGGATTTCCGATTAAAAGGAACAAAAATCCCTTGACCAAACAATTGTATATTTACACCATGCGATCTTTTCGTTCCTTTTATATTACAGATAGTTTCAGGTCCTATTAATCCAATCGATAATCCGTAAATGTTCTTTTTTGTGGATGGAAGAAGCCATAAAATGTATGCATTTCCTTTTACTGAATCTTCTTGCGCATTGAGTTCAACTGGAAGAAAAATAGATACTAGAAAGAAGATAATTACCATTCGAATCATGAAGCTAAAATACGGTTTCTATTTTGGGGCATTATCATCTATTTTTTTCTTTACTCCTTTTCGTTTAAAGTTCAATTCAGAACGTGTTCCTATTCGAAAGAACCAATTGTGATTGAGCCAAGGTTGTGGTGTTGGGTAATTCGAGTACTTTATTTTTGTTAGACCATGATTGTACCCGCCAAGAAAGAAAATTTCGTTTACGGTCTTCGTTTTGTATCCAAATCCAATTTCACCACTAAACCATAAGTCAAAACGTTGAAGATTGGAGAAGCGGTATGTATATCCTTTACTGATCTGGCCGTTGTCAAGTTTGAAATCTTCAGAATGTACTTTTGTAAACAAATAACATCCTGTTCCCAATCCAATAGAACATATTCCAAATACTTTATTACCTACTTGAATTCCCAAATGTTGAGAAAGACTCAAATAATTGAAAGCTGTCCACTCAAGTGCTCCTTCTCCTAAAATGTTACCACTTGTATCTACAAATACTAATTCTTGTGAGAGCCCCTTTTGTTGGTATCCAATAGAGCTTTTTAGAAGTAGAAGTCGTTTTTTGAATTCATAATTGCCTTCAACTCCAAAACCAATTAGATTTTTATAATAATCATAACCCTGTCGTTCGACTCTTGAATAATTTAAACCAGCAGAAAATCCTTTGTAATGAGTTTGACTTAGTAGTAAATGAGTCGTGATAACAAAAAATAGTGTGATCCATTTCATGAGATTCAAACGAATTGTTGGATGCATTATTTTGCTTAATTGATGATTATACTAATCACCTTCCTTAGTCCCTCCTCAAGGAGGGAAACGTGATATTACATCCTCCCTTGAGGGCGATGCACTGAGCTTTCCGTAGTGAGGGTAGGGAGGGTGACACAACATATTCATCATCTTTTAAGGTAAATTATTGTATCAATGAATTTTTAGGGAACATTCATCACCTCCCTTAATCCCTCCTCAAGAAGGGAAACTTGATCTCACTTCCTCCCTTGAGGGAGGATTGAGGAGGGTGACTTGAAAATATTAATCACTGTTTTTTGAAAATAAAACCATCCTCCACCACCAACTCACTCTCCACATTATTTGTATAAAGTGAACCAGTACCCAAACCTTGCGGAAGCGGATTGTTATATTCTGCGGTTAACTGACAGATCACATTTAAACCAATGTTCGATTCAAGCGCAGAAGTCATCCACCAATCGATCTTTCGCTCCTGTGCCAGTTCGATCCATTCTTGGGTACCTGAAATTCCACCGTGTAAACTGGGTTTGAGAATGATGTATTGAGGTCGGATCGTTTCCAACAGTTCGATCTTTTGTTCACGATCATTGATTCCAATGAGTTCTTCATCCAAGGCAATTGGCGTAGGTGTTACTGCGCAAAGTTCCTTCATCGCTTCCCAGTTTCCGGCACGAATCGGTTGCTCGATCGAATGGATCTCCAGTTCAGACAATTTTTTTAGAATCTCTTTTGCCTCCTCAGGTCTAAAGGCACCATTGGCATCGACCCGTAAGGTGATCTGTTCGGCTGAATGATTTTTCCGAATTGAGCGCAACAATTGAAGTTCAGTTGCTACGTCAATCGCACCGATCTTCATTTTGATCGTTGTGAAACCTTGCGTTAATTTTTGAGCGATCTGCTCCTGCATGTAGTGTTCGTCACCCATCCAAACAAGTCCGTTGATCGGGATTTTAGTCTCCCCACGACAGAAACCATTGTTAATATAGATTTGTTTTCCGCCATTTTTCAAATCCAATAAGGCAGATTCAAAAGCAAACAGGAGCGAAGGCAGATCCTTTAATGCCATTTTCAGGTTTTCAGGATGAATTTCACCTGTGTCAAATACATCAGTGTATTTCTTGATCAACTTCTCGAATTGTTCCTGATCCACATACTCCGGGGATAAGCCTTCAATGATACTGATCTCGCCAATTCCGACAACCCCCTTGTCTTCGATCCTCAAGAACCACGATTGTTTGGTGTTCATCACCCCTCGACTCGTTCCGGCCGGACGAATAAATTGAAGTGGGTAATATTCTATTGATGTTTTCAAGCTGCGATCAATCCGATAGATGTGAGTAAAGCAATGGCGAAGGTCATCAATGCTACTTTTTTCAATTCGGGATCAAATTCTTTTGGATCACGTGTGGACATCACTTTTCGCACATGTAAGAACAAAACCAGGTAAGGAAGAAGCCCGAGGAAGGCAAGTTCCTGTTTGATCTCAACGAGAAAATACACCATTGAAACAAAAGATCCCATTATCAGAAAAGAATGGTACAATTTACTGAAGTTCGATCCCATGCGCACGGCCAGTGTAATTTTCCCTGAGTTGCGGTCGTTGACAATGTCGCGCATGTTGTTGAGGTTGAGAACGGCAGTACTTAAGAGTCCGATCGTAATTGCCGGAAGCATATTCAACCAATCAAATGATTTTGAATACAAAGAGTAAACCCCGAGTACCGATACCAATCCAAAGAAGATAAAGACCATTACATCGCCGAGGCCGTGATAACCATAAGCTTTCTTTCCGACCGTATAGGTTATTGCTGCCAGAATACAGAATATCGCCAATACAATATAAGCGTAGAGCACTTCGATAGGCATATTTTGCGTTCCAATGTAGATCAACCATGCAGCAGATGCCGCACTTAAAATGCTAAACAATATAACGGCTCCTTTCATCTCTCTTGATGAAATCCTTCCGGATTGGACAGCTCTCTCAGGACCAACGCGGTGTTCATTATCTGTACCTTTCTGTGCGTCGCCCAAATCATTGGCAAGATTTGAAAGTACCTGAAAAAGAATTGTTGTGATCATTGAGAAAGTGAAGATCCCGCTGTTCCAGAAGCCGTTGTACACAGCAATCCCTGATCCCAGAATAATCCCGGAAAGGGATAAAGGAAGTGTTCTCAATCGAAATGCGCTGATCCACGCTTTGCTTTTGCTCATGGTACAAATTTAAGTGTTTAGTGAGATAATGGATTAATGAAAATGTTTACGTAATCTTCGGTTTCATTTTGAGAGGTAGTGTTCCTTTTCTTTCAAATAAAAGCCGTTCAAAGGCGACTGTTACCTCTTTTCTGACGCTAAGTACGCAAAGTGTTTTGGACGCAAAGATTGAAGCGCATTCTCTTTTTGTTACTCACACCGCTTCCAATCCTATATTGAACTGGAACAAAAGAACCTCTGAAGTCGTCTTGACGACTATCTCACATTGCGTTCTTATTCTCATAAGCCTTTGTGAACCTTGCGTAGCTTTGTTCTCTTTGCGTCAAAAAACGCTCAAAAAAATATCTGCATACATAATAAATGTTATCTTCGCTTTCATGGAAAACAATCAAAAACCAGCTTTATGCGCACTTCTGGGAATCGAATTTCCGGTGATCATGGCGCCGATGTTCCTCGTATCCAATGAAGCGATGATCATTGAAGCCGTTCGTTCGGGAATTACGGGGGCAATACCCGCATTGAATTATCGATCATCCGATGAATTAAGAGAAGGTATTCGAAGAATGAAGGCAGCAGTTGGTGGACCTATAGGAATCAATTTGATTGTCAACAAATCCAATTTTCTGTACAAAGAACAATTAAAGATCTGTTGTGAAGAGAGAGTAGATTACATCATTACCTCACTGGGTTCGCCGGAAGAGACGATCCGAGAAGCACATCAAGTCGGAACAAAAGTTTTTTGTGATGTAACAGACGTGAAATATGCTTTGAAGGTGGAGGCTTTAGGTGCAGATGCTGTGATTGCCGTGAACAAAGAAGCGGGAGGACATGCCGGAAATATTTCTTACAAAGAGTTGATCCCCGAATTGTTGAAGAACTGTAAGATTCCTGTCATTTCAGCCGGTGGAATAGGAACGGGTGAAGGGATTCATGAGATGATCAACCTCGGTGCAGCAGGAGTTTCCATGGGAAGTATCTTTATTGCATCTGAAGAAGCAGGCGTTTCTCTGGAGTACAAGCAGGCGTGTGTAGATTATGGTGCAAAAGACATTGTCTTGACCACGAAACTATCTGGAACTCCATGTACTGTGATCAATACGCCCTATGTCCAAAAAGTAGGTACTCGACAGAATTGGTTTGAACGCATGTTGAATAAGAATAAACGTTTGAAGAAATGGGTAAAAGCAATGGTGTTCTTGCGCGGCATGAAGCATCTAGAAAAGGCGGCTTTCAGTTCAACTTACAAAACAGTTTGGTGTGCGGGTCCGTCAATTGAACACGTCAAAGGGATTCTACCGGTCAAAGAAATCGTCGCACGCTTAAAAGATGGGTATGCAAGAAACTAAAACAAGTTCCCTTTCCCGTATGAAATGGATGTTGCGATTGATGGGATGTTTCAAGATTCCAATGATCGGTTATTTAGGTCCTAGATTGTTGCGTTTGGACGATGAGGTAGTTGAAGTGAAAATTCGACTCCGAAGACGAACAAAGAATCATCTGAATTCCATGTACTTTGGTGCTTTAGCCGTTGGTGCGGACATTGCTGCCGGAATTCATGCCTTTTATTTTTCAGAAAAGTTAGGATTCAAAGTGTCCTTTGCATTCAAGGCGATGCAGGCTGAATTTATAAAACGCGGAGAATCGGATATTGTTTTTGTGTGTAAAGATGGCGTAATCATTCGTAAAGCAGTTGAAGAGAGCAAATCGTCCGGGGAAAGGATCAATCAGGTCGTTTTAGTAGAGGCTTTGGATAAAGATCAAGAATTAGTAGCCAAATTTGCAATGACGATTTCGGTAAAAGTTAAATGATCATTCAAATTTAGATTGATCACACTTTCTGAAAACTGTATCTTTGAGCGCAAATTTTGATTATGACAGGTATCACAGCATCGGACCTTAAAGAACGATTAACAGTTGGGACGCATATTATCATTGACATTCGTGAGCCTTATGAATACGAAGCGTGCAATATTGGCTCTAAACATATTCCAATGGGTGAGATCTGTAGCCGAGTTTCAGAATTACCGAAAGACAAGGAACTTGTGATCATGTGTCGTTCAGGAAAACGAGCGGAAGCAGTGGCTAATATATTGATCAGTGATCATGGTTTGAGTAATGTGTTGATACTCGAAGGAGGTATTACAGCATGGAAAGAAGAGGTTGACCCAACTTTAGATCTTGAAGCATGATCAAAAGAAATCCAATCCAATATGCTATGCTGACCTTAAAAGGTATGGCTATGGGCGCTGCAGATGTTGTGCCGGGAGTTTCCGGTGGAACTATCGCTTTCATAAGTGGTATTTATGAAGAATTGATAACGAGTATTAACAACATCAATTTGGATGCTTTGAGGATTCTGAAGAAAGATGGAGTAAAGGTTGCGTGGAATCATGTGAACGGAACCTTCTTCGTTTTTTTACTTTCCGGGATTGGGATCAGCATATTAAGCTTGTCAAAATTGGTACTGTACCTTTTGGATGAACATCCTATTCTTATATGGAGTTTTTTCTTTGGGCTTGTCGTGGCTAGTTCCTGGTTGGTTTCAAAATCTGTAAGTAAATGGAATATAGGAACGATTGTGTCACTCGTGATCGGAATTGTAATCGCCTTTTTCATTTCTTCTGCTCAAACGGTGGCCGCAGGCGCATCAGGGTGGTACATTTTCTTAAGTGGTGCAATTGCCATTTGCGCGATGATCTTACCAGGAATATCGGGTTCTTTTATACTTGTCTTAATGGGCAGTTACCACATTGTTTTGAATGCCCTGCACGATAAAGATCTGGCATTGATCGCACTTTTTGCTTCAGGCTGTTTGATCGGTCTATTGTCATTTGCCCGCGTCCTTAAGTTTCTATTTTCAAAATTCAAGAACATTACAGTGGCATTGCTTACTGGTTTTATGATCGGGTCCTTATACAAGGTATGGCCATGGAAAGTAAATATTGGTAATGCTCCCGTTGTAATTCACTCAAATGGTAGAGAAGACTGGATGACTGCCAATGTAATGCCGAATGACTATTTCGGTGAACCATTGATCTGGCAAGCTTTGGCTTGTCTGTTGATTGGTTTTCTTTTGATCATCATTCTCGAACGTTTCGCACCGAAGGAGGCATGAAGATCTATGGATTGATTGGGAAATCGCTTGGACATTCCTTTTCCGCAGCGTTTTTCGGAGAGTATTTTAAGGTAAATGAAATAGCAGCCGAATACCGCAATTTTGAATTATCCGAAATATTTGAAATTCATAATGTTTTTGAGCTGCATCCTGCAGGATTAAATGTAACGATACCTTATAAAGAAAGTGTCATTCCGTTTTTAGATGAATTGACCGAAGAAGCCAAAGCAATAGGCGCTGTGAATAGCATACAATTCCTTCAGGGAAAGAAAGTCGGTCATAACACAGATGCGTATGGATTTCATCAATCGGTAAAACCGTTTCTTACCTTTCATCATGAACGGGCATTGATCCTGGGTACAGGTGGTGCAGCAAAAGCCATTTCGTACGTCTTGAAAAATATTGGAATTGATGTTTTGACCATTTCGCGTAATCCCGAAGGACCGAAACAATTCCATTACGATGAGATCAATGAACACATGCTACGGGCATGCAAGCTTATCGTTAATTGTACACCTGTAGGAACGTATCCCAATGTGGAGGGTCATATTTCTATCCCCTTCGAGCACTTAACTGCTGACCACTTAATAGTAGACCTTATATATAATCCCGAAAAAACTAAATTTCTGGAACTGGCAGAAGAAAATGGAGCGACTATATTAAATGGAGAAGCGATGTTGAAGCATCAGGCTATTCGTTCATGGAAAATATGGAACGAAGAAGCAGTGTAAAGCTGTATTTTTGAATATGGAGTTGTTGGATCAATATATCGCCGAAGGAGAACATACGCGTCAGGATTTCAAGTTCCGTATCGATGAGCAGAAGAAAATTGCGCGTACGTTGTGTGCTTTTGCAAATACAGAGGGAGGCCGATTGTTAATAGGCGTGAAAGACAACGGTAAGATCGTTGGAGTGGATCCACAGGAAGAATTTTTCATGATTGAAGGAGCAGCTCAGTTTTTTTGCAAGCCGGAGGTATCGTTTAAATCAAAAATCCATCAGTCTGACCATAAAATGGTATTGGAGATTTTGATTGAGAAAGATCCCAACACTTTTCACAGCTCACCGGATGATTCAGGGAAATGGCGTATGTATATGCGAATTGATGATCAAACTTTGGTGGTGAATAAGATCATAGAGCGCGTATGGAAGCAGAAAAAGAATCCTCTTAGCAGGCCTGAAAAATTTGATGAGGAAGAATTGGGATTTTTGAAAACAATCGGTAAAAATGAACCGGTAACGATAAGTAAGTTGTACAGAGCTTCAGGTCTCCCATTAAAAAGAGTTGATCAGTTGTTAGTTCTCTTTATTTGTTGGGATTTGGTGGAGTATAATTTAAGTCACGAAGGGGTACGTTATTCACTAAGTGTTGAAAAGAAAAAATCATAATTTTTCTTAAAACTCAACTTATTCCATAAAATATACGTTATTTAGATGTGATTTAAATAACAAAAGCTATGGGAAGACCGGCAACAAAACCAGCACGACTCAGAAACGGATTTTACATTGAAGTTAAAGTACCAGGAGGTTCTGCTATATTGCTGAGACGTGATACAAGAGAACAAATGATGTTGGCAGCAGAAGATTATGCGCGAACAAAGAGTGTTGTAATCAAAGGAGAAATGAAGGATGACAAATGGATTGAATCCTAATTTATCTCAACTCACATTGGAGCCTGGTCAGATTGATCAGGCTTTTTTTATCCTTTTTAGTGGAAGTCTGAATTATAAATCAAGTACTTAGCAAGAGATGAACTATTTTTTCGAAAAAAACTTTTCAAAAAAGCTTGACAAAGTAAAAAGCGGTA
>DAISYB010000012.1:0-100441 GCA_036825545.1 Crocinitomicaceae bacterium | reverse complement strand
TTCAACAGTTTAAAATTACTATTTTTAAACTGTCCGAAAAACGGGGAAGTTTACCAGTGTAATTGTGCGCCATTTTTTTTACCGCATGTTATGTACATTATTTCTCGATCCATATTTGTTCAAATTCAGTATTGACAACGCTACCGTATATTCTTTCTAAATGTGCAAAGATAATTTCATTGTATCCATAGGTGTCTTCCGATTCTGTATTCCAATATCTTACGCACCCTAAATACACAAAATTAACATTGTACTTCTTTTGAAATTCAGCACTTAAATTTTTATCAATGTTACCGAATCCTGTAAAACCACCATGTATAATTAATGACATTGAGTCTTTTTCAATATCCTTCTTAGCATTTGACTTGTTGTAAGGGCATTCTGGTAATTCAAATGTGATTGTGAAAGTGCTATCAACAAAATATTCGCTCAAATCTTTAATCTCAGATTTAAGTGTATCACTATTTTCTGTACGCAAAGAATCTTGTGCGTTCACACTAACAAAAAAGAATAGGAACAATATGGTTGCGATTGTGTTTTTCATTGTACATAACGTCTTTATACCCGAGCATATCACTCCCTCTAATCACATTTTTGATGTGTTAGGCGAACAAAATGTTCGTATAAATATATGCATTTCAAACAAAATCACCACCCAATCTCTCATTCAAAACCCAACCCCTTTCTACTCCGCCACCTTCACCTTCACTCCTTCCGAATGTGACGTAAACTCAGGAGCGTACATGCACTGAATACTTGTGATTCCATTGGAGAATTCTCCGGCATGGGTCACGCGGAGATCGTACTCAAAGACATAGGTTCCTTTGGGCACAAAATCCATGAAGAAATTGGTCGCTGCGTCACCGGTACTTTCGTAATAACCTAAGCCATCCTGCCATTTGTAGCGTGAGAAGACATTCAAGGGCTCGAAGGCAGAAGCACGCATGTCCTTCATGTGTACGTATTCCATGTCGCGATCGGCACGCAACTCAATACGGACACGGACTTTATCTCCGGGATTCAGTTTCGTTTGTTCACTGATCGGTCGGATCACCGGTCCGCTGGCTGTGTTTTCAACAAGGAATAATTTCTTGCTCAACTTCAATGGCGTTTCATGCGTGGTGATCTTATCCAGATCTTCAAAATACTGCCAATAAACCGCCCCCCAACTTACACCATCCGTTTTTCGTTCCACTGTGATCTTCGCCAAATCGGAAGAGACTTCTTCCCCACTCCATGATGTTTTGAAATAACCGGTACCGGCCTCCACTCCTGCGCCTTCCTTAACCGGGTCATACACTTCTCCATTGATTCGAATCACCACAGGATGCTCCACCGTTAGCATTTCTGTCCCTCTCAAAAATAAGGCATAACAAGCTTCAGCAGTTGCTTTGGTCGTTTTCCAGTCATTGGTTTGCTTGTTCTTTAATAACCAGACTTTCAACTCTTCTACAACAAAGGCATCGTTCGTTACCTCATCAAAAGCTTCGATCAACAAGGCCTGTGTTTCAATCGGAGCCTGATACCAGTAATAACCCGCAGTATTCGTTTTCCAGTACATACCCAGCTCTTCATGAACGATGGCACGCTCCTTCAAGGAAGCAATGATCTCTTTCGCTACGTTTTTTTGCTCGTAGCGGTGCGCCTGCAATGCGATCATTCCCTCGCTGTAGATCGAAAAGTTCTTCCAGTAAGCCGCCGCCTGATTTTTAAAATAATTCACCGCCTCTTCTGTCCGCTTGCTCATCGGAACATCCTTGAAATAACTTCTGGCATAGAGGTACTGTACCTGAAGTTCGCTGATGCGTTGTTTTTCGAGGTAATGCGCATCGTATTTCTTCAACCTTTCGTAATCTTCTGCAATGCGATCATCTAAATAACGGATTGCACTGGTCACCATATTCCAAACGGATCTGTTTTCGCGCACATCTTTCACCCCCAGATTGTCCAGATGTCCCATTCCTGTTACAATATGCTGCGTGATGTAACGACTCTCCTCCATTCCACTGAACCACGGCCAACCACCGTTACTCACTTGCATTTTCTGCAATTTATTCAACGATTTAGTGAGCTCACGTTGCATTTTATTCAATTCGAACAGCAAAGCAATGCGCTTCTTTCGCTCTTGTTCATTCTGTGCATCGAGCACCCATGGTGTTTCCTGCAGCAAAACGGATTTCAATTCCTGATTCTTTTCCAGATTGGATAAAAAGGCTTCCGGACTACTATTTTCCCATTGTTTGAAGACTTCCTGGATTTTCGGATTGGATGCAACAATGTGCGCCGCTAAGGAATTGGCATAAAAACGCGTGAAGATCTGCTCTGCGCACTCATGCGGATATTCCATCATATACGGAATAGCTTGTACAGCATACCAAGCAGGATTGGAGGAGTACTCCAACGTGTATTTGTGATGGACAAGACTTGAACTGGTGTCACTCGCTTGCAATTTTTCAAACGTAAATGATTTTGTTCCTTTCCCTTTTGATGGAAGTGGCATAGACTCCGTTACCAACATGCGATTCGACAAGACCGGTACAGTCACTTCCTCGCCATCGCTGTGGCTATTTGCTTGTGCCACGACTCTGCACTTCACAGCTCCGATTCCCATTGGAACGGTAATATTCCACTTCAACTGCGCACTTTGTCCTTTGATCGCCTTGAAATCTACTTCGGAAGAACCGGTAATAAACAAAGAATCCAGCGGACGATCGGTCATCGCATCGAAGAACATCAATTTGGCTTTTCCGGATAGATCTGATTCAGATAAATTCGAAACTTTGGCCACAAAAACCATCTTATCTCCTTCTCGGAAGAAACGCGGTGTACTTGGGGTTACCATCAACTCTTTCTGAGTGACGATCTCCTTTTGAATGAATCCGGTCTTTAGGTCCTTCGTGTGGGCCATACCGATGAACTTCCATTTGGTCAGCGATTCCGGCATGGTGAAAGTCAATGAGATCTCACCTTTGGAATCCGTTCGAAGTTGCGGATAGAAGAAGGCTGTTTCACTCAAATTCGATCTGGCTTGAACAGTACTCAAGTCATTCTTGTCTTTCGCTCCTGAAGCATCTTGCTTAGACATACCGGTTGCACCGGCGGTCATTCTTCCCACATTCTGCTCCCGACTTACTGTTTCATCCGCCATTGGCAGCAATTGACCTTCTTTTTCTTCTGATTTTCTATTCTCCGAAAGTGTGACGGCATAGGTTTGCTGAACATTTCCAATTTCCAAACGATCCATAACACGGTAATCCATATCACCATCCCAGTAGTAATCCGTGTAATAGTGATGCTGTAAATAATAACCCCACGTATTGATCTGATCGTAGGATCTTCTGCCTTGATAGATGTATGGATTCCAATCCACTGAGTAGACCTGAGCAGATTTCGTATTGAATCCATCAAAGCTCCAGTAGCGGTTGGAATAGTTACTTCCAAATATCGATAAGTAAAAGGAATTGGATGCGAATTCATCCAAGGATGCATCATACATCGCAGCCAACATTTCGGCTACTGCTTTTTCACCTTTTGGTCCGCTGACTTTTAAACGCCATTCTTCTTTTTGTCCGGGTAACAACTTGTCGCGGAAGGTCTCAAATTTCACTTCCAGTTGTTTATTGGTAAACGGAACCGTGATAGTTTGACTCTGATTGTACGATCTTCCGTGGCGCACCGAAGTTAAATGGACTGTGATGTTCCCTCGATGTTGTTCTTCGATCGGAATTTTAAGCAGAAGCTGTGACTTATCCAAAACAATGTACTCCCTTTTAACGATCTTATTCAAATGTTCTATTTCGTACAGCACTTTGACCTGGTTTCCTGCGGAAGATATAAGAAATTCAGCGTTTTCTCCCGGTTCACAAGTTGTTTTCAATGGAATAAAACTCCACAATTCATTGGTTGCATTTTTTGTAGATGTCTTATCAAGTACAGTCACATAATGCTGATCCAACACTTCCATACCAAAAGCATCGATGCAACGCACTTCAACCAAATACCTTCCAGCTTGCCACGACGAACTATTTTCAAAAAGAATGGAATCTTTCTTCTCTGTATCGAAAGGCTGATCAAATACGACCGCACCTTTTTTGAGGCTAGAAACTTCGTTCTCTTTGGCAAAAGCCTCATGTGGAAACAACTTTTTAAATTCTTCTTGACTTATGCTGTGCTGATCCGGACGTTTCCAAGGTGAAGAAATGAAGTAGCGATCCGGTTCGATCAATTTCGTCACTTTGACCGTACCCTTTGCAAATACTTGGGTTCCGTTTAAGTTTTTACTGTTCAACTTCACCTTTTGAAGTTCAGATCGATCGAAATAAGATGGGATCTCAAGGTTCAGTTGCATCGAATTAATTCCAACGATCACATTCTGAGATGTACTTCGTGTTTCTCCGGTGAGGTCAGTGACATCCACAAAAACAGTGTAACTGTAATTCGGGAAATATTTTCGATCAATGGAAAGATCTTCCTTTGCTTCAAACTCAATTTTGTACTTGCCTTCTTCATCAGTTGTAACTGTCCCCTGAGTGATTTCCACTTGTGAACGGTAAGGCATATATCCCCAACGGTACCACGTCCATGAAGGGAATGAACAAGCTCTGACAATTCTGTATTGTACTTTTGCCCCATCGACCGGTGCACCGGAAAAGGATTTTGCTATTCCTTCCAATTGAATTATTTGACCAATTTTGAATTCTCCTGAAACAGGTTCAAACTCCACTTCAAATTTTGGTCGCTTGTATTCTTCGACTGAGAAATAGCGCGATCCGAATTCATCCTGAATACGCATTGTTCCATTCATCAATCCTTCAGGAATTTTGAATGATCCACTGTAGGTCCCAAACTCATTGGTTGTCAGTTTCATTTCTCCGACTTTCTGAGAGTTAACATCGTACAGGATCACAGTAGCTTGTTTTCCGGCTTCAGGAGCACTTTTCAAACCATCGTGTCGAATTCGGATTCCTTTGAAATAGATCGTTTGTCCCGGACGATAGATCGCTCTGTCGATGAATAAATGAGTATGACTCTGCGCCTTCGTTTCTTTGTAAGGTTTGTATTGATATAACTGATACAAGGTATTGAATTGATCATCTCCTTTTTTCAGATCAACGTAAAAATTTCTGTATTCCGATTTGTTCTTCACCATGAACATACCGTTTTGATCCGTTTTATAGGATTCTTGCTTTACTAAGTTGTACTTGCGACTGGTATAATTGTATTTGCGTGTGTAAAGTTGTGCTTGCACATCCTTCAATGGTTCACCTGTTTCTCTCTCAGTTACCAGGATCTCATATTCGTTGTCGTTGTTCATTCGGTGCGAATAACTCATGTCAGTCACCCAAATCGTTGAATACGCTACGGCATTGTCATTCAATCTAAAATCGGCACTGTGGGAAGCCAAAAGCACGTATTGTCCCAATTCCAGTGGATTGATCAACAGTTCTGTTGTATGATCGTGGTAATCTCCCGGATCGGTCAACGAAACTTTCCAATCGCGTACTGAATTCATTTTGATCAATTCAGTAAGCACCTCTTCGTACCCATAATTTTCGCGGTACATGAAATCCCAGGGAACTTTCACCAAACGCAAATGCAGCTGATCAATATTTCGATAAGAGACCAAAATTCTTCCATGTTTTCCTTTGCTCAGTGAAATTTCGTTCGTGAACGTGAGATTCTTCATCCGAATATTGGCCGCTAATTCTTTACATAAACCTGCTCCGTAGGTATTTGGAAAAAGCTTCATGGCATTTTCACACAGTTCAATCGCTTTTTTCTTTTCCCAGCGTTGCTCTTCATTACCTTCCTCGATCGCTGCATCTTTTGATTCATGGAACAAAGCTCTGTAGTAGATGATTTCTGCGTTAACCTTGTTCTTTTCATGCTGCTTGGAAAGCTCCTCCAATGCAGAAAGGTACCAGCTCTCTTTTTGATCATTTACACTTCTGTTCCGCGCAAAACGCAATCTTCGAAGTTCCAGATCGACTAAAGCTTCAGGCTCTTTATCCCTCAAATGAAATAAAGTGGCTTCTTTGAGTATTTTACCCGCATACCAGCTGTTTGACATGGTATCGGTGGATGATAAATCAATTTTAGAGAACACATCGGCGTTCCCAAACCAATCCTTTCCGTTCACTTGGAAACGTTCAGCCGGACGATTGATCGACGATTCGGTATTTTCAAAATAATCCAGTGCGGTATGAGCAAGGAGATCGTACAAAGTTGGACGCTCTTTCTTCCCATCATCGTGTAAGATGAGCATGTCTCTAAAATCTCTCGCTGCGATGCGTTGTAGTTCTTTTGGAGAACTCAAAGACAGCATAAAATTCTTGTTTACCTGATCCAGCAAGCGATTCAGATCCCATGTCCGAATATCTGAATTTTCAAATCCTACCGTCTGAGTTCGATTGTAAATTCTCCAGCGGTTATTTTGGTAAAACGACCAGTAAACCTGAGCTTTGATGGAGTGAATGATCTGTTTCAAGGGAAATTCACTCGATTCACCTAATTGATGTAAGTCATCCAGAGCCACAACCAGATCATCTTCTGTCAAATACTGGTTATACTTCAATTTATAAAAAACAGCGCGTACAATGTTTGGAATATTATTCGTTTCAATGGCAGACTTGGAAATCAATTCCACGCGCTCAAGAGCAGATTTGTACAATCCCTTTTGTTGCAAGGAATCAACTTGCTTCCACATATTGGAATAATCACCATTGAATTGAAAGCTTAGCGGCTCATTCGGCTTTTCGTTTTTTTCCAGCTTATCTCCGACATCTTCTTTCAACTCTTCATTCTTTTTGCTTTCATTGTTATCGCAAGAGTGCGCCATCAGCAACACAGCACAGAACGATAATGCTGTTGATTTTATAAAATTGTTCCACATAAAAAATCGATTTCGGAGCAGCTGCTTACAACTACCGAGCCTCCGGGTTCAAAAATTTACTGAAATATACAGCAAATGCTCCGATCAGAGCACAACGAAATTATTATGCTCCTACGAAAATGATTGTGTCCATGATAAATAGCGCTAAAAAGACCAATGCTGATAAGACACACCACGTACAATACGCTTTCAGGATGTAGCGCTGCACATACGAGAAATAAGCCGAAAACAATTAACCGAATGTAATAATCGCATAAATGATCCAGAAAGGAATTGAGCCTTGAGCATACATTAAGGTAAGAATGAAAATAGCCAAGAGCATTAAAAACCCGCTTGAGCGATCCAAGAGGGTTTGCCATATTATTTATAACACAAATCTATCACGCCTGGGAGTTACCAAGTTGATGATGATGCATTTGTGTCATTAAAATTTTCATGCGACAAGTTTATTTACTTTTTAATTAGTTGAGCAAAATCTTTCGCGAAATAGGTCAAAATTCCGTCAGCTCCAGCTCGACGCATACTTAAGAGCATCTCACTCATTGCCAGGTCATAATTCAACCAGCCCTTTTCTGCGGCGGCATACACCATTGCACATTCGCCACTCACATTGTAGGCAGTAATTGGAATGTTAAAATTCTCTTTCAGCACATGAATGATGTCCAGGTAACAAAGAGCCGGTTTCACCATCAGCATGTCGGCACCTTCGTTAAAATCCAGTTCAGCTTCCAGAAGTGCTTCTCGTTTATTTGCCGGATTCATCTGGTAGGTCTTTTTGTCGCCCGATTTAGGTGCTGAATTCAATGCATCGCGAAAAGGACCGTAAAATGCGCTTGCATACTTCGCGGTGTAGGACATGATCGATACATCGGTATACCCATTGATATCTAACGTTTCTCGGATACTTTCCACACGACCGTCCATCATGTCCGAAGGTCCGATGATATCAATTCCTGCCTGAGCCTGAGCCAGCGCCATCTTATTCAGTATCGGTAGCGTTTCATCATTCAGAATTCGACCATTTTCTACTAGTCCGTCGTGTCCATCTGAAGAATATGGATCCATTGCTACATCACTCATGAGCACAACTTCAGGAAACTTTTCTTTAATGGTGCGAATGGCATGCAGGTAAAAATTCTCATCCGCATAGCTGTAGGTTGCTGTTTTGTCCTTCAATGATTCATCTACCGCCGGAAAAAGATCGAAGGTCATTACTCCGAGCTTCATGCAGGATTCAATCTCCGGGAGCAGCATATCCAACGACCAACGAAAGTTATTCGGCAGTGAACTTACCTCCTCTTTGATTCCTTTACCATCTTTCAAAAACAACGGATAGATCAGGTGTTCAGCTCCAATTTTAGTTTCTTCCACCATTGCACGAATGGCAATAGATTTTCTGTTGCGTCTTGGTCGGATATTCATCTTAAGTTTTTTGTAAAGTTAATCAGTTCCTTAAAATTATTCATCAAACAAAAGTCTTCAAAAACTTAAACAAATTCGTTAGATTTTTTTTTATACTTTTATTCCCGAATTAACGCTATCTCATGAAAAGAGCATTCATATTATTTGCATTCTTACCGGCAACTTTATTGTTTCATAGCTGCACTAGTACGGAAGAAGATGAAAAGGAATCAGTTGATCAGGAAGTTATTGATCCCAATAGTTCATTGAACACAAATTTCGATGGCAAGATCTTCAGTATCCCGTCTCCTGTTCAAACAGCTTTATTGATAAAGGAACTTAACCTTCCATTCAATCAAGAGTTATTGAATCCAATTGAAAATGCTTCCAATTACACTTCAGAGCAAAAGCAAGCATTAAACCTCGGTATTTATGGTACTGATTTAGGCTATGCTTCTCTATATGAGCAAAAAGCGATTTCATTGAAATACTTATCTGTTATTGAGAAGTTAACCGCTCAACTTGGACTTGAAGGAGCTTTTGACAAAACATTCATGTCACGCTTTGAAAAAAACGCTGACAATCAGGATTCGATAATGGTAATTGTTTCTGATGCCTTTAGAAAGGCGGACAACTTCCTTAAAAGTTCAAATAGAAAAGCAACATCTGCATTAATTCTAACAGGAGGATGGATCGAATCATTACACTATGCTTGTGAGTTAAACAAAATAAAGTCAAATAAGAAGATTATCGAGCGAATAGGTGAACAACAACAGACTTTGTATACGATAATTGAAATACTTGAGGAATATAATAAAGCAGGAAGCAATGACGAATTAATCCGCGACATGAAGGATCTTCGACTTTATTTCGACAAGGTGAGCATAGACTATCAATTTGTTCAGCCTAAGACCAACGCCAAAGAGAAGACTACGACTCTGCAGCACAATATTTCGTATAAAATTGATACTGACGTTTTGAATCAGATCACATTGAAAGTTCAATCTATTCGTGAAAAAATCTTAAAGTAAAAGACCATGAATTACCTTAAAATAGCAATGCTCTCAATACTTACGATCTCATTTCAAGCTACCGCGCAGGACTGTGAAAAGATTGTTAAAATTTGTGAATCGTACTTAGATGGGGCAAAAGGTAAAACTCGTTTTGTCTCTGACGGGCAAGTTTATACAGCATTTTTAGACCGTGAAAAGGCAGAGTTTAAAACAACCTTTTATGGTGGATCAACATATCGAATTGCAGCAAGCGCAGGTGCCGATGATGAATATGTGATTTTTACGGTGAAAGATCCGAATGGCAACGTATTGTTCACCAATCGCAATCACAAAAATTCACCGTACTGGGATTTTAAAGTTCCAAAAACGATCCCGGTGACAATTGAAACGGAGCTGGATCTTGATAAAAAAGTGACAGGGTGTGCTGTAATGCTCATCGGATTTAAACAGTAGGCGATTGAACAATGAGCGAAAGGATACTTCGTGCTTTAATGCAATTGTTTGCCATCATTGCTCATGTTGATGATTCAAACGACAGCAATGAAGAGCACGACGTCAAAAGTTCACGCTCAATACAAATTATTGAATCTTTTCTTAGGGTTGAGATCAATTCTCAATTAATAGGTCAATACATTGATCTTTTTAATCTTCATTTAAACACACTTCATCAAAAGCAATCCCGTAAAGACGGTCAGAAAAAACGCACTTCCTTAAACTCTGTAAAAGTCCTTCGTATTTGCTCTCAAATCAATGAAGAACTAACGCAAAAACAGAAAGTAATTGTTCTCATTCGTATCATTGAATTTATTCGCTCCAATGAGATCGTAACAGAACAAGAAATAGAGTTTGTTGATACTGTTGCTGATGCCTTTAACATAGATAAAGATGAATACAATTTGATCACCGATTTTGTTCTGAGTGGTAATTTACATAGAACCGAACATAGTGATCTGATTCACATTACTCCTTTTAACGCCCATGAGAATAACTCAACCATTTTAGAAGGATTAGATGATGATATTCGCATTTTGTACGTGAGAAGTGTCAACCTAATCTTCTTCAGGTATTTTGGAAAAGATGATCTAAATCTTAATGGGCAGTTCATTCCAAATGACAGAACACACATATTTACACAAGGTGCCACTTTGCGCACCCACAAAAGCAAGCACCTATATTTCAGCGATATACAGTCTCAATTCCTGAAATCAAAGCAAAAAAGCAAACTCACATTCAAAGTCCAACAATTATCCTTTGACTTCAAGAAGGGTCAACCCGGACTAAGACCGATTAATTTCATTGAGCAATCCGGAAAATTGATCGGAATAATGGGTGGTTCCGGTACTGGTAAATCAACTTTTCTGAACGTACTAAACGGTAGTATTCAACCAACTTACGGTAAAGTCACGATCAATGGTATTGATGTTCATTCTCAGAATGAACAATTGGAGGGAATCATCGGATTTATTAGTCAAGACGACTTACTTATCGAAGAACTGACAGTATTCCAAAACCTCTATTTCAATGCTAAATTGTGTTTTGGAAATCTGAGTGAGATCGAGCTCAAAAGAAAAGTAATCGATATCCTCTACTCTGTCGGACTTTATGAGGCAAAGGATCTTGTCGTAGGAAATCCACTTCAAAAGATCATATCAGGTGGTCAACGAAAAAGATTAAATATTGCGCTGGAGTTAATCCGTGAACCGGAGGTGCTTTTTGTGGATGAACCAACATCCGGACTTTCATCAAGAGATTCAGAGAACATCATGGAGCTTTTGAAGGAACTTACCTTCAAAGGAAAATTGATCTTTGTAGTTATTCACCAACCAAGTTCTGATATCTTCAAGCAATTCGATCGTTTGTTCATCATTGACAAGGGTGGCTATCCTGTTTTTGACGGCAATCCAATTGATGCGGTTGTTTATTTTAAAGGTCATATCCACCATAGTAATGCAGAAGAACGCGAATGCTCCGTTTGTGGCAATGTGAATCCGGAGCAAATCTTTAACATCATCGATTCAAAAATTGTTGATGAATACGGAAATGTAACAACAAGCAGACGCACCTCTCCAAAGGAATGGTATTATAAATACTTAGAGCAAAAACAAGATATCAAGATCGAAGAGGAAACTACCCCCCCTAAAGGTCAATCCATAATCGCTAGTAAATCAAAGCAATTTGGTGTGTTTTTCGTTCGTGACCTTTTGGCTAAACTGTCAAACCGCCAATATATTCTCATCACATTACTTGAAGCCCCTATTTTAGCATTAGTCCTCTCTTTCGTAGTAAAATACTTTAATGGTCCTGAGGTGAATGGAAGTCCGAGTTATACATTTTTCGCTAATGAGAATATCCCACAGTTTATTTTCATCGCTGTTGTAGTCTCTCTATTTCTAGGATTAACCGTTTCCGCAGAAGAGATCAATAAGGACAAACGGATTCTAAAACGAGAACGTTTTCTGAATTTATCTAAACACGCTTACCTGAGTTCAAAGATTCTGATCTTATTCATTATCTCAGCCATTCAGTCTCTTCTATTTGTTACTGTTGGAAATACAATTTTGGAAATCCACGGAATGTGGTTTGAATACTGGCTTGTTTTATTCAGCACTTCCTGTGTTGCCAATCTAATGGGTCTAAATATTTCAAGCGCTTTCGATTCAGCCAAAGTGATCTATATTATTGTTCCGATCTTGATCATTCCACAACTTTTGTTCAGTGGAGTCATTGTACGATTTGACAAACTTCATCCTTCCTTTTCCAAAAGCACAAACGTACCCTGGATTGGTAATATGATGCCTTCTCGTTGGTCATACGAAGCACTGGCTGTGAGTCAGGCCGTTGAAAACACCTATGAATTGAAATTCTTTGAAATCAATCGAAAAAAAACAGAAGCCTCCTGGAAAAAAGACTTTTGGATTCCCGAAATGAATAATCAGCTTGATCTTTTCGAAAAAGAGTTAAAAGAAGGACTAAAAAATAGAGATCGGTTGAAATTGATCCGGAATGAGATCAGAAAAGAGGAAAATAAATGGGAAAATCTGAATTGCAAAGATTGTATTGATGCCATAGACAAATCTATAGCCACAAAGAAACTTGACCGAATTGAAATTGATTACTTTCTCAGTATCCTTCGCAATCAATACACAAAAACATACTCCGAACAACTGCAATTATTTGAAAAGAAGAAAAAATCATTGGGGCCAAAACAATACACCTACTTAAAAGAGACATTTACCAATGAGGCATTAATGGATCAGGTCACCAACCGTCGTGAGTCAGATAAACTTGTAATCGAAAATAACCGTATCCAACGAAAAGACAATCCTATTTACCTTGTTGAAAAATCCTCAGGTGTATTTACAGCACCATTTAATGCCCCAGCTAAATACATTTTTGGGTTTAAACTTAGTACTTTTTGGATGAACATCTTTGTTCTTTGGATATTCGTGAAAATTTCATGGATTGCATTACAGTTTGATTTGCTTCGCAAAGGATTGGATTTAATCAATCGCTTAAAGCGGACTCAGTAGGAATGCTGTAAAAGAAAAAAGAGCCACCTTTATTTAGTGGCTCCATAATGTTTCAAAGATTTTTATTACATCAACATTCCACCGCAAACGTGTAATGTTTGTCCTGTAACGTATGCTGACATATCTGATGCTAAGAACACTGTAGCATTTGCAACATCAATCGGCGCCCCACCTCTCTTTAACGGAATTGAATCACGCCACTCTTGAACAACCTTCTGATCCAACACCTCTGTCATCTCAGTCTCGATAAATCCGGGTGCAATCGCATTACAACGAATATTTCGCGATCCCAATTCTTGTGCTACAGACTTTGTAAAACCAATCAATCCGGCCTTTGAAGCGGCATAATTCGATTGTCCTGCATTACCGCTCACACCTACTACAGAAGACATATTAATGATCGATCCGCTCCTAGCCTTTAACATTGGACGCTGCACTGCTTTCGTTAAATTGAAAGCAGATTTTAAATTTGTATTGATCACTTCATCCCACTGCTCCTCCGTCATGCGCATAAGGAGCGTATCTCTTGTTATACCGGCATTATTCACCAAGACATCAATTGTTCCGAATTCGTTAACAACGTCTTCCACCAACTTCTGTGCATCATCGTATTTTGCCGCATCTGAACGAAAACCTTTAACAACTCCACCATTCGCAGACAATTCCTGTTCAAGTGCCTTGGCCTTCTCTTCAGATGACAAGTAAGTAAAGGCTACTTTTGCGCCGTGAGCGACACAAGCTTCTGCAATAGCCTTACCGATACCTCTAGATGCTCCGGTGATTAGCACCACCTTATCTTGTAATAATTTCATATTTAAAAATTTTCGGTAAAGATAAATAAAGTGTTGACTTCAGTTTTGAATAAATTCAGTTGCTGATTTAAATTTTATTCTTTGAAAAATTCAACATTCCAATAATTCAAAATAAAAAACATCATTATTTCGAACCACTTCCACAACCCTTTTTAGATCAATTCAACCATCGGAGATATATGACATTCACATGCCTTGTTTAAACTAATATGCTCTTTTTTGTTAATAAGTGTTGAAAAAAAGTACACAATAATAGAATATTAACGTCGATCATTTTTGATTTTTTCGCTTCGTTTGCCTATTTTTGGCTAGGTTTAGTTGTAAAAGGTAGGTTAGGTTAAGAGGAGTGAGGACAATGTCCTTGCTCCTTTCCTTTTTTATATAGATACTTATTAATTGAAAAAATCCCAGGTTAGACCTAGTCTCAGCATTCCAGACGGAATTGTATAGCCATTCACAATTTGTATTTCCCTATCATTCCAGAAATAACCAATATTTTCAAAACGAACATAAAATCTAAATTCATCAATTTGAAAACCTGCGAAAGCATGTACATTCAAATAGGATTTTTGCAGCGGTAGAGCCGCATTCAAAGCATATGTTCCGATTGCAGGAACGAGATCTAAAACGCCAAATTCACTTTGCCAGATCACATCCGCACCAATATAGGCCAACGGTTTCTTTCCTTTAAACAAGCCACCCTTCAGAAAAATTCGCGATTGTGCAATATGATCTGGACGAAATTTCACCGGAGAGTCAGAAATCGTAAAGGTATATTTAGGATGGAAATTTAAACTTTTGAAATTGAATTCAGAACCAAGTGAAATGGAATGGAAAGAAATGATCGGATACAAATCATTCTGCCAATTCGAACCATTCCAAAAATAATTATCCTTCAACAAAATACTTTCATGAAAAAGCTTAACAGGAAATCCACCCAATAAAACACTCAAACTGTTGGATAAACTTGACCTAAACTGTCTCTCATAAACAGGCAAATCATACATAAAATTATTCGCGTGATACGAACGTAAAAAAACAACTGGCCACTTTGACTCTAAATCCAATGTTCCTGTCCATTCAATCTTATGGTTGGCAAACTCGCCAACCAATCTCGATTCCCATTCCCTACCTGCTCCTATCAAATTAAGTCGTCCCTCATGAGAAATTTTCAGTTTCCCTTTGCCAAAATGAATCATATCGTGTAAACCAAATTCTGTTGTGTCTAATTGATTCGTTTGATTGTAATATTTCCAATAGCGACCTGATGCTAAAAAAGTAGCAAACAGGTTACTTGATTTGTAGTACAATCCGGCTTCATGTGAGGTTGATGACAATTGGTAGGAATCTCTTGTAGAGAATGTATCGATATAAATTTCAGAGTAGTGATCCACTAAATTTCCATTCTCCGAAAAAATGCGGCGTTGAACATGAAGTGTATGCTCAGAAGAAATTCCCATTGATCGAATTGAATCACTCTTTAAAAAGTCGAAATAATTGTTCAATTTCAAGTGTGACAAACGGACTTTTTCAGATGCGTCTATCTTGCGAATCGGTTGAAATATGAGCGGAAAATCAACAACATTATATGGCTCTTGTAATCCGCCATTTAACCCTCTCTCCATCAACCGATCTTCTCCAACAAATTTAAATGTATACCGAGAAGAACGATTAATAATCGACAAACGGGCATCACTGAATCTGTGTGTACTATTTCTCATCAGACCATTAGCTCTGTCATTCAAATAATCTAAATTGACAAGTATCTTTTTAGCAAACACTTGCTCATACTGCAATTTGGCGGTTTGAATTCCAGCTGCACCAAATCCGTATGCAAAACCTATGTGAGGAAGTCCACTATAGCGCATTACCCCAGTCCCCCAATCAGAAGAAGAAGCAAACAAACCATTTTGATTTTTGATCAAAAAATTAACCGGAATTATTCCATTCGAATAATCGGCATTACTTATCGGGGAAGTTTGAAGACTACGAAACAGGAGATCAAGTGAATCGAGTTTTCCCCCTGTTCTGTGATCGATCATGACCGTATCAAAAGATGATATAGAAGGAGTCCATTGAGCGCAAGCCGGCGCAATGACAGTAAAAAGTATTAGGATGAGACCGTACTTCATGAGCGATCTAAAGGTATAAAAAAAGGGGCAACAGCCCCTTCTAACGTATCATTTCAGCAAATATTACAGCTTATTTACTGCAACTTGAAGTCCAGACTTCAAATTTGCTGCTTTGTTCTTATGAATGATATTACGCTTCGCTAGTTTATCCAACATAGCAACTACACGTGGCAATAAAGCCGTAGCTTCCTTCTTATCAGAAGTTGCACGCAATTTACGAACAGCGTTACGCGTTGTTTTATGTTGATACTTATTACGCAATCTTTTTGCGTCGTTTGAGCGGATTCTCTTTTGAGCTGACTTATGATTCGCCATTCTTTCTTTAGTTTATTAAGTTCTTAATACAATGCAGCCCATAGGAGAATCGAACTCCTGTTTCCAGGATGAAAACCTGGCGTCCTGACCACTAGACGAATGGGCCTAAATTTCAATTTCCCGCTGAATTTGGGAGTGCAAATATATAGTGAAATTCTTTAATAGCAAACCTCTGACAGGTTTTTTTTAAAATATTTCATTGTCATCTGACTTCATTTTGAAACCTAGTCGTTTACCAGTTTGCATTTGCAAGTTATTCGAAATAACTTGCGCCTCTCCCACCGTCATTTCCGCAACATACTCATATGGAGGGACTAACATATCAAATTCAATCGCAAAAACAAAAGACATCTGAACGACTAATTTTATCGCTTCTTTTGTTAATTGCATATTTTCGATGTCACGAAACAAATATCCGAGCTGACCCTTTCCCTCTATCATAAAATGGCCATCTTTATTAAAAAAGATACGTCCTATTAAATACCCCCTATCTTGAGCGCGATTTTGGATGAACGACTGTGCGAGAAAGTTATAGATATACAGCACGCCAAAAAAACCACGGTTATCATCTTCTTGAAAATAAGAAGTACCCCAGAGCGGATTTTCATCCGGCATCCGAAACACATTATTATGTTGGTGAAAAACCAAGACATCACTGCCAATGTAAACATGTTTTTCAAATTCACCAATCTCCTTGCAATACAAACGAATTCGATCGTCTTTTACATGTTTTTTCAACGTATCTACTTCCTCTTGAATTGCTTTTTTCAGGGAAGCAAAAATCGCAACCGCATCAGCGGCAATATTCTGTTTTAAAGCCGCCTTGTTCTCAAGAAGATCAAGGATCAACTTTCTATTATCGTCTAATTTCATTCTTTCTAATATGCTTTGGCAAAAATCACTCTCCCAACAGATGGCTTACCGGTTACCATGCACAATCCCGCCTCTTGTTCCTGATCGAAAGGAATACAACGAATGGTAGCTTGAGTTTCTTCTTTGATTTTCGATTCCGTTTCAGCTGTTCCATCCCAATGTGCGAGAAAAAATCCTCCACCATCAATCTGCGCTTTGAACTCTTCGTATGAATCAACTTTTACTGTTTTCTCTGTTCTAAAGTCTTTTGCCTTCTTCAAAAGATTTGCTTGGATATCAGCCAATAATGATTCAATGAAATTTTCAATTCCTTCAAAATCTACTATCTCCTTTGCCTTTGTATCGCGTCGAGCGACTTCCGCCTTGCCATTTTCCAAATCTCTCGGACCCATTGCGATGCGCACCGGGACTCCTTTTGACTCGTACTCTGCAAACTTCCATCCCGGACGACGGTTATCATCGTCATCAAACTTGAATGAAACCCCTTTTGATTTCAATTTTGCCGCAAGCTCATTCATTTTCTCTGTAATAGCCTGCAACTCTTCTTCTGTGCGGTAAATCGGTACTGCTACAACTTGAATCGGTGCTAAAGCAGGAGGCAAAACCAAACCTTCATCATCAGAATGCGTCATAATCAACGCCCCCATTAAGCGCGTTGAAACCCCCCAAGATGTTGCCCATACATATTCCAACTTCCCTTCTTTATCGGCATATTTCACCTCAAATGCTTTGGCAAAATTTTGTCCAAGGAAATGAGATGTGCCAGCCTGCAAAGCCTTACCATCTTGCATCATTGATTCTATACATAGCGTATCCTCTGCACCAGCAAATCGCTCAGAAGCTGTTTTCCTCCCCATGATTACAGGCATCGCCATGTAGCTCTCAGCAAAGTCAGCGTAAACACGAAGCATTTGTTCAGCCTCCTCAATCGCTTCTTGTTTTGTAGCATGTGCTGTATGCCCTTCTTGCCACAAAAACTCTGCAGTCCTCAAAAACAATCGCGTTCGCATTTCCCAACGAACCACATTCGCCCACTGATTAATTAAGATCGGTAAATCTCTATAAGACTGGATCCAATTCTTGTACGAATTCCAAATGATCGTTTCCGAAGTTGGACGCACAATTAACTCCTCTTCGAGTTTTGCCGCAGGGTCAACAATGATTCCACTACCATCTTCCGCATTCTTCAATCGGTAATGTGTTACTACGGCACATTCTTTCGCAAAACCATCGACGTGACTTGCCTCCTTACTTAAGTACGACTTAGGGATAAACAAAGGAAAGTACGCATTTGAGTGTCCGGTTTCCTTAAACTTTGCGTCGAGAATCTCCTTCATCTTCTCCCAAATGGCATATCCATAAGGTTTGATCACCATACAACCCCGTACATCTGAATGTTCAGCGAGATCAGCCCTATACACCAAATCATTATACCATTTCGAATAATCTTCTGCTCTTGTCGTGTGTTTTTGACTCATAATAAATGTTAACTATTGAAAGTAATGCTTTGCAAAGTTAGAAATTAAAGCATATCTTTAAGCTATACAAAAACTAGCTCTATGAAGAAGTTTGTAGTTCGTTACTCATCGCTTGTACTGACAGCTTTTTTAGTACAGTCCTGTTATTCACCTAAGTTCATGGTTGATGATGACGTTTATGTCATGAGAAACAGTACAATTGGTGTTGGAGAATCAACGAGTGATGAGACTACCTATGCTTCATACCGCAAACAGAGGGACAATCGTTCTGTATCGTCAAATTTTTACCACGATGACATGTTGAGACATCATCAGCGTTCCAGATTCTGGCACATGGGAATGGGCTTCAACAACATGTGTTACCGTCCAGGTTTTGGATCGTCAGTTTATTTTGGTACTCCTTATTATTCTCCATACATGTACGGTGGCATCAATCCTATTTACATGGTTGATCCTTTTGGATGTCCATATCCTTATGGATTTATGCCGATGGCATACGATCCATGGTTTTATGGCTACACTAATTTCTATGGATATTCTCCATGGTATGGTCCGGGTTGGAACAACAATGCGTGGAATATGAATCACTTTGGAGTTAGCAACCCAACCGTTTACTTTAACCACCATTCAGGTCCTCGAGGAAGTTTGAGTGGTATTGGAAATCCGGGTGGCCGATCTTCAGGAACGGCGGTAGTTAAATCTGTTCAAAGTCCAAACAATACTGGCTATTCCCAGAACGCTTCCGGTAACATCCGTCAAAAACGCATTGACAACACAACTAATGTTGGTCAATCTATACGCGAAACAAGCACTGTAAAACCCAATGCACCGGTTACCGTTCAAAGTGTGCGTCAAAACAGATTAACACCAACAACAGACAGAAACATTCGTCCTTCGGGCACACCTGCAGTCAATTCACCAGGCAGACCTGGATTAAATAATTCTACTTCACCGGGTAGAAATAACAATTCACCATCACGCATGGAGAATCCTGGTACTAGAATAAACAACAACCGACCTTCAGGAACTGGTAGTGGAGGAAATATAGGAGGAGGTCGTTCAGGTGGTGCTCCAGCTTCTGGCGGAGGAAGAAGAAACTAAGTCTATGGGAAAAACAGTTCAGCTTCTTATTTGTACGAATTTTTTACTTTTTACACTTTTTGCTCAAAACGAAACCGATCTTTACCGCTTCTCCCGTACAACCTATAATGGTGGTGCCCGTTTTGAAGCAATGGGCGGATCGTTTGGTGCATTAGGCGCTGATCTAAGTAGCTCACAAATTAATCCTGCAGGCTACGGTCGTTACTCCAGTTCAACAGTAGGAATGAGTTTCTATGGAGGAAGTGTAAAGAATGATAGTGAATTCAACCAATCCACTTCAACAGCGAATAATTCCATCGGTGGTATTTCCAATTTCGCATTGGTTATCACTGAAGATGCTTCAGCAAATGGTAAAGGAATACAGTATAAGCAATGGGGATTAGGCATGAATCGCATTGAAAACTTTAGAAGTAAAGTAAGCTACGAAGGACAGCAATATGCTTCATTACTCGATGAATTTGTTAGTCAAGCATACGGCTATGAGCCCTATTATTTGAATTCTTATTTTCCATTCAGCACGTTCATGGCGTATGAAACCTGGGCAATTAATTATGACCCTGGAACCATGTCTTATTACTCTCTTTTGAATGAAGGAGATGTTCACCACAAAAGAACAATTGAAAATAAAGGCGGACAAACAGAAGTCTTTTTGTCTTATAGCGCCAATTACATCAATAAACTCTATTTCGGAGCGAACATCGGCTTTCGGCATCATAAATATGAAGAAGAGATATTTCACAATGAAACCCTAACTGATACCACTGGAACTTCATTGAGAGGTTTCGATTACTCCTACAAACTGAACACCAGTGGATGGGGTACAAACATAAAAATTGGCGCTATATACCTTGTCTCTGAGGCATTTCGTTTGGGTCTTGCTATTCACACTCCGACGTTCACCGAGTTGCGTGATCAATGGACAACCAATATGAGTACTCATTTTGCAGACTCTACTTCAACCTTGCACCCCACCTTGATTCCAACAGGAGATTATCAATACAAAATCCGAAATCCATACAGACTCATTGGTTCATTAGCGTATATTTTTGGAACAAGAGGTTGCTTAAACATTGATATAGAGGCCATGGATTATCGTATGGCAAAATTTCGCTCAACCAGAGATGCTGCGTACACCCCCTATTCTTACCAAGCTGAAAATGACTATGCGAAAGAAGTGTTTAAACCAACATTAAACATACGTGTGGGAGGTGAAATAGTCCTCATGTCTTCTATCTATCTTCGTGGAGGAATGGCCTACTATGGAAGAGCCTTTAAGGAAGAAATAATGGCGGAAAACAAAGGCGACCTAATTCTTTCCTGCGGTCTGGGAATGAAAACAAAGCAGTTACAAATGGATGTCGCTTATCGGAATCGAATGGGAAGTAGAAACTACTATGCCTTCAGTCAAAGTGTTACATCAATTAATACGGTAGCAAATCAAGTTGTACTCAGTCTTGCTTTACTTTTTTAGTGTATCGTCGGTTACTAGTTTGTTTTTTACGGCTTCAGACATTGAAATACGCTGCAACTTACTATCTACCCATGCTGAAATATTAAAATATTCCAAAACCACTCGTTCATTTCTATCTTTCAACAACTCATCCAACTCTTCTCGCATCTGTTGTAACTCGGTTTGTCGCTCCAATAGACTCATTGTTTTTGCCAGCTTACGGATGTAACGTATACACAAGGACTCGATTTCAAAATTTCGTTCTTGTTTACTGAAATAACGATTTGTGGATTTGATAACATACTCTAAAAAGTCAAAGTTTTCCAACTCATAATGCACCACTAAATTGAAAATACGTGCAAAGCTGTAAATATCTTGCCTCAGATTTTGTTCGTTATCGTTCAATACCAAATTGATGTATTGAAGAGCTCTTTTATAGTCCCCTACTCCAAAATAACTTACGGCTTTATTGTAGGTCAACAATATCTCCTGTTCTTTTGAAACCTTCTCACCAAACTCATCCTGCATTCGCTCAATGGCTGGAATTATCTCAACACTTTTTGCATATTCTCCCATTTCGTGCAAAAGAGCCAATTCAAGATTTGAAGTTCCTGTAAAAATACGAACGGTTATATCAGTTGAATTAAAGCCTTTGGACCCTTCCAATGAACGCAGGTCCAAAATAAGTTGCTGAGCTTTATCAAAATTCTTCCCATCAATGTAACATCGTAATAAATGGGACAAGGTCATTACATAACGTTGTCCCGAATCCATTTTTATTTTCGGATTGTTATCCAATATTTCTCGAGTACGATTAAAAAACTGATAGCTTTCTTCGTAATTTCTATTCGTTGCAGCACAAAGTCCTTTGATGTAATAACACATAGATGATGCTCGTGTAGATAAGGCCGTATTCTTACCTTTTATCAAGTGATAATCCGAAATAGTGTCAACAACTTCCCTTTCAGCATCATTTCTTGTAAACCCACCGCTTCTGAAAACTAAGTTGATCTTCGAATAAATCACCTGATATTCAGCTAAATTTCGAAGCTTGGCAATCACCATTTCTTCCTCTTTTACCAGCTCATCTAAATCCCTTGTAAATTCACCAGATTCATAAGCCTCTTCCAGCAATTTCTTTTCCCATGACAACAATTCAAACCAATAATAGAATTTCTCATGATCCCTAGCCACTTCTTTTGCACGAGAAACAAATTTTTCACATTCCCGGTATAGAGCTTTGTTATACAGTATTTCGACATTCTTGATCTCCTGCTTAAGAATACTTGAAACAGACTGCTCACTGTAATACGATCGTAAAGATTTCAGAATCAATTTATAAAGATGATTTTTCTCCGATGGTAAATGCTTGATGAATGTTTCCTTCTTAAACGCATCTTTAAGCGCTTCTTCATCATACCTTGACTGCGATTCGATAAAATCAAAAATCTTTAAATAATTCTTTTCACCTGACTGAAGAGAAGAAGACAATTTAAAGAATCGCTTTTCAGACTTCGAAAGCGACTTGATCAATTTGTACAATTCAGTAGAGGGCTTCATAGTTCAATGAATCAAAAATTAAATTTGGCACTTAAGGTTCAATGTAAAATTAGAGTTTTACTTCTGAATCAAACTTTTAACCCTCCTACTAAAAGGATTAAATAACATCTTATTCTTGTATTCCTAAAATACAAATAAACAAAAAAACAGAAAACCCTGACCAGAGTCAGGGTTTTCAAACAAACAACAACAAACTAAAAAACCTCGTATACCGGTCACCCGGCGGAAACAATCCACTAACGAAGGATAATCTTCTCCCCTTTCTGCAATACGCGATCAGGAGAATTAATGTCGTTTTTACGCATGATCGATGTACTGTAAATCGCCTCAATCTGAGCCAATTCATTAACAGTCATAGATTCACTTAGTATAATGCTCTTTCTTTTCGAACGGTGTCTTTTAGGCTGGATGTAAACGATATCTCCCTCTTCAAGCACATCCTTTTTAGGTCCGAAATCATTGTATTTATACAACTGCCACAGGGCCACACCAAATTCCTTTGAAATTCGATAATATGTATCCCCTTGTTTTGCTACAATATACTTCACTTTATTATCGTGAATCCGCACCTGACGTTGCTCTTGTGTTGAATTTTGAGTTGAGCTAATAGCTGGCGCTGCAAGATTATTTTGGATTCCAAGCTTGTCCAATTCATCTAATTTCAAATCCTTAATCAAATCGATCAGCAATTGAGCATACTTTGGATTTGTCGCATAACCAGCTTCTTTCAACCCTTTTGCCCAACCTTCATAATCCGTCATCTCCAGATTAAACAAATTCTGATATCGCTTTTTATTAACTAAAAACTCACTGTGATCAACATACGATTCATCAGCACTGGAATAGACTCTGAAACACTCTCCTTTCTGGTCATCATCTAAAAACATCGTTGCACCTGTCCAATCATGACATTTAATACCGAAGTGATTATTCCCTTTTTTCGCCAATTCAGAATTCCCACTACCCGACTCTAAAATCGCTTGAGCTAGAGTAATGCTCGCAGGAATTTTAAATTGAATCATTTGCTGAACTGCAGTTGTTCGCCACTTCTCTACATACTCTTTCTTCGAAAGCTGCTTCTCTGAATTGGAATACACTCCAAATGAGATCAGTAAAATAGGTAAAATGATTAATTGCTTCATGTCGATGTTTGTTTGCAAGGTCCTGTTACGCCAGTTTCGATCAAGGGTTACACTTTTTTGTTAATAACGTCAATTTTTCATGTTAATAAGTGTTTAATTCTCTCGAAAACAGTCAATTTGACATTCAACCCAAAATCAAGCTGACAATTCGTCTCAAAATAAACACTATCAACAGCTTGGTTAATAATTTGACGCGTCCGAATTGTTCTAAAAATGAAATCATGGACATCAATAAATTCACAATTAAAAGCCAGGAAGCCATTCAGCAAGCGCAACAACTCGCAGAATCAAATGGACACCAAGCCATTGAAACCGGGCATTTACTAAAAGGCGTTTTGAGTACTGATCAGGATGTTATTACTTACTTACTCAAAAAAGTCGGAGTTGATCAAAATATATTAACCAGCACCTTGGATAGAATCATTCAAACCTACCCAAAGGTTGAGGGTGGTAATGTTTACCTCTCCCAAAATGCACACAAAGTTTTAAACTACGCCATAAGTGAACTTAAAAACTTCGGAGATGATTACGTAGCGGTAGAGCTTCTTCTTTATTCCCTTATCGATGCTGGGGATACAATCGGAAACCTTTTAAAAGACAACAAACTTTCTAAACCTCAACTTAAACAAGCGATCATGGAACTAAGAAATGGAGAGAAAGTTACTTCCAACAGCCAGGAAGGAACATATAAATCACTCGAGAAATATGCAAAGAATCTGAACGAACTGGCAAAAGCAGGAAAATTGGATCCTGTAATTGGCAGAGATGAAGAGATCCGACGCGTTCTGCAAATATTAACACGAAGAACTAAAAACAATCCGATCTTGATTGGAGAACCCGGTGTTGGTAAAACAGCTATTGCGGAGGGACTTGCCCATCGAATCGTTGACGGCGATGTACCTGAAAATCTAAAAACAAAAGTCGTATACTCACTGGATATGGGTGCTCTAGTTGCCGGAGCAAAGTACAAAGGTGAATTTGAAGAGCGACTCAAAGCTGTTATCAAAGAAGTGATCAATGCCGAAGGTGAAATCATACTGTTCATTGATGAAATCCACACACTTGTGGGTGCCGGAGGAGGAGAAGGCGCAATGGATGCTGCAAACATACTTAAGCCTGCTCTGGCACGCGGAGAACTTCGCGCTGTTGGAGCCACTACTTTAAATGAATACCAGAAATACTTCGAGAAGGACAAGGCGTTGGTTAGACGTTTCCAAACTGTTTTAGTAGATGAACCAAGTACGGAAGATGCCATCTCAATTCTACGTGGTATCAAAGAGAAATATGAGAATCACCATAAAGTATTGATTAAAGATGCTGCCATTATTTCCGCAGTGGAACTTTCTCAGCGTTACATCACCGATCGTCATTTGCCGGATAAAGCGATTGACCTCATCGATGAAGCCGCTTCAAAATTGCGCATGGAGATCAATTCAAAACCTGAAGAATTGGATGAGATTGAGCGCAAGATCATGCAGTTCGAGATCGAAAAAGAAGCCATCAAAAGGGAAAATGACCAGAAAAAGCTGGCAAATATTGAGAAAGAGTTATCCAATCTGACTGAACAGCGCGATGCATTTAAAGCAAAATGGCAAGCAGAAAGAGATGTGGTCGATAGTATTCAGAAATTAAAAGAAGCTATTGAGAACTTCAAATTTGAAGCTGATCAAGCTGAAAGAAGCGGGGATTATGGCAAGGTGGCTGAAATTCGTTATGGAAGAATCAAAGAGGCGGAAGAGAAACTGGAAGCACTGAAAGTTCAACTTGCAGAAATGCAAGCCAAATCAAAAATGATCAAGGAAGAGGTCGACACTGAAGAAATTGCCGATGTTGTTTCCAAATGGACCGGAATTCCGGTATCCAAAATGATCGAAAGTGAAGTCTCCAAATTATTGCGACTGGAAGATGAATTGAGAAAAAGAGTCATTGGTCAGGATGAAGCTATCGAAGCGATTTCAGATGCCGTTAGAAGATCAAGAGCAGGACTTCAAGATGCAAAACGTCCAATTGGGTCATTCATTTTCCTCGGAACAACCGGTGTCGGTAAAACAGAATTAGCTAAAGCATTATCTGAATTCCTTTTCAACGATGAAAACGCAATGACACGTATTGACATGAGTGAATACCAAGAAAAACACTCTGTCAGTCGACTTGTGGGGGCACCTCCGGGATACGTAGGTTATGATGAGGGTGGACAATTGACAGAAGCTGTTAGACGCAGACCCTATTCCATCATTTTGCTTGACGAGATTGAAAAAGCACATCCTGATGTTTTCAATGTACTTTTACAAGTACTTGACGATGGTCGACTAACAGATAACAAAGGTCGAGTTGTAAACTTTAAAAACACGATTATTATCATGACCTCCAATCTAGGCTCCCATATCATTCATGAGAAATTTGACAATATCAAACCTTCTGAATTTGGAAGAGCTGCAGAAAAAGCAAAATTTGAAGTCCTTGAATTACTCAGACAAACAATTCGACCTGAATTTTTGAATAGAATTGACGAAACGGTACTTTTCTTGCCGTTGACCCAAAAGAATGTCGAAGAAATTGTCACTCTTCAATTGAACCGTCTAAAAAAACAACTTCAAGAAAAAGACATCAGTTTGCACATTACAAAAGAAGCTTTCGACTGGATCGCCGAAGCAGGATACGATCCGTTCTTTGGAGCTCGACCTGTAAAACGCGTTATTCAAAAGCAAGTTCTCAATGAACTTTCCAAAGCACTTCTTGGCGGTACCATCGACAGAGAGAAAACGGTAGTAATGGATGTATTTGATGGAAAGATCGTTTTCCGTAAGCCGGTTAAAGAAGAAGAGGAAATAAAGTAAAGTACCTCTATCAAACAAAAAATCCGCCATGATCATGGCGGATTTTTTTTATTGTTTATCACTTTTTATTCTTTCGACTTTGCTTTCGCCTTTCCCTTATCGATTGAAACAACCAATTCTTCAGACCCTTCTTTAAAATCAATTTTGATCTTATCTCCCTCATGTAAATTCGATTTGATGATCTCCTCAGCAAGAGGATCCTCAATGAATTTCTGAATTGCTCTTTTAAGTGGACGTGCACCAAACTTCTCGTCATATCCTTTGTCAACGATGAAATCCTTGGCTGATGGCGTGATTTCAATTAAATAACCTAAATTATTCAAACGACCGTAAAGCTTATTCAATTCAAGATCAATGATCTTATGAATGTCTTCACGATTAAGCGATCTGAACAAAATCATGTCATCAATACGATTTAAGAATTCCGGAGAAAAAGCCTTACGCAATGCATTTTGAATAACCGTTTTAGCGTTTTCATCACGTGCCTCTTCTTTTGCTTTAGTTCCAAATCCAACTCCGGTTCCGAAATCTGCCAATTGACGCGCTCCGATATTAGAGGTCATGATTAAAATGGTATTCTTAAAATCAATTTTTCTTCCCAATCCATCTGTCATATGACCATCATCCAATACCTGAAGCAACAGGTTGAATACATCTGGATGTGCTTTCTCGATCTCATCCAATAAGATAATTGAATATGGCTTTCTTCTCACTTTCTCGGTAAGCTGACCTCCTTCTTCGTAACCTACGTATCCCGGAGGTGCTCCTACCAATCTCGAAATTGAGAATTTCTCCATGTACTCTGACATATCGATGCGTACCAAAGAATCTTCTGAGTCGAACAAATATTTAGCAAGTACCTTCGCCAACTGAGTCTTACCAACTCCTGTTGGCCCTAAGAAGAAGAACGATCCAATCGGCTTGTTTGGATCTTTTAGCCCGGCGCGATTGCGTTGAATTGCTTTAACCACTTTACTCACCGCATCGTCCTGACCAATTACCTTACCTTTAAGTTCCTCGGCCATATTGGCCAATTTACCCATTTCAGATTGAGACACACGCGTCACAGGAATTCCACACATCATTGAAACAACCTCTGCGACATGATCTTCCGTCACCATCACACGATTGCTCTTCGATTCTTCTTCCCATTTCTTTTTAGCAACTTCAAGCTGATCTTGCAATTTACGCTCATTGTCACGTAATTCTGCTGCTTTCTCATATTGTTGCGACTTAATTACTTCATTTTTTTGATCCTTCAGACTTTCGATCTGTGCTTCAATATCCAAGATTTCCTGAGGAACATTGATATTCGTCAAATGCACTCGTGATCCCACTTCATCCAAAGCATCAATCGCCTTATCCGGCAAATGACGATCAGTAATATAGCGCTCGGTCAATTTCACACAAGCAGCAACTGCTTCCTGAGTATAGGACACCGAGTGATGTTCTTCATAACGTTCCTTAATATTGTTCAAAATCTGAATTGTTTCCTCAATCGTTGTTGGTTCAACGATTACTTTTTGAAAGCGACGCTCTAAAGCACCATCTTTTTCAATATACTGGCGGTATTCATCAAGAGTGGTTGCACCAATAACCTGCATCTCCCCTCTGGCTAAAGCAGGTTTGAACATATTTGAGGCATCCAATGATCCGCTTGCTCCTCCAGCACCAATGATCGTGTGAATCTCATCGATGAACAAAATCACATCAGGATTCTTTTCGATCTCCTGCATCACCGCCTTCATGCGTTCTTCGAACTGTCCACGGTATTTTGTACCAGCAACTAATGAAGCTAGGTCTAGTGAAATGATTCGCTTGTTAAAAAGTACACGCGATACTTTACGTTGTACAATTCTCAACGCCAGTCCTTCAGCGATCGCACTTTTCCCGACTCCGGGTTCACCTATTAAAATTGGATTGTTCTTTTTTCTTCTTGATAAGATCTGGCTAACACGCTCAATTTCCTTCTCACGACCAACAATAGGATCCAATTTTCCAACTTCAGCCATTTTTGTAAGGTCGCGACCAAAATTATCCAAAACAGGTGTTTTTGATTTAGGATCAGCCGGTTTGCGTTGAGGTGAGAATTGCTCTCCACCATCTTCTTCTTGTCCACCAGGAAACTCAGCCCGTGGAGTAGTGTTTTCTTCAATCATTGCTTCTAATTCGTCTTTAGCGTTTTCGTATATAACTCCATATTTGTTAAGCACCTGACAAGCAAAGCTATTTTCATCCTTTAGTATGGAAAGTAATAAATGCTCCGTCCCAATAATTGGACTCTTGTATAATTTAGCTTCCAAGTAGGTAGTTTTCAAAACCTTCTCAGCCTGTTTCACCAATGGTATATTTGGTGACGACTGATGAATTGTCTTTGCTGACTTTGCCAAACTTTGCTCTATTTCCTGTCTGATATGCTTCAAATCAAGATTAAACTCTTTCAGGATGCGGATACCAGTTCCCTCTCCTTCTCTGATCAACCCCAGTAGTAAATGTTCGACTCCAATGAAGTCGTTACCAAGACGCAAGGCCTCTTCCCTACTAAAACTGATCACATCTTTTACACGTGGTGAAAATTTCGCCTCCATTACATTGCGATTTAACTCGTTAAAAATGCACATTTCTCGCCTCATTCAAAAGTAAAACGAAAAAAATGTTGATAAGTGTCGAAAAAGTTCGATTTTCCACAGATTTTTGTTAGTAATTCTCTAATAAATCACCCCTTCTAAAACGCGAAAAATAGCTAATTTCGAAACTTGCTTTTCGCACACCCAATAAGTGTGCTAAACTTTAATTTTTGGACAAAATGGCAGATGGAGAGAAAATAATCCAGATTAACATTGAGGACGAAATGAAATCAGCGTACATTGATTATTCAATGTCGGTGATCGTTTCACGTGCACTTCCTGATGTGCGCGACGGATTCAAACCCGTGCACAGACGTGTATTATATGGTATGCAAGATTTAGGGGTATTCTCTAATCGACCATACAAAAAGTCGGCGAGAATCGTCGGTGAGGTATTGGGTAAGTACCACCCACATGGTGACAGCTCGGTATATGACACTATGGTCAGAATGGCTCAACCGTGGTCTTTGCGTTATCCTTTAGTGGATGGACAAGGAAACTTTGGTTCGGTTGACGGTGATAGTCCGGCAGCAATGCGTTATACAGAGGCGCGTCTTCGCAAGATTGCTGAAGAAATGCTGGATGATCTGGATAAAGAAACAGTAGATTTCACACCAAACTTTGATGATAGTTTAGAAGAGCCTACAGTAATGCCAACAAAGATCCCTAACCTATTGGTGAACGGAGCTGCAGGAATTGCTGTTGGTATGGCAACAAACATGGCGCCTCACAACTTAACAGAGGTAGTTGATGGTGTTATTGCTTACGTTGACAACAAAGAAATCGAAATTGAGGAATTGTTGAAATACGTCAAAGCTCCTGATTTCCCAACAGGTGGAATCATCTACGGATACGAAGGTGTTCGTGATGCATTGTTGACAGGGCGTGGAAGAATTGTCATGCGCGCTAAGGCAGAGATCGAAGAGCACAATGGACGTGAACAAATCATTGTAACTGAAATTCCCTACCAAATCAATAAAGCTGAGCTCATTAAAAAGACTGCTGAATTAGTCAATGACAAAAAGATCGAAGGGATTTCTGATTTACGTGATGAGTCCGACCGTAATGGTATGCGTATCGTTTATGAAATTAAACGCGATGCGATTGCAAATGTCGTTCTTAACAAGTTGTATAAATTCACGGCACTTCAGACATCTTTTTCCGTAAACAATATTTGTTTGGTTGATGGGCGTCCTCAGTTGTTGAACTTAAAGTCGTTGATTAGCAATTTCGTCGATTTCCGTCATGAAGTTGTGATACGCCGTACTAAATTCGAACTAAGAAAAGCGGAAGAAAGAGCACACATCCTTGAAGGATTAATCATCGCTTCTGACAACATCGATGAAGTAATTGAAATCATCAAATCTTCGTCAAGTCCGGATGCGGCCAGAGAACGCTTGGCTGAACGTTTTGGACTGTCAGAAATCCAGACACGTGCCATTGTAGACATGCGTCTGCGTCAATTGACAGGACTTGAGCAAGATAAATTGCGTGCTGAATTTGACGATTTGATGAAATTGATCGCTGACTTGAAAGATATTCTTGCGAATGAAGATCGTCGTATGGAGATCATCAAAAATGAATTGATTGAAGTACGTGATAAATATGGTGATGAGCGTCGTTCCAGAATTGAATATTCTGCGACTGAGATGCGCATGGAGGATCTCATCGCTGATGAAGAAGTAGTAATTACTATTTCTCACGCTGGATACATCAAGCGTACAAGTTTAAATGAATACAAAGTACAGAATCGTGGTGGAATGGGATCGAAAGGTTCTGCAACACGTGACAAGGACTTCCTTGAGCACTTGTTCGTAGCAACCAACCATAACTATTTGTTGATCTTCACAGAAAAAGGAAGATGTTTCTGGATGCGCGTATATGAAATTCCGGAAGGAAACAAAACCTCTAAAGGAAGAGCCATTCAAAACTTGATCAATATTCCTCAAGATGATAAGGTAAAAGCTTACGTTAAAGTTCAAGATCTTACTGATAAGGAATATGTTGAAAACAACTTCATCGTGATGTGTACACGTGAAGGAGTTATCAAAAAGACTTCGCTTGAAGCGTATTCTCGTCCGCGTGCAAATGGAATCAACGCAATTGGTATCCGTGAAGGAGATGAATTGCTTGAAGCAAAATTGACAAATGGAAACAACGAGATTGTATTGGCTACTAGTTCAGGTCGTGCAATTCGCTTCAACGAGAAAACGGTTCGTCCAATGGGAAGAAACGCTTCAGGTGTTCGCGGAGTATCCCTAGCCGGAGCAAACGACTTTGTAGTTGGAATGATTTGCGTGGAAGATATTTTCTCAACAATTCTCGTTGTTTCTGAGAAAGGATACGGAAAACGTACTTATTTGAATGACCCTGAAGATCAGGAACCGGTTTACCGTATTACAAACCGTGGTGGTAAAGGTGTTAAAACATTAAATATCACCGATAAAACTGGTCCACTTCTTTCGATCTTGAATGTTACGGATGAAGAAGACTTGATGATCATCACGAAGTCGGGAATTACGATCCGTATGCATATTGACACGATCCGTACGATGGGTCGCGCGGCACAAGGTGTTCGTTTAATCAATCTAAAAGGAAACTCTGAAATCGCAGCCATTGCTCGTGTGCCACGTAGTGACGAGGAAGAAGGTGAAGAAGGAGAAAATGAGGAAGGAATCGACAATGGCACGGATATTGAAACGCCCGATGTGGAATAATTGAAAAAATTCATCTCAAAGAACAAAAACATGAAAAATAGATTTACTTCATCCGCTCTAATCATTTGCGGATTGGCAGTTTCTCTTAATTCTGTTGCACAGAAACAGAACGAAACAAGTGCTGCTGTAGAATACAAGAATAAGTACATGATGGCTATGGCAAGTGGTGATATGGAGACTGCCAAAAAAGCTCTGATTGCTGCAAAGGGGTTTATTGATCTAGCAGCAGAGCATCCGGACACCAAGGAGAGTCAGAAAACCCTTTTTTACAAAGGGGAGATTTATTCAGCGTTTTTGATCACCGGAATGCAAAGTATGGACACAACGTTTATGAAGCTTGCCGGTGAGGATGCATTAGACGTGTCAATCGAAGCCTACAAAAAAGGGTTTGAGGCACCAGGTAAAATGCAGCGAGACATAAAAGATGCTGTGGCGCAGAAAAGAGCACTTTTGGATGGTTATAGCAACATGCTTTATCAAAATCAAATGTTCAAAGAAGCGGGTGAATTGTACATGACTCAGGCACGTTTCTCAGATGCGATCAAACAAGTTGATACAACATCACTATTCAATGGATCAATTTGCTACGAAAAGGCAAATGAATTCACGAAAGCTGGTGAAGGCTACGAAAAACTTGCAAGAGCAGGTTATCGTGGAGCAACTTCTTATGTTTTAGCTTCGAGCGCATACCGAAGAGGCGGTGATGCAGAAAAATCAAAAGCAATCGCTACAGAAGGACGAAAAAAGTACCCCAATGACCGCGATTTACTATTAGAATTGGTGAATGTGAATATCGATGCCGGTGATGCAGCTGGTGCTGAAGCAGCGTTGAATGAAGCAATCGCAACTGATCCGAAGAACAAACAACTGCATTATACAATCGGTACGATCTACATCGACTTGAAAGAGTATGAAAAAGCTGAGATCGCATTGAACAAGGCCTTGGAAATTGACCCAAACTATGCTGATGCTCTTTATCAGCTTGGAGCTCACCTTGTAACTTGGGCGGGCGAAACAAAAACAGCGGCTAATCAATTGAAATTTGGAGATCCAAACTACAATAAAATGATTGAGGAATCAGAAGCAACTTATAAGCGAGCTCTTGTACCACTCGAAAAATACATCGAAAAGTCACCAAACGACAAAGATGTCTTGAATATTCTATTCCAAATCAACAGAAGCCTTGGCAATTCAGAAAAGGCAATGGAATACAAAAAAAGAGCTGATGCCATCAAGTAATTAAATTCAGAACCATAGAAAAAACGGCGATCAAAATGATCGCCGTTTTTTATTTCAATTTTTCTGAGAATACTTTTCTAAACTTCTCGACTTTTGGACGAACCACCGACTGACAGTACATGTTCTGTGGATTTAATTCAAAGTAATTGTGGTGATACTCTTCTGCTTTGTAAAAATTTGTAAGTGGGACGATTTCCGTTACAATCTCGCTCTGCCAAACTTTCTCTTGGCTTAATTTATTCTTAAAAAGCTCAGTGCGCTCCTTTTGTTCTTGATCGTGATAGAACACAGCTGATCGGTATTGCGTACCAATGTCATTCCCCTGACGATTCAATTGTGTGGGATCATGAACAAACCAAAAGACTTCTAACAATTCATCAAAAGATACGTGCTCGTCATCATAAACAACCCTTGCGACTTCAGCGTGTCCCGTACCTCCCCCACATACTTGCTCGTATGTTGGATGATCCACATGTCCACCTGCGTATCCTGGATAAACCTCCAACACTCCATTCAAGTCCTTATAACAAGCCTCAATACACCAAAAACATCCTGCTCCAAACGTAGCTTCTTTTATCATTCTATCAAGAATTAATTATTCTGCGAAATAAAACAATATTTTCTAATGAATGTTCTAAGATTCATTGTTTATATCTGAAGTTAAACTTGATTTTAAGCGTACTTTTGCACGATGTTTTCAGGATACGGTAAGAACTTTTGGGTAATGAGCCTTGCAATGCTCATGTTCATGATCAGTTTTAACTTGATAATTCCTGAACTAAACACCTTTATTTCATTATTAGAGGGTGCAGAATACAAAGGATTAATTATTTCGCTTTTCACACTTTCAGCGGGATTATCAAGGCCCTTTTCGGGTAAATTATCGGATACCATCGGTCGAAAACGAGTCATGCTGATCGGAATGGGCGTAACATTTTTGGTCTCATTACTCTACCCTCTTTCAATTGGAATTGCAACATTTCTTCTCCTCCGATTTCTTCATGGTTTTAGTGCTGGATTCCTACCGACAGGCGCCACGGCATTGATTACCGACATTATTCCTGCTGATCGTCGCGGACAAGCTATGGGAATCTGGGGAACATTTATTTCATTGGGCATAGGCATCGGTCAGTCGCTTGGATCTGTTATTGCAAACGAATTTGGAGTAAATAGCTTGTTCATGTTCGCCGCAGGAGCAGCAGCGATATCCGGAATTTTGATCAGTTTTGTTCGTGAAACCTTACACGTCCGTTATAAATTTCAATACCGTTTTCTTGCGGTGAAATGGGAAGATGTTATTGAGCCTAGTGTAGCACCTTCAGCAATGGTCATGTTTTTGACTGCTCCAGCATCTGGAATAATCTTCGTGTTAACTCCTGACATGTCTTCCTTTCTCGAGATTGACAATAAAGGTTGGTTTTTCGGAATTTATGTCATTTCAACAATAGTAATACGTTTACTTACAGGGCGTTTATCTGATAAAATCGGACGTCGAAAAACCTTACTCATTGGTACTTCATTCCTCGTAGTTTCAATGTTCATGATCGGCTTATCCAAAGACATCGCGAGCTATACCCTTGCCGCAATTGTTTTCGGGATTGCAACAGGGATTTCAAGTCCAACTTTATTTGCGTGGACAGCAGATCTTTCACCGGAAAAACGTCGAGGTGTTGGCGCAGGAACCATGTTTATAGCATTGGAATTTGGAATTATGGCGGGCTCTATGTCAACACTATTGACTTATGACAATACTCCTGATACCATATTCCCTGCATTCGCCGTAGGTATAGGTTTAGCTCTAAGTGCAATCATCTACTTGATCTGGCATTTAAATAAGCGCAGTTCTCTAACTTAGGTCAGTACCCTTCGATAGAAACTTTTTTACTCCGTAATGACCGGCGTAAATAAGTGGTGTTAGAGAAATAGCAATAATCAACTTAAGTACATAATTCGTTGGTGCAATAGTCATAAAGTCTGACCAACTGATATTTCCCGGAAGAACAAATCCAATGTATAGTACAATGTATGTATCGATAAGTTGAGAAAAAACTGTGCTACCAGTACTTCTCAACCAAATCATTCGATTGCCTGTTTTAGATTTCAGCCAATGAAATACCATTACATCGATCAATTGTGAGATCAAGAAAGCCGCGATACTTCCTACAATCACCATTTGAGCCTGTCCGAACACTTTTGCGAACTCAGCATTTGTTGCCAGAGTCGAACCCTCAATTTCCTTAGCAGGCAATTCAATAGCCATCGAAAGAATTAAAAAACAATACGCAATTAAAAGGGCTGTGATCCATGAAAGCCTTCTCACAGCTTTTTTTCCATAAAATTCATTCATTAAATCAGTCAACAAGAATACGATAGGCCATGGTAAAACCCCGACAATCGTTGTAAAAGGACCAACTTGAATACCAAAAAATGAGAATTCAAAGGGGATATCAATCAGTTTGTTGCTGATTAACTCAGCAGTAACGGCACTCGTAATGAACATGCCAGAAAGAAAAATGAACAACCAATATCTTCGTTCATTCATTTCCGCGGATTGCAATTGATCTTCCATGCTACTCATTCAACCATTTTTCCAACAAAAAGTTCTTTACTTGTCACGGAGAGCTGATTAATCCTCTACTCCATAATCCAACCTCTTGGCTTTTATGAATCGAGGTATGTAGTATTTACTAGTATAAAAATTATCGATAACAACACCTCTTGAGGTCGATGAGTGAATAAATTTGATAACACCGGGTCCAACTTCTATGACCATTCCAACGTGACCAATTTGAGTCGAATTGACATTTCTTCCTTTAAAAAACATGAGATCTCCCGGTCGGATATCAGCCAATTTCACTGTTCGTCCAAATTCAGCCAAACCATAACTCGTTCGGGTAAGACTAAATCCAAAATTTCCCATGACATAATAAATGAACCCTGAACAATCGAATCCGGAAGGTGTTGAACCGGCATAACGATATGGTGTTCCCAAGAATTTTTTTGCAAATGTAATGATGTCATCTACTTGTTTGGGATTCTTGTAAATGACTGAATCCAACTTCGGCAAAGAATCAGCAACAATAATCTTCAGCGTATCCGATTCTTCTTCTTGAGCACTTGACAACAGGGGAAGGGCCACAAAAAGAAGTAGGAGTTTGAATAAAATGATCCGATTCACTTGCATTGTGTTGCGAAATTATAACTATTTTCGGGAATATTTCAAACTGAAAAAGTTGTGACAATCGATCCTGATAAATTAACTAAGCTCTACTACACCATTGGTGAAGTAGCCGGCATGTTTCAGGTCAACGCTTCACTCATAAGGTTTTGGGAAAAAGAATTCTCCATCATCCAACCTAAGAAAAACAAAAAAGGCAATCGACTTTTCACGCCAAAAGACATCGGGAATTTTAACAAGATTTATCATCTCGTGAAGATTCAAGGTTACACCCTGGATGGTGCGAAAAAAGCGCTCCGTTCTAAATCTACCGATAATGAAGTACCCGTGGGTCCTGACAAAAATGAGACATTTGATATCATTGAACATTTGGAAAAGATCAAGAACAAATTGGTTAATTTGAAAAGTTAAGGTGTTGAACACAGTAAATTTTACCTAAGCTTCTGTTATTCTTTACACAAAGTTTACACTACCCCATTTAATTTGTTGACATGAAAAATCGTGAACAAATTTTGATGGAGCATTTCAAAGATCTTCCAACTCTTGATTTAACCCTGTATCTTGAATTGGGTGATTCAGCTGAACGATCCGGTGACCGAGAAACATCTATTTATTGGTACAAAAACGGATACGAAAAAGCGAAACAATTGAAAGACCGAAGTCGCATTCAGCAGTTTTCGAACATTCTATGCACGATACTTTGATGTCATTAGAACTAATTTGTAGTTACTTATTAATCTTTTTCAGCTTGACCAATCCTTCATGTTGATGATACATCATACAAACAATGGTCGTATCTAATCTTGGACAATGGCTAATTTTTTCAAATCGAACACGCAACGTATCTCCCGATTGATTTTGATCCAACAATTCCTTATTGCAAACCAAATAATCCTTTTCCGAAACCCGAACATAGGTTCCAGTGCAATCTTTAACCACAACGGCTTCTACTCCACTTACACTTGCACATGAAGCCAAGAGTGCCGATGCGCAAACTATTACCAACAACTTTTTCATCACCATTTTTTATAAAGCATTGTTTACAATCTCCTCTACTACAGCCGGATCTAGTAATGTAGACGTATCGCCTAAACTGCTTGTGTCTCCTTCCGCCACTTTTCTTAGAATTCTCCTCATGATTTTTCCTGATCTGGTCTTCGGCAATCCTGAAACAAATTGAATCTTTTCAGGTATGGCGATTCGACCAATTGCCTCAACAACTGCTTCAACGATTTCTGCTCTAGCGGTTTGAACATCAACTACATTCTTTTCTATGATCACAAAGGCATAAATCGACTGACCTTTTACCGGATGCGGATAGCCAACAACAGCTGATTCAATCACACCTTTATGGGTATTGATGGCATTCTCAATTTCTGCTGTTCCAAAACGATGACCTGACACGTTGATTACATCATCAATCCGACCGATTATTCGATACATTCCTTCTTTGTCCCGTTTTGCACCGTCACCCGTAAAATAGAAGCCCTTGTAATGCGAAAAATAAGTCAAGCGGCATCTTTCATGATCTCCATAAGTTGTTCGTAAAATCGATGGCCATGGGAATTTCACACATAAATAGCCTTCTACATCTGCTTCAACAATCTCTTTCCCTTCCTGATCAAGTAAAACAGGTTGAATTCCGGGTAATGGATATCCGGCAAAAGATGGTTTCATTGGTGAAATATCTCCAAGACCAGAGATCATAATTCCGCCCGTTTCAGTTTGCCACCAATTGTCTGCAACCGGACATTTCTCTTTTCCGACGTGGATATGATACCACTTCCACGCTTCTTCATTGATTGGCTCACCAACAGATCCAATGACTTTCAACGAATCCAGACTGTAGGACAAAACATGCTCATCCCCTGCTCCCATCAAGGATCGGATAGCTGTTGGAGCAGTTAGGAACTGATTTACTCCGTATTTATCGATGATTTGCCAAAAACGTCCGGCATCAGGATAGGTAGGAATTCCTTCAAACATTACCGTTGTTGCTCCGGACAGCAGTGGTCCGTAAACGATATACGAATGTCCTGTGATCCAACCGATATCTGCTGTGCACCAAAAAATATCTTTCTCCTTGTACTGATAAACATTCTGGAATGAATAGGCTGTGTAAACCATGTATCCACCACAGGTATGCACTACTCCTTTTGGTTTCCCTGTCGATCCTGAAGTATAGAGGATAAATAGCATATCTTCTGCATCCATTTCCTCTGCGATGCATGTTTTTGGCTGATTCACCATCAATTCATGCCACCATAAATCTCGTCCCGATTTCATTTCTGGTGACCAGTTTAGGCAATTGTGAATAATCACTTTTCCAACCGAGTTACACGATTCTAAAGCCTCATCAATGACGCGTTTAAGAGGTATTTGCTTTGTGCCGCGTTTTAACCCGTCTGACGTGATGATCATTTTTGCTTGTGCATCGTTTACTCTATCCGCAACAGATGCGGCGGAAAATCCGGCGAAAATAACTGAATGTATTGCACCTACTCTGGCACAGGCCAAAACCGCAATCAATAATTCAGGAATCATTGGCATGTACAAACAGATCCGATCACCTTTGTTGATGCCTTGTTGACGCAATACATTCGAGAACTGGCAAACTTGTTCATACAGCTCTTTATAGGTTAATTTTACAGTAGCATCATTCGGATCGTTCGGTTCCCAAATCAACGCAACCTTATCTGCTCTTGTCGCTAAATGACGATCCAGCGCATTTTCAGTAATATTGAGTTTTGCGCCTTTGAACCATTCTACTTTTGGTTCGTCAAAATTCCACTCCAAGACAGAATCCCATTTTTTTCTCCATTGAAAATGATTGGCTACATCCTCCCAAAACCCCTCAGGATCTTCAATACTTCTTTGATAAACCTGTTTGTATTCTTCGAACGAACTAATTTGTAATCTTTCCATGGATTGATCTTTTGAGGTCAAACAATATTAAGAAATTTTGGAGATAGAATTGCCCTTTAAAACCGTCTTTGTTTTAATTCAATGTCCACAGATTATCGGATTAATAACAAAGTAGGGTTTAACTATTCTGTGTTTCTTATCTGAGTTATTCGAGAATGATGGTATTTATTCTTGGACATTAGAGTTTTGGATTAATAGTTGATGAACGGTTGATAGATGATTTGTTACTTTTTGCTTAGTTCGAATTGTCTGCTAAACTATTTTTATATGCTAAAGTTCATCCTTTCATTTTCGATCATCCCCCTATTCACGTCATGTTATTCCTCTGAGGCAAACACCTTTCAGATTAGTGAGCATGCAAAAAGTCAAACTGAGGACAGCTTATCATCTACTACCGTTGGCAATACAATTGAAACCCGATTCAAGACTCCTGAAAATTTCAATAGAATTCCGCTTGATTCCAGTTCATTTGGATTCTACTTGCGTACACTTACATTAAAACCACAAGGCGCACCAGTAACCTTGTACAATGGCAATTTAAAGGCAAATCAAAGTGTTCATGTGGCTGTGATTAATCAGGACATAGACCCTGTTGATCTTCAGCAATGTGCTGACGCTGTGATGCGTTTACGGGGAGAATACCTATTTCAACAAAAGCGATTCAAGGACATTCATTTCAATTTCCTATCAGATGGAAAGCCACGCTATTTTCTTGAATATGCAGGTGGTGACCTTAGCTACCAGAAATTCAGATCCTACATGAAATATATTTTCTCCTACGCCAACACTGCTTCTCTCAAAAAAGAACTAAACACAATTTCCATTGAGAATATACAACCCGGTGATGTATTCATTCAATCCGGGAATCCTTATGGTCATGCTGTTACAGTAATGGATGTAGCAATTGATGCCAATGGTAAACGTCTGTTTCTGCTCGCACAGAGTTATATGCCGGCCCAAGAAACACATGTTTTAAAAAATCCTCTAAATCCAGAGTTATCTCCTTGGTATGACGCAATGGAAGGAACAATCTTCACTCCTGAATGGCGCTTTGAATCGACTGACTTACGTAGATTTGGAAACTAGATGGAGGAAAGAAAAGCCATTGTATCTACTCCGTCAGCATAATCATTAAGTTTCGGACATTGAGCTTGACCAAAAGGCACGTATCCTCTTCCTACAATTGCCTGAATTTTATCTTTATTGGTTGACAGAAATTGGCTGATTTGAGAACTCGAACTGTAGTATTGATAATGAATCACAGCTAAAGGAGAAAAAAGATCCTCTGTTTCTCTTAAAAGTACAAAGTTATTATCGAGAACAGGAACTTTGTTCAACAGAAAAACAGTTCTATTGTAATCGTAATTATTAGCGTATTTGTGATGATTAATCACCTCGCCATAAGGTATTATTGCGCCAAAAAATCGAACCATGTCAAAGTCCTTCGGTAAAAGCAGATGAGAAACATTTCGACAACCTAATCCAAAATACTGAAAGATATCAGTTCCCAGTGCTTTCATTTCTTCTTCAGTTTCATCACCTGTAATAACCGCGACTGAAGTGCGACTAGATCTAAAAATATGCGGATACTTACCAAAATACTGTTCGAAATAACGTGTAGAATTATCGCTTCCTGTTGCAATCATGGCGTCTATCTCACCAATTGGCCCAAGTGAAAAAGTGACAAAATCAGTAATTTCCGGAAGCCAACTCTCCATTTGCTTAATTAATGCCGGCATAAGTGTTTTGTCATCTGAACTCAATTTACAAACAGCTTTATGTCCTGAAAGTAACACACATAAAAGATCGTGAAATCCAACCAGAGGTAAGTTCCCAGCCATCACAATTCCAACACGTTTTGGCTGAGAAGTTCTAGTGTAATTAGCTACCCAATGGTTCAAATTATTTTCATCCAATTGGCTACCTAAAGCTCCTAGTGCATTTCGAACATTCTCTTCAGTAAACCAGCCATTGAATTGTTTCTGTTTTAAAATCAAGGTTTGAAGCCGCTGATACTCTTCTAAAGTTACCCCCAATTTAAAATCCGTCCATTCCTTATTTTCACTTAAAGCACACATCAACTTTCCCAGTTGATCCAAGCCTTTGATTAAATTTTCTCTACTCACATTGCAAAAGTAGCTATCTGAGTGATTGAATGAAAAACTTTTGAGAATTCTAAACAAAACATTTCAGCGATCGTTTGTATATTTGCACATCGAAAAAACAGACAGTCATGGCGATAATGATCACAGATGAATGCATTAATTGTGGAGCTTGCGAACCGGAATGCCCAAACAATGCGATTTACGAAGGAGGAGCTGAATGGCGCTATTCTGATGGTACCTCTTTGAAAGGAATGATCACAACGCTTAATGGTGAAGAGCTTATGGCTGATAACACACATGAACCAGTACATATGGATGTTTACTACATCGTTCACGATAAGTGTACAGAGTGTGTTGGATTCCATGACGAACCGCAATGTGCAGCTGTTTGTCCGGTCGATTGTTGTGTTGATGACCCGAACTTCCGTGAAAGCGAAGATGAGCTTCTCGCGAAGAAGGATTTTATGCATTTGTAATATTGTAAATTCTTCTTCGTGATGCATCCTTTGTAACGTTTTTATCGTTAACTTGGAGGTGCTAAAACGAATGTATGAAACCTAAGGGTTCAAAGGTCCTTTTTATTGTTTTTCTGATTGCTATCGGCATTATTGTCGCGTGCAAAAAGAAAAAAGAAGATCCTCCAACGCCAATACCTGCGCCAACAGGAGTTTCGGTGGATTTAACAACTGTTCCTTATTCTAAACTTTCTGATTATCGTTTTTTTGCAGGAAACATGAAGGAGCAAGTTCCGAATACAGGCGTACTTCCCTATGAACCTGCTACATCGCTTTTTACAGATTACGCACTGAAGAAGCGTTTTGTTTGGCTACCTGCAGGCACCAAAGGTTCTTATGTTTCTGATCATGACTTGATTGATCTTCCCGTTGGAGCAGCCTTGATCAAAACGTTTTACTACAACAACACACAACCTGGTGGTGATACTAAAATCATGGAAACGCGTGTTATGATTAAAAAACCAAGCGGTTGGATCTTTGCGGAGTATGTATGGAATGACGCTCAAACTGAAGCTTTTTTGCAGATGGACGGAAGCTATCAAACTATTTCCTGGATGCAAAATGGAGAAATAAAAAGTACGAACTATCGCCTTCCTTCTGCAACTGAATGTTTGATCTGTCATAAAACGAACAACCAGCCTGTACCAATTGGTATTAAGCCTCAAAATCTAAACTTTGACTACAATTTTACCAGTGGTTCTCAAAATCAACTGCAAAAATGGATCGACATTGGCTATTTGGAAAATACACTACCCGGTACCATCGTATCAACAATTGATTACAGGGATGAATCACAACCACTTCGTTTGAGGTTGCGTTCTTACCTCGACATGAATTGTGCGCATTGTCATCGTGAAAATAGTCACTGTGATTACCGGCCACTTCGTTTGGCTTTTCATGAAACTGATCTATCTATCAACATGGGAATCTGTGTTTCACCGGATGAATTTATTGATGCCTCATTGGTAAATATTATCGTACCGGGTAATTTCAACAAATCCATGATGCATTTCAGAATGAATTCAGTCGAAGAAGGAAACAGAATGCCTTTGCTGGGCAGATCACTCGTTCACGAAGAAGGAGTTGATCTATTGCGTCAATTTATATCATCAATAAGTACATGCGATTAAAAAGATAATTATGAAAAAACTACTACTTCTTACTCTCATCCCATCTTGGATGGCTTTTGGGCAAAACACATGTAACACAGCGCAAGTTGTAACGGCGGGAACTTACACTATAAACGTAATTGATGGCACACAAGTTCCTGCACCTGTTTGTGCTTCAGGAGGCACTGGGGCAACAGCAGGAGAATGGTACAAATATGTCCCAACAGACAACTTTACTGTAACGGTAACTACAGACCTTGCCGTCAATCCGGCAATCGACAACCGCGTTCACATTTACAACGGATCATGCGCTGCTTTGAATTGCATTGCTGGTGATGATGATAGTGGAACTGGCTTTCTATGTGTAGTTACATTCCAGGTAGTTGCCGGGAATGATTACTTTATCGCTTTTGACAACAAATGGAGTTCATCAGGATTCTCCTTTGAATTGATTGAAACACCTCCAGTAATTATTGACCCAAGTTATGTTGATTTTACGGCACAGTACATTCCAACAATATCAGGGAGTTACAAAATAGCAGTTGCGGATATGAATGGTGACTTTTTGGATGATATTGTTTCGGTCAGTGATGCAAGTGTTCAAATTCATTATCAAAATACTTCAGGAGGATTTAATCCCGTTTCTTTTACTACTCCAACGGCAACATATATGCCCTCTTGGAGTATGGCAATTGGAGACTACAATAAAGATGGATACAATGACTTGTTATATGGTGGCGGAAATGGAGTTTCATTTATGAAGTCAAATGGAACTGGTACAGGATTCACCCATCATGCTACTTCAAATTACGTATTCTCTCAACGGAGTAATTTTGTCGATCTAAACAACGATGGTAATCTCGATGCATTTGTGTGTCACGATGTCGCACCAAATGTGTTCTACATCAATGATGGTTCCGGAAATTTAACTTTTAACCAAGGTGGAATTGGTGATCACCCAAATGGTGGTAATTATGGGTCTATTTGGATTGACTACAACAATGACGGACTTTCAGATTTGTTCATCGCTAAGTGTCGTGGTGGAGAGAATACAGCGAAGATCAATGAATTGCACCGCAACAATGGTGATGGAACGTTTACAAATGTTTCTATTGAAGCAAACTTGGCTGATCCAATTCAAACATGGTCATCTGCATGGAATGACTTTGACAATGATGGCGACATGGATGTTGTGATTGGAGCAAGTTCATTCAGTGATGGTAATCACAAGGTGATGCGAAACAATGGTGACGGAACGTTTACGGATATAACAGCAGGAACTGGCTGGGATGTGTTTTCAGGATTAAGTATTGAATATGTATCGTATGACTTTAACAATGATGGATATACCGATGTTTTTACGAATGGTTACATCATGTATAACAATGGAGATTTCACCTTTACTCCTCGCGTTGCACCTATGAACGTTGCTGCAGTTGGAGATCTCAACAATGATGGGTTTCTTGATGTTCAAGTTGGCAACAATGTTTATTTCAGTAGTGGAAATTCTAACAACTGGATCAAATTAAATCTTGAAGGTGTAGAAAGTAACCGAAATGGAATCGGTGCCAGAGTTGAGATCTATGGTGATTGGGGCAAACAAATCCGTGATGTACAAGCAGGTATTGGGTTCCGTCACATGGGGACATTGAATGTACAGTTTGGTATTGGCACATCGACTGAAATAGATTCAGTAATCGTCCGTTGGCCATCTGGAACAGTTGATGTGATTTGCAACCCAACGATCAATTCCAACCTCTATGTTCTTGAAGGAAATGGAGAAGTTCCACTTGCACATTTTACTGTAAGTGCTAACGAGGTGTTCACTGGTGGGACAGTACTTGCGACAGATGCTTCAACAATTTGTCCAAATGGCTGGAATTGGACAGTGAACCCGACATCCGGATGGGAATTCACGAATGGTACAACATCCACTTCTCAGCATCCTGAGATCTTATTCTCATTGGCGGGAACTTACACCGTTTCTTTGGTAGCTACCAATTCGAATGGTAATAGTGTGAATGTAATTGAGGAAGAAATCCTTGTAACTTCCGGTGCAGGTTTAAATGAGATCAACGCTCATCTTGTAAAGATTTATCCTAACCCTACCGGAGATGTATTGAATCTTTCGATCAGTTCAGAAATTGAAGTGAACGAGCTTAGAATAATTTCTGCCATTGGAAACACTGTTCAAACAATGAGTCACTCGAATCAAATTGACGTGAACCAATTGAAAGGCGGAACATATTTCCTAGAAGTAGGATCAACTAACAACGAGGTTGTTCGTATTCGTTTCGTTAAAAATTAAAGAATATTACTAATTAAAAAATGGGTTCTAAAAATAGGACCCATTTTTTAATTCTTTTAAATCGATTCATTCAGGCTTAATATTTGTGTGGCTTTCCGTATGCGTTATCAACTAATCATTCTGTTACTTCTTTTCTTTTGGAAAGCAAAAGCACAAGACACTGTTTTACTCTCCAATGATTATTACGGTGTAAAAACAATCGTCATTACTACTTCAAAAGACACTCTTCAAAAAACGTTTTATCCTTCCGGAAAACTGGCTTCAGTCATACCATTTAATTGTAACAATAAAACGTGTACCTACACAAGGTATTCGGAAGCTGGAAAAAGGACTTACAAGGCAGAAATACGCAATGAACAATTCCATGGCAAAGTTCAGTTTTTCGATGCTAAAGGTAAGAACTGGGCGACTCTACGTTTTGAATCGGGACAATTAGCGGACACTGTTTTTATTCGCAAAGGAAACACATTGATTTTTGGTAAAGTAAACTATTCTTCAATAGTATATGGTGGAGCATTGAATGAGGACGGAACTTCCAATATTCAGGAATCAAAAGGCGTTATACGCAACATGAAATTCGTCATTTATCCAAATGATCGAACAGTTGAAACCTCAACTTTAAATGGTGTAACAGGGTATTCCGATGATTTTGGTTTCATCTACTTTCAAATACTTCGGCAAAAAAAGAGTTATGCCTTATTTCCATTCAATGAAAGACCTAAAACAATTGAATCCGGACAACTTCTCCCTGAACCAAAATCTGGCATGAGTCATTTTACTAGTTGGCTAATTAAACCTGACATAGGAATTCATTCAAAAGTCCCATTCATGTGGATTGAGTTCACTTCTTCCTCAGTCGGATTCGCTCCTTGACAAATTAAAGATTTTCAACATTTTGCCTATTTAACGTGTTAGTTATTTTGAAATAGTATTTTTGATTCATGCAGCTTTTTTCACCGCATATAAATAGAAACTTAAGTTACTACGATCGCACCAGATTCAACATAATTTGGAGGTTGATCTTATTGTTCGATGTGATCTTCACCATATTATGCCTTATTTTTTTTCGTGAACCCGGAATTGAATTAGGAATTTATGCGACAGTTTTGACAGTATCACTCATAACGACAATTTATGTTTACAAAACAAGAAATTACGTCGTCCCCTATTACATCTTTTCATTCACGGCTACAGCTCTCCTCACTTTTTCTTTTATCGTTCTTGACTACACGCTTCATTATCCTGATTTTTTCTGGATAATCTCAGTCATTTTATTTGCCTTCATTGGTTTAGGTAAACGTTGGGCCTTGTTTTTTATCATTTACCACACTGGCCTTATCTTTTACTTTTTTCAGTTTACGTTGAACCGAAATCTAAATAATGCAACACTAATTCCTCCTGATCAACTTTGGGGTATCATGATTGAAATGCTTTTCGGTATATTGGTCATTTCCTATCTACTTTTCGTTTACGTTAGTTTCAAAGAATATTCCGAGAAGGAGTTGATCAAGATGAACAACAACTTGGAAAAACGCAACAGGATCATTGAGTCAAAAAACAGAGAAAACAGTACACTTCTAAAGGAAGTACATCACCGTGTAAAAAACAACTTACAGATCGTTGTAAGTTTGCTTCGCATGCAGTCGAATGAACTGACCACTGAAGATTCTAAATCACAATTTTCAGAAGCTATTGGACGGGTAATGGCCATTTCACTAATCCATCAGAAATTGTATGACGAAAAGAATTTATCTAATGTAGACTACAAAAAATACATTCGAGAACTCATCAATGAAGTCAAAATATTACACCAAGTAGAAATTCAAGTTGAGCTTCATTTTGATGATTCACTAAAGGAAATTGGAATGAAATCCATTGTACCTTTAGGACTTATACTGAATGAACTAATTACGAATTCAGTAAAGCACTTACCCGAAGGATCCGAATCTTCAGAAATAAAAATTCGACTCCGTAAATTGGAATCAGGAGAAATGGAATTGCATTATCAAGACAGTGGTCAATGGATTGAAAAACTGAAGACGGAAAAAAGTACATTTGGAATTGAGTTAATAAGTGTCTTAACTGAACAATTAGAAGGAACATATACACGTGAAGGAACAGATTATCTTTTCCGACTTAAAAATCTAGATCATTAATTAAAATCAATCATGAAAAAAGTAATAGGATTGTTTTTCATTTTTTCAGGAGTTTTTACACTTTCTGCACAAGAGAATCTCACTTATCAAAAACCACCTAAAGAGATTCTGGAGCTGGTTGACTATGAGCGTGCACCTCAAGTGATTATGGACTCCAAAAAGGACATGATGGTATTTCTTTACCGTAACACATATAAAAGTCTAGATGATTTGAATCAAGATGAGTTGCGTTTAGGTGGATTACGGATCAATCCTCAGTCAAATATTTCCAGTACGATAACTTACATCAACAAATTGACTTACCGTAAGCTCCTCGATGCTTCAGAAATTCAAGTAAAAGGACTGCCTAAAGAGGCGCGAATTGCCAACCTGAGTTGGTCTCCCGATGAAAAACAATTGGCTTTTACCCACACTTCTGCTAATGGTGTAGAGCTTTGGATTCTTGATCTTACAACGGGAACAACCAGACAAGTCAGCAAATTAATCCTCAATGCAAATCTTGGGAACCCTATCTCCTGGTTCAAAGACGGAAAATCCTTACTTGTTCGAGCTTTACCATCAGATCGCAAGCCTTTGATTGATACAAAAACTACACTACCAGATGGGCCCATCGTAACTATTAGTGATGGATCGAAAGCACAAAACAGAACGTATCAGGATCTTTTAAAAAATCCGACAGATGAAATCAATTTTGAAACGATTGCCACTTCTGAAATTTACAAAGTTGATTTGGATGGTAAGACTCAATTGTGGTTGCAAAAGGGTTTATACAATTCGTTGAATTTTTCTCCGGATGGAACGCATGTATTGATTTCAGTTATCGATAAACCGTTCTCCTATTTAGTTCCCTATCAACGTTTCCCTTCCAGAGATATCGTCTATACCAATACCGGAAAAGTTGTTCGCGAAGTGAATTCAACACCGTTAACAGAAGTTTTGCCAAAAGGATTTATGGCCACAAGAACAGGCAAACGCAATATCAATTGGCGAGCAGATAAAGGTGCCAGTTTGTATTTTGTTCAAGCACTTGACAATGGTGATCCGGAAATTAAAGTAGAATTTAGAGATGAATTATTCAGTTGGGACGCACCATTCAACGGGGAACCAGTCTCGTTGGTCAAACTGAAACAACGCTTTTCATCCGTTAATTGGGGAAATAAAGACCTTGCAGTTGTTAGCGATTATTGGTGGAATACACGGAATGCTAAAACCTATGTTTTCAACCCATCGAACCCGTCTGTCGCTCCTCGTTTATTATACGATTTGAATTATGACGACAAATACGCTGATCCCGGTGAGATTCAAATGAAAAAGAATGAATTTGGTACATACGTAATGGATCTTCAAGGAACTGAAGTCTTCCTTTTTGGAGAAGGGTTCACACCAGATGGACAATTTCCTTTTATAGATCGCTTAAACCTCAGTACCGGTTTGACTAAACGTGTCTATCGTTCCAGCTACATCAACAAACTCGAATCATTGCAATCATTTATAAATGTGAAAACTGGAGAAATCTTAGTAAGGATTGAATCAGCGACAGAATATCCCAATTATTTTATCCGAAACATTAATCAAAAAGGAAAAGCTTTGCCACGTAAGATTACCGATTTCAAGAATCCATTTGTTGCACTTGAAAAAGTACATAAAGAAGTGATCAAGTACCAGCGGGCTGATGGTGTTGAACTATCAGGAACACTTTATCTACCAGCAGGATACGATAAAACTAAAAAAGAGAAACTTCCGATGATCATGTGGGCTTATCCACGAGAATACAAGGATAAATCAAGTGCAGGTCAAACAACCTCAAATCCCAATCAATTTACTTTCCCAAGTTATGGATCACCAATTTATTGGGTTACTCGCGGTTATGCCGTTTTGGATAACGCAGCATTCCCAATTGTTGGAGAAGGGGATGAACAACCGAATGATACGTTCATCGAACAGTTGGTTGCTAACGCCAAAGCAGCTATTGATGCAGTAGATGAATTAGGTTTTATAGATCGCAAACGAGTCGCGGTGGGCGGACATTCGTACGGAGCCTTTATGACAGCGAATTTATTAACACATTGTGATCTTTTCGCATGTGGTGTTGCGCGAAGTGGAGCCTACAACAGAACCCTAACGCCATTTGGCTTTCAGAGTGAAGAAAGAAGTTTCTGGGAAGCAATGGACGTCTACAATACCATGTCGCCTTTTATGACCGCCGATAAAATGAATTCGCCTCTTTTGTTGGTTCATGGCGAAGCGGATAACAATCCCGGCACATTTACCTTACAAAGTGAACGTTATTTCAATGCCTTAAAAGGAATGGGGAAACCAGCGCGATTGGTAATTCTCCCGAAAGAAAGTCACGGTTATGTTGCCAAAGAGAACATTTTACACCTTTTGTGGGAACAAGACCGTTGGTTCGAGATGTATTTAAAAAAATAATAAAATTGAATTAAACGATTTAGTAGGGCGATGCAAAACATCGCCCTACTTTTTTTAATCTAATCCTTGTCTTATCAATGTTTTACACTTGACTCATGTTTGTTAAAAGCCTAATTTTGCCACTCGAAAAAACCTAATCAATTATCGATTTCAATATGAAGCGAATACTATTTACTTTACTACTTGTATTTTTCAGTAAATCAGCCTTTTCTCAATCTTATGCCTATTCATTCGAAGGAAAATTGAGTCCTGAAAATTTAAACTTGTTTGAAACTGAAATGAAGACCATTTATGGAATTCAAACAGTAGAGATCAAAATAAAACCAGAGCAAGAAAGAGGTGAGTTGATTTTTTCAATAGCCTCTGCTTCTTCAAAAGATGAAGAAAATGAGCAAAGTTTTAGCCCTATAGCGATTAAACAACTCTTCATCAAATTCCACCTGAACCCACTTGATTTCCGTCAGATCAAATAAACTAATCATGAAGAATTTACTACTTATTGGTGCATTGATCTTTGGGTCTTTAACATGTATTTTTGCTCAAGCTGATGGATGTTCAGCAGCGACTTCACTCAGTGTTACTGCCAACTGTTCAAGTCCAACAGCAGGTACAACAATTGGTGCCACCCAAACCATTCCAAGCTGTACAGGTAATGCTGATGACGATGTATGGTATCAATTCACAGCAACTGCAAGTTCGCACCAGATCGTTGTTACGGCCAGTGCCAGTTTTGATCCGGTAGTACAATTGTTCTCAGGATCTTGTGCGTCCTTAGTTTCACTCGTTTGTAGAGATGATGCCGGTACAGGTGGGACAGAAACGATCAATTACTCAGGATTAACCATTGGACAGGTCTACCGAATTCGTGTCTATCATTATGGAGTCGGTTCAGGTTCAGGAAATTTTACGATTTGCGTTACAACGCCTCCTCCAGCTCCCGGAAACGACTCTTGTGGAGGAGCCATTTCTTTGAATGTCAATAGTAGCTGCACTTATACAAACGGAACCACAAATGGTGCAACACAGTCACTTATTGGTTGCTCAGGAAATGCTGACGACGATGTATGGTTTAGTTTTACGGCAACTAACTCCGTACAAACGATCACGGTTCAGCCAAATGGAACTCTTGATATGGTTATTCAGGTGTACAGCGGTACATGTGGCAACCTAAATTCAATTAACTGTACAGACAACACTTTCTCAGGCCAAAATGAGGTAGTAAATCTTGTTGGGTTGACTCCGGGTCAGACATATTACATACGTGTATATGATTATTACACTGGAAATACAGGTAATTTTCAAATCTGTGTAACGGGAACACCAACAGCTGCTCCAACAAATGACGAGCCGTGTAATGCAATTCAGCTACCAGCTGTTACAAGTGCCTGCCAATACCTTGAATTCACAACGGTCGGTGCCACCGCGAGTATGTCTGCTCCTACTCCGTCATCTTGTGTTGGTGGATCCGGTGCTGCAATAGGTGGTTTTAATTCAAGCACAAAAGATGTTTGGTTTTCAATCACCGTTCCTGAATCTGGACAAATATTGGTCACACCAAAACCAAATATGGGTGCTGGATCCATTACAGATGGTGTGATGGCGCTTTATTCAGGCACCTGTAACTCACTCACCCAAATCGCCTGCTCAGACGACCACAATTATCCGGGATCAGCCAATGATCTTTTGCCATTTTTGAACGTATCAGGATTGACACCGGGAACTACTGTCTATTTGCGTTATTGGGGATTCAATACATCTCAAGGAACATTTGGACTTTGTGTAACAACTGCAACGAACGACAATTGTGCGAACGCTTTGTACATCTGTGATATAAATGGTTACAGCGCAATGACAAGTGCTGCCTACACTCCTGACCGTCCATGCAACATGCATGGAAACAATGAAACATCAGCAGGAGTTAATCAACCCGATGGTGTAAATACGGGTGGCATTTTTGGTCAAGGTGGACCTTGGGGAACAGGGGCTCCGTTCTTCGATGTAAACATTGAAAACAACTCATGGATCAAGTTCACTGCATCAGCAACAACTGCTGTTCTTCAAGTCTCAATATATAATTGCTTTGTTGGGAATTATCCTTCAGGTGGAATCCAGATGCAGATCTTTGCAGGAAATAATTGCTGCGATTTTGTTCCCGTTTCTAATTTCGAAGAAAACAGCACAGGGTTCACCATAACTGCCAACAATCTCACCGTTGGAAATGATTATTACCTCATGGTCGACGGTTATGCCGGCGATATCTGCTCGTATACCATAACTGCAGAATCAGGAGTTCAATTCCCTGATATTGCTGATGTTGCTCCAATCTGTCAAGGACAATCAGTTGTACTTACAGCACCTCCCGGAGCCACTTCGTACGAATGGCAGCACAACGGTGCTACAACCCAATCAGTTACTGTGAGTCCGGCTACAACCCAAACCTACTATTGTGAAGTAACCGGTCTGTGTGGATTCAAACAAATGCTAGATGTTGACGTTACTGTTATTGCAAATCCTGTTGTCAACATTACGAATGGAACAAACGTTTCGATCTGTTCAGGACAATCTGTTACGCTCAATGCATCAGGAGCTACAACATATTCCTGGAACAATGGTACAAATGGTGCAAGCACCACCGTATCTCCTTTGACGAACACCATTTACACTGTAACAGGCACAGCAAACGGTTGTACAGCCTCTACATCAACTACTGTTCAAGTCAACAATAACCCTACTCTTTCGGTCAACCCAACAGCAACAGACGCAGATTGTGGCGGCTCAAATGGTGCATTGACAGGAGCCGTAGTAAATGGGACACCTTCATTCACTTATTCATGGACAAATGGAAGTGGTACGCAAGTTGGCACTTCATTAAACTTAAGTGGTGTTCCTGCAGGAGTTTATACTTTAACTGTCACCGATGGAAATTTGTGTTCAGGAACTTTTGGACCTTTCAGCATTATCAATCCCGGGGCACCAGCTGCACCAGGTTTGATCGTTTCTGACCCAACTCCATGCCTGAACAGTTCTGTAACTTTTAGTGCTTCTTCTGAGCCGGGTGCTACCTTGACGTGGACTGGACCAAACGGTTTTTCATCAAGCGATGAAGAGTTTACCGTGAATTCAATTACCGCTTCAAATGCAGGAATTTACTGTGTTTATGCTACAAATGCCGGATGTTCTGGACCAGCAACTTGCGAAACAATCTCCGTTCAGGCCTTGCCAATTGTTGTGGTTGGAATAAATGACACTGATTCATTGATCTGTTTGGGTTCTTCCTTTGAATTGACTGCAACTGGTGGTACTTCCTACGAATGGATCGCGCCAAATGGTACAAATACAACAGGATCTACACTAATTGTAGATTCTGCCAATAATAGTAACACAGGTATCTATCAAGTTGAAGTAACAGACGCAAATGGTTGTACTGGTTCAGGTTCCATAGAGGTCGGTTTGGCGCAATTGCCGGATCTTGGACTTAGCTCAAGTGCTGAAAATGACACTTATTGCGCGAATTCGATCATTCAACTGACTGCAAGTGGTGCAACAACTTACGTTTGGAATACTCCGAATAGTGGAACCAGCAATGGACAAACACTCACCATTACTAATGCTGATGCAGACGATGAAGGCTGGTACATAGTTACAGGAATGGACGACAATGGCTGCTCCAATGAGGATAGTCTTCTTGTACGTGTGATCACCAATTTTTATGCTGTTGCTAGCGCTGGGGATTCGGTGATCTGTCCCGGTGACCCAATCAACCTTTTGGCGTCGAATGGAAGTTCTTATCTCTGGTCAGGGCCTCTTTCTTTTAATTCAACATCTCAAAACCCGGTAATCACAAACGCTCAACTCAACAATACTGGTTGGTACACAGTTTATGTAACGGATGAAAACGGTTGTCAGGCACAAGATTCTGTTTTTATACTTGTCACCAACTCAGGAGATTGCTTCCTAATCCCCACCTTATTTACACCGGATGGAGATCCTTTCAATCAAACCTGGGTGATCAATGGAATTGAGAATTACCTCAATGCCGAAGTAGAGATCTACAACCGATGGGGAAACATGGTGTTTTTCGCTTCTCCTTACAACAATGACTGGGATGGAACCGTGAATCGCGGAACAACAATAGACAGTGCAGGAAAAGTTCCGGTTGGGACTTATTTCTATATCATTAGACTGAATGATCCTGACAATAAAGAATTCAAGGGTTATGTTGAAGTTCAATACTAATTCGATAAGCATGAAGAAAGTCATTCTATTCTCATTGATCTTACTGGGAAGTATTGATCTGAAAGCGCAACAGGACGAACAAATGTCCTTGTATATGTACAATCCACTCTACTTCAATCCTGCTTATGCCGGTTCGCGTGACGCAATTTCAGCCGTTGCCATGGGAAGATTTCAATGGGTCAATTTCAAAGGTGCTCCCATGTCGCAGTGGTTTAGTATCCACAGTCCAATTTTCAATAAAGCTTTAGGTGTAGGAGGTCATTTTATTCACGATAGAATTGGCGACCGTAATCGAACTTCAGCCTATGCTGATGTGAGTTCAAGTATCCAATTAAACAATAAAAAAAGTCGTTTATCAGCAGGAATTAGCTTCGGTTTTGATGCGCTTTCTTATGATTTCTCACAAGCTATCGTCAACAATGTAAACGATCCCTATTATGGACAGGCATTATCGGTGACGAAACCAAATGTTGGGGCCGGATTGTATTACTATGGTGAACGTCATTTCATTGGTGTTTCTGTTCCTCGATTGCTACAAGCCAAAGATCAAGTAAACAATATTTTGCACACACTCAATACACGCCACTTTTTTATTTCAGGTGGTTATGTGTTTGATCTGAATACCATGTTCAAACTCAAACCATCGGCATTGGTCAAATACACACCCGGAGCTCCTTTGACTGCTGATGTAAACTTGAGTTTGCTGATGTACGAACGCCTTTGGACAGGATTGATGTACCGCTTCCATGAATCGATGGGTGTAAATGTGGTGTACCACATCAAAAATACCTTCAACGTAGGATACGTATATGATTTCCCGATCAATGGACTTCGCAAGTACCAATCCGGATCACACGAGATCATCCTACAATACGACATCCAACCAAAGAAATCCGGTATTACATCTCCGCGTTACTTCTGATGAAAAAAATCATACTTCTTCTTACAATAGTGAGCGCATTTGCAGTGAATGCACAATTGAAGGCTCGTATCGCTAATGACCATTACCTTCGTATGGAATACGCGTTAGCTGCTCCCATTTACAGTGAACTTTCACAGAAATTCCTGAAACAAAAAAAGAAGGATCCTGCGCACTTCGAATATATACGCAGAGCCGCTTTTGCTCACTTGAAAACGTTCAATTCAACAGAAGCGTCGAAGTATTATCTAGTATTGAAAGAAGCTAATCAACTCACTGAAAAGGACCGGGAAAATTACATTCAAGCGCTTCGCTACAATTCCAACTATTCTGAAGCGAACAAAATAACACAAGAAGGTCAAACGATTTTTCCGGACAACCGTTTCTTTAAACAATTTTCGTCCGATTCTGAGTCATTGGCTCGATTGTTTGAAGATTCCCTCCGCTTTCGCATTTATCCGCTTGAAATGAACTCTGAAAAAGGTGATTTCTCGCCTGTCATACACAACAATCTATTGATCTATGCTTCAAAAGCGGATAATGCACGCACCTTTAACACACGCTATGGATGGGACAACGATTACTTTTTGAACCTTCGATCGGCACAGCTTACAAGTGACTCCACAACAACAAAAGGTGAGTTATTAAAAAAGGAATTTCTAACCAAAGCGCATGACGGTCCGGTTGCCTTTAATAGCAAAGGTGATGAAATGGTCATTACCAGAAACCGTATTGAAAAGAACAAAGGCAAGGATATTCTTCGCTTGGGCCTCTATTTTTCTAAAAAAGTGAATGGCGTATGGACAGAACCTGTTCCGTTTCAGTACAATTCCAAAGCGTTCAGTACCGGACATGCTGTTTTTGCGGATGATGACCGGACGCTTTATTTTGTTTCTGACATGGAGGGAGGTTTCGGTGGATCAGATTTGTATATGAGTAGGAGAAATCCGGATGGCTCCTGGTCGACACCAAAAAATCTGGGTCCGGCGATCAATACCCCGCAACAGGAATTGTTTCCTTATGTTCAGGACAGTTTATTGTACTTTGCTTCGAATGGTCATTTTGGATTGGGAGGACTGGACATCTTCGAATTCGATCTTCGTAAGACACGAACTCCTAAAAACCTGGGGTACCCCATCAATACTTCTCATGATGATTTTGGTTTAATCAACATGAAGGATGACGAGCAAGGATTCTTCTCTTCCAATCGTGATGACAACGTAGATAGGATCTACAGTTTCAAGAAAATTCCTATTCATTTGGAATTGGTTGGAATCGTTTATGCCTCATTCACAGAAAGAGAATCCATTCCTAATCAAGATGTCGTCTTGATCAATGAGACAACTGGTGAAAAATTGACCTTGACCACGAACGAATTCGGTCAGTTTATCGCACCGATCGAGAAGAACTGTTCGTATCGTCTGAGCACAGAAAAAGAGGAATTTGTTTTATTGCGCGAAGCTACATTCACAACGGAAGGAATCAAACAAGACTCTACTTTTTTCGCCGATCTTCCACTTAAACCAACGACCTTACAAGTTCGGCTTCGCGTAGTTGAAATGGGTACCGGAAAAGTGATTCCTTATGCAAAGGCAACAATTACTGACTATCAATTGAGTAAGGAATCCGTTTTGCACACGGATGAAGACGGTATCGTTACGATAAAAGTAGATCGCAACAAGAATTACTGGGCACATGCCTCGAAAAAAGGATTCATAGATGGCAATGTGGCCTTCAACAGTGCCAATGAAAATGACAAGATTATAGATCTCGAACTGAAGTTGCCACCAATTGTAAAAGGTGATGTATTTAAACTGGAGAATATTTTTTACGATCTGAACAAGTCAACTTTGCGACCAGAAAGTATGATGGCCTTGGATAAACTGGCGGATTTCATCATCAAAAATGAAATCAAAATTGAATTGAGTTCACACACAGACGCACGCGGAAGTGATGCGTACAACCTGAAACTTTCTCAAGCTCGGGCGCAAAGTTGTGTCGATTACTTGATCTCGAAAGGTGTAAAAAAATCACAGATCATTGCAAAAGGATACGGCGAAACGAAACTGATCAACCGTTGTAAAAACAACGTGGAATGTCCGGAAGATCTACACCAGGAGAATAGACGAACGGAGGTGAAAATACTTTAGGAATTGACAATTCACAATTAGCGCTGGCTTCGATACATTCCGACATTTATAAGCTTTGTATTCGTTAAATAAATTGTTGTCGGAATACTCAGCCAGACGCGCTAATTGTGAATTGTGAATTAAAAAAACCCATGCAGTGGGTTTTCTGAAGCTTCAGAAAACACGTTTAGGATTGCCGACACCCGCTGTAATCTGCTGTTTGAAGTTATCTCTTCCCGACGAATCAGGATGCAGCCCGCCATTGTTTGCCTGAGACTTTCCTTAAGGTCAAATAGGTAAGCTTCAAGATGATCTGCATGGGCTCCGCTTGCGCGAATAGGGTCACTGCACCTACGCTGAGGTTGTACCCGTATGACAAAGATACAAATCAAACAACGATTCAGGGAAAAAAACTATCTTCGTTGACCATGAATATGATCAAAAAAATTCTTTACAAAATCCTTTCGGAAAAACAATATCTGATGTTGTTGCACCGTGTATTTTACTTTTTGTATGACCTGGGATTACTCAAAAACAAGAAAAACTTCAAGTACCATTACGCCGTCAAAAAGCTAATTCAACCTGACTACACAGTTGTAGACATCGGAGCGAATCTGGGCTATTTTTCTCGAAACTTTGCGCGATTAGCCAACAAAGGAAAGGTTATTTCCATCGAACCTGTACCCCAGTTCTTTGAGGTCTTAGACCATTTCATGAAGCGCTTCCCGAATTCAGAAAGGCATAATGTAGCATTGGGTAAGGAAGAAGGAAGTATTACGATGGTTCTGCCTAAATCGAATGGAATGATCCGCACAGGACTTCCACATATTGCAGAAAGCGAAGAGGAGAAAAAACAACACGACACCAAAGAAGTTCAGATCGTACGAGGGACAGAATTATTGAGTAATTTAGATAGGATCGATTACATCAAATGTGACATTGAGGGATACGAATTAACTGTCTTCGAAGAGCTTCGCCCCTTGATCGAAACGCATCTTCCCTATCTGCAGATCGAGATCGATTCGAAAAATGTAGATCCGATGCTTGAACTGATGAAATCATTGGGTTACGAACAATACGGAATTGCTGATTTCAAGCTGATCCGAGAAGATGGTGAGCAAAAGGAAGCCGGCGATTATTTTTTTGTCCACAAAACAAAATCTGCACCACTCCTTTGAGACGTTACCTCATTGTGTACTCACACAAATAGCTCTCACCCATATAAAAGGGCTCTCCCTTTCTGTATAAAACCCGATTGAATTGACTCAGCGAATCTGGAAATTTTTCCATCCATAAGTCCTTAATTAAAAAAATTCGATCTTGGTGAAAAACTTCGTCCACAATCCGATAGCTTCTCACTGCACCCGAATGTTCATGTGGCGTGGCTTTAATTTGATCAGGTGCAGTGCACGAATTTATGTATGAATTCCAATATTCTCCAATAATCCCAATTGACCCTAAAGATTCCAATTCACGAACTGTCGAAACTCTAGGCTTTAGTGTTTTTGGCCATTCGTACTTCATACTATAAGGTCCACTTATGGCACCGAATAAAATGGTTAAAATAAAAGAAAACTGAAGGTACATATTATTCATTTTCTTTTGCAGAAGAAAATCAGCAAAAACAAAAATAGATACACCTGTGGAAATGTAAACACAAGTAAAATATCTTCGTGGAACTCCATTTAATAACGTCCATTTTGAAACAAGAATTGCGGACAAAAGTAATACAGTATCTAACAATAGAATGACCGCAATAGGATTCTTAGTAAGAAAATCCTTCAAGAAGAATCGCCCCTGATTCATAACAACAAGAACACTGATAAGCACTCCGAATGCAAAAAGACTCGTGAATAATTCCCCCGCATTAAACAAAAAGAAATCAATAATTGATCGAACAAAAATCTTTACGGTTTCCAAAATTTCAGAAGGATTTCCAAAACTAGAATAGGTTTGCTGCACACTTGCTTGGCTTTTTGCGTATGTAACAAAGCTGTATGCTCCAACAACACCAAGAACCATCATCCAAAACTCCAGTTTTAGAAGAACATTGACCTTCGACTGAAAAGCCTGATAAATCAAGAACCCTGAGATAACAAGCACTGAAATGATTGCCATATCGGATGCCCATATCGATGCAATTAATACCAGAATAATTAACATCGTTAATCCTATTTTTTGAAAATGGTTAAATGTAAGTGATCTTCTTTTATGATAAAAAATCAAAAACAATGCTATTCCCAACAACGAATAATGAATGCCAAATGCAAATTGAGTTACATCCACCATTCGAAAAGGAGGAAGAAACCAAAACAAAGCAAACAGTAGTTTTAAGGAATTGGATTTTAGAAAACTAGCAAAAGAGAAAAAACCGAGAACAAGGATAAAATAATGAACTATTGCTTCAGATAAAAGAGCTGAAATACCAAATGACAAAGGAATTTGTCCTAACAATGGAATAATACTTCCCATCCGATCCTGTCCCCAGAAATAGATATCCTCCGGAAGATGAAATGAATGAAGCATCAAAATTGTTACGGCATGATCAGAATTCAATGCTGGAAAAAACGGTGCCGAATAAAATCGAAAAGAAAGCAGAATCACAAGTAAAATCAAGAAATAAAAGAGTAGATTGCTATTCTTTTGATTCAATAAAAAAAACCACCCTCTCATTTACGTCAAGTACTTAGGATTACTTTAAGTTTTCCAATTCCTTTTTCAATTCAGCGATCTCTTCATCTTTCTTCTTGAATCGCTTATAGTCGAAAACAGATGAAAGAATGAATCCAATTGCCACAAAAACCACAATCAAAATGGTTAGTGGAAGTTCCAGCTTTAAGAAAACCAAATGCAATTCTGTGGACTGCCAATTGAACACAGCAAAAAGGAACGCAATTATTCCTAAAATGATTTTTGACACGAATTTGACTTTACCCATTGTTGTCAAATTCTCCCAATACGCTTTTAATTCCATCATGTCTTATTTTTAAGTTCGTCCGTTACTGTTTTAATGTGCAAATCACGCTGTGGAAAAGGAATTACAATGTTCTTCTCCTTCAATTTCTTATATACCATACGGCGAATATCGGATTTCACATTCTCCACCAAAAATGTTTCCTTCGTCCAAAAGATCAATTGGAAATCCAATGACGATTCACCAAAAGCCACAAAACGAACAAAAGGTGTTGGTTCCTTCTCCACTTGTGAATGTTCTCTCAGGGTTTCTGTCAAACTGGAAATAACTTCCTCCACATCTGAACCCAACGCTACTCTTAGTTCCACATTAAAGCGCACACTATCAGCATTGTGAGTCCAGTTGATCACTTTTTCTACTACAAATTTCGAGTTAGGGATAATGATCGTCACACCATCTCGAGTTAATACTTTCGAGTTACGTAAGTTAATTTCCATCACCTTACCAACAACCCCATCTGCCTCAATGATATCACCAACTTTGATTGTTCCTTCAAACAAAAGAAACAAACCGGAAATAAAATCAGAAAAAATGGACTGAAGGCCAAGTCCTATCCCCACCAATAAAGCAGCTGATCCCGCCAAAAGGATCGTCACTTTCACTCCCAAAACTTCGAGAACTATAACGATTCCAATTACCCAAATGAAGTACTTCAGGATTAGAAAAATTGAATGTCTCCGTTTCCGATCCTGTGAATCCGGTACGTTCCTTGGACGCTCAATTGCTCTTCTGAAAACAAAAAGAAACATCCAAATCGAAAGAAGGATCAACACTGCCATCAACAGGTTTCCCATAATCAAACGGAAATCACCAAAATGAAGTAATTCTAACTTTAAAAAATCCTTCCAATGCATGTCTCAAATATAGTGACCGCGAGAATTAATTCCTATATTTGGCGCGTTTAAAGCAAAAATATGGCAACTACAGCAGATATAAAGAATGGTTTGTGCATCAAACACAATGATAAATTATTTCAGATCATTGAATTTCAACACGTAAAACCGGGTAAAGGTCCAGCCTTCGTTCGCACCAAAATGCGTCAGATTGAGTCAGGTAAAGTTTTGGATCATACTTTCTCAGCGGGACATAAAATCGAGCCTGTTCGAATTGAAAATCGTGAATACCAGTACTTGTACCAGGAAGGAAACGATTATGTGTTCATGAACAATGAAACATTTGAGCAAGTTAATATTCCAGCTAAGATGATCGAGAAACCATTGTTCTTGATGGAAGGCATGATTTGCAACATTTTGTTCCATGCTGAAGAAGAAATGCCACTTGTCGTTGAATTGCCAATGTATATTATTTCTGAGGTTACATATACTGAGCCTGGTGTAAAAGGAGATACAGCAACAAACTCTATGAAACCTGCAACAATCGCTACTGGTGCGGAAGTTCGTGTCCCTTTGTTCATTGATAACGGAGAGGTGATTAAGATCGATACGCGCACAGGAGTATATGTAGAGCGTGTGAAAGGATGAATTTAATCGACAATGCACAATTGACAATGCACAATTGACAAACGCAAGTTCGGCGAAGCCAATTGGAGCACAGCGGAAATCGACGAAGTCAATGCACAATTGAAGTGTCAAATTCAATAAAACAATAATTTGGGATTCTAAGGAGTCCCTTTTTTATGCCGTAAAAATGAAGTTAGCTAGTGGAATACAGTTGAATTGTGAATCAATAAGGGTGGTCGAACCGGTATCGGATACCATATTGATCTTTCTGCATGAAGCTTTGGGTTCAATTCCTCAATGGCGTTCTTTCCCAATTGAACTTTGTGAAAAACTGAAATTAAATGGACTGATCTATGAACGTCAAGGTCATGGGAGTTCTGCTACACTAACCGAACCACGAAATGATCACTATTTACATGAGTATGCATTAAACGAACTTCCTGATCTAATTGAAACCTTGTTTTCACCTGACCAAAAATTCATTTTAATTGGTCATTCGGATGGTGGAACAATTGCCTTACTTTATGGCGCTCAATTTCCTAAACGCCTGAAAGCCGCAGTTACCATGGCTGCTCACGTAATTAATGAACCTGAAACCATCGCGGGAATTCAACCGGCAATTGATGCCTATAACACCGGAAAACTAAAGAAACTCTCTCTTTATCATGGCGATAAAACGGATGATTTGTTTTTTGCCTGGGCTAATACATGGAATTCTGAATCTTTTAAGAACTGGAATATTTGCCGGGATATCCAAGCATTCACTGCTCCACTATTATCGATTCAAGGGGCAAATGATCAATATGGCACACCACTTCAATTGGATTTGATAAAACAATCAATTCAAGGTGAATGTGAAACAGTACTGATTCCGGCTTGCGGACATCACCCCCATTTAGAAAAACAGACTGAAGTAATTGACTTGATCTCTGAATTTCTTGTTGCATACAGATAGTACATGTTATTTACGCTTTATTCTTACTGAACATTTCTTACCTTTGAATGGTTATCATAGCATGAATCAGGAAGAATTCCAAAACCCGATAGATCCCGACAAGATCACTGAGCATCCACATTCGCTGGAGTATCCACATCATGCCGGAAGCGCTGTTGTAAAACCCGAAGATCAAGGAAAAATCAAGGGAAGAGCTCTATCAGCAATGGAACATCAAACGGATATGCAGCTCAACCAGATCTATGAGCAAATGCAATTGCTAGCAGAACAAGCCAAGAAACTGCAGGACCGAAAATCCATCTCTGAATTCATTTATACGGCGGAAATGCGGTTTGAACCACTGATCAACCACATTTATCATTTGTATAAAAAGGAAAATGGTGGATACTTGCTTTCTTTGATTGCTCCCGAACAATGGGGAAGATCGAAGCACAAATTTGAATGGGTAGCCACAGTTCGATTGCTCGCCGACCATACCTGGGATGTTCTGGAAAAAGAAAAGGATCAGTAAAAACCGATCCCTTCTTCAAAAATTACTTTTTAAAATTATATTTCTGTCACCAAATTGTGCTTGTCGATCAACTTACGCAAATTGATCAAAGCATAACGCATTCTTCCCAATGCAGTATTGATGCTTATTTCCTCCGATTCAGCAATATCCTTGAAAGACATGTCCTGAAAAATTCTCATTTTCAAAATTTCCTTTTGGGCTGGAGGTAAAAATTCGATCAATTGTACCATCTGACTCTCTAATTCATCATAGGTCATTCGCTGTTCCACATTTTTCTCTTCTTGTGAAAGAATACTGAAAATATTAAAATCCTCTTTTGTTGAAGTTGATTCTGAAATCATCTTCACTTTTGAATTTCTTCTGAAATGATCAATCACCAAGTTATGAGAGATTCGCATCGCCCAAGGCAAAAATTTACCTTCTTCGTTATACGTCCCCAATTTCAGGGTATTGATAATCTTTACAAATGCTTCCTGAAAAATATCATCTGCAAGTGCACGGTCCCTTACTTTCAAATAGATGTAGCGAAAGATCTTGTCTTTGTGTCGCAACAACAGCACCTCAAATGCTTTTTCGTTACCTCCAATATACAAACTGATGAGATCACGATCGTCCAAACGCTTCATAGCCATAGTTCACACTTTAAGTAGTTAAATCCTAAACTTTATAAGGTAACTATGTATCTATAGGCGATCGTTTTTTTAAGAGTTATGAAGGCTAAGGTAAGTACATTTTACAAAAAAACAAAAAAACCATGAAATTTTCTTTAAGTACAGAACCTGTGAACGAGTTAAGTGTTCCTATCTTTGGGGATTCAAAATGGCAAAACAAAACTACATAGAAGTAAAAGGTGCCCGTGTTCACAATCTGAAAAACATGGACGTTAAAATTCCGCATGGTAAACTAACCGTGATCACAGGTTTATCTGGTTCGGGAAAATCATCATTGGCATTTGACACGCTTTATGCCGAGGGACAAAGGCGCTACATTGAAAGTTTGAGTTCATACGCCAGACAGTTTTTAGGTAAGTTAAATAAACCTGAAACGGACTATATTAAAGGGATTTCTCCGGCAGTTGCTATTGAACAAAAAGTAATTTCAAGTAATCCCCGATCCACTGTCGGCACGACAACTGAGATCTACGATTACCTGAAAATATTATTTGCCCGTGTTGGTCGAACTTTTTCACCAATTACCGGTCGTGAAGTTAAAAAGCATTCGGTGACAGATGTGATCAATCATCTTCGTGAATTGGAACCCGGAACACGAGTGTATATAACCTGCCCACTTGCCGGATTTAAAAAGTACGGCAATCAACGTCAGCTTCAACTCCTGCACCAACAAGGTTATTCCCGTTTGTTGTTTAAAGATGAAATTCTAGAAATAGCAGGTCTTTTAAATGCAGTTCCTGATGGTATCGAACAGGCGCGACTGATCGTTGACCGAATTGCGGTTGATATCAACGAAGAAAATGAAGCGCGATATGGAGATTCTATTCAATTAGCCTTTTCAGAGGGCGATGGAGAATGTTCATTAGTACTGGCTTCAGATCTCAAAGAAACGCCTTTTTCAGTTCGATTTGAATTGGACGACATGGAGTTTCAGGAACCTAGTGAATTGTTTTTCACATTCAACAATCCATTCGGAGCATGCAAGAAATGTGAAGGCTACGGAATGGTGATCGGAATAGATGAAAACCTCGTTATCCCAAACCGTAATTTAAGTGTTTACGATGGTGCAATTCAACCTTGGAAAGGTGACACGATGACTGAATACCTCGATGAGTTGATCTATTCAGCAAAAAAGTTTGACTTTCCGATTCATCGTCCAATCAATGAACTTAGCGAAGACGAATATCAATTGTTATGGAAAGGTAATGTACATTTTGCAGGTCTGAATAAATTCTTTAGATTCATTGAAAGCCAGACATACAAAATCCAATACCGGGTAATGCTATCGCGTTACCGTGGACGAACCGAATGCCCTGATTGCCGGGGAACACGTTTGCGAAAAGATGCTTCTTACGTGAAAATACAAGGCAAAAACATTACAGACATCGTTTTAATGCCCATCGATGAAAGTTTCACATTCTTTAGTGAACTTGATCTGAACACATACGATCGACAAGTATCAAAACGAATTCTTCCTGAGATCATTAATCGTTTGGGCTTTTTGAAAAATGTTGGTTTAGGTTACCTCACCTTAAACCGACCATCTAATTCACTTTCGGGTGGAGAATCACAACGCACTAACCTGGCTACATCACTTGGAAGTAGCTTGGTGGGATCCATGTACATTCTTGATGAACCTTCAATTGGGTTGCATCCTCGTGACACGGAACGATTAATTAGTGTATTAAAAAACTTGAGAGATCTGGGGAATACTGTCATTGTGGTTGAACACGAAGAGGAAATGATGGAGGCCGCTGATGAAATTTTGGATATCGGTCCTATGGCCGGAGTCAATGGTGGAGAAGTTGTTTTTCAAGGCAAACACGACCAACTCATCAAAGCTGAAAATAGTTTGACAGCGGACTACCTCACCGGACGTCGACAAATTCCAATTCCGGCAAAACGAAGAAATGCTAACCATTCAATCACAATTTCAGGAGCTCGTCAATACAATCTGAAGAATATAACCGTAGAGATACCTCTGAACAATCTAGTCTGTGTTACCGGTGTTAGTGGTTCAGGTAAATCAACTTTAATTCGTGATATCCTCTACCCTGCTCTTGAGCGCTATTTAGGAGACTCTGGTCCGCAACCGGGACAAAGTGCCGCCGTTAGTGGTGACCTCAAGCAGATCAAAGCCATCGAATTTGTTGATCAAAATCCAATTGGGAAATCATCACGCAGTAATCCAATCACTTATGTAAAAGCATTTGATGAAATCCGGGATCTGTATGCAAGACAACCTTTGGCAAAAATGCGTGGGTATAAACCTGGATTTTTCTCATTCAACGTCGAAGGTGGTCGATGTGAAATGTGTGAAGGTGAAGGTTTGATCACCGTTGGAATGCAGTTCATGGCCGACGTTCACTTGGAGTGCGAGGCTTGTGAAGGAAAACGCTACAAACAAGAAACTTTAGAAATAGAATATCATGGCGTGAATATCGCTGATCTGTTGGAAATGGATATTCAAGCGGCCTTGGATTTCTTTAGTGTCCGAAATGATAAACTCGAACAAAAGATTGCCGAAAAGATTAGACCATTAGTTGAAGTTGGTTTGGGTTACTTAAAAGTTGGACAAGCGTCAAGTACCCTAAGTGGTGGTGAAGCACAACGCATCAAGCTAGCTTCCTTTTTATCGAAAGGGACCAATACACCCAGTACATTGTTCATTTTTGACGAACCAACAACCGGTTTGCATTTCCACGATATCGACAAACTGATCATTGCTTTTAACTCGTTGATTGCTGCCGGACATTCAATCATTGTCATTGAGCACAATACCGAAGTCATTAAATGCGCTGATTGGATCATCGACCTTGGACCCGAAGGTGGGAAAAATGGTGGAAATGTGCTTTTTGCAGGAACGCCAGAGGATCTCGTCAAGCAAAAGGGCAATTCAACAGGTGAGTTTTTGAAGAAGAAGTTGGTAAAATGAGTTCTAGAGTGATGAGTGCATAGTGCACTATACATTATAAAACATTAAATTCGATTTTCCCCACAATCAAAGTCCTTGCTCGGTTCGGGCCTAGCTCACTGCAAGCCTTGTTCTTTTGCACCTTGCTCACTCTTCGCTATAATCGCTGCCACTGTTGCATCGCTCGTTACATTGATCGTAGTTCGGCACATGTCCAAAATTCGATCGACCGGAAGGATAATGGCCACCCACAGCGGATTCAAGCCAACTGAAGTAAGCACAATCATTAACATGATCAGTCCGGCACTTGGAACTGCAGCCGCACCGATAGAAGCTAAAGTGGCTGTTCCTATGATTCCAATTTGTTGCATCAAGGAAAGGTCAACATCGTGAAATTGAGCTAGAAAAATAACGGCAACAGCTTGATACAAAGAAGTTCCATCCATATTTACCGTAGCACCAATTGGCAAAACAAAGTCTGTAACACTTTTAGGGATTTTGAGGTTATTCTCTACACAATCAATGGTAACAGGTAAAGTGGCAGCACTGGATGAAGTTGAAAAAGCCAGAAATTGGGCCGGACTCATTCCTCTGAAAAACTCAGCATAAGAGATTTTAACGCCAAACACTTTCATGAGCAGAGGATAGAATCCAAACAACAAGATCGCCAAGCCGACAACAACAACTAGTGCATAATAGCCCAACTGTTGAAAAATAGTCAGCATTTGAGCTGTCGAATCAGCCGTTTTAGCCAAGACCCCGGCCATCAAACAGAATACGAAGAATGGAGCCGCGATCATCACAATGTGCACCATCTTAACAAACACTTCATTCATACCAATAAAAAAGTGTTTCACCGAACTCACTTTTTCATGGGGAAGTAAAGACAAAGAAATCCCGAAAAACAAGGCAAAGAAAATAACTTGCAGCATCAATCGACCATCACTTAAAGCACCAACCAGATTCTCAGGAACGATATCCACAAGTGGTTGCAAGGGACTTTGTTTTGAAGCTTTGGCTTGTTCATTCTTCGATTGAAGTTCTTGTGTTGTGTTATCCGCTAAATCTGCTGCTAGTTTTTTTGAGATGGATTGAACCAATTCTGGATCTGCTGATTGCAAAGCACGTTGCCCATCCTTCAATTCAATTTTGTTATCCTTCGCCCAAATTTCATACGAAAGCCGCTTTTCCAGTCTAACATTATCGTTTTTTTGAATTCCGGGGTTCGCAAAATTGACTATTAACAAACCAACTGAGATGGCTGTGACCGTCGTTACAAGATACAAAGAAAGGGTTTTTACCCCCATTCTACCCAATTGCTTTGGATCGCCTAATCCAATTACTCCACTGACGATTGAGAATAAAACCAATGGAATAGCAATGAATTTCAAACAGTTGATGAAAATCTTACCAAATGGATCGATCCAATCTTTAGTAAATCCATTCAACCCGTATTCACCGGAAATTAAAGCCCAGATAATACCGAGCACCATGGCAATAATGATCTTCCAATGCAAAGGAATATTTCGCATGCTATTGTTTTTCCTCAAAAATAGTAGTTAAAAAGAAAATTCAAGAAATAATTAATCGCATCTTATTGTTAGCTTGACATTATTTACTATTATTGCACTGTCAAAAGCAACACGTATCGCTTGTTGCGAAACTCCAAAAAGTTTTTCCCACTACAATTTTCATCACAGAGCATATTTTTATATGGATAAAAAGGAATTAGAAAGTAAGAAACTTTCAGATCTAAGAGTGATTGCCACTTCAGTTGGTATCCAAAACGCGGAAGCACTAAAGAAAAATGAATTGATTGCTGCTATATCTGGCGACTCAGCTCCTGTCACTAGCGAAAACCCCTCTGATAAACCAAGAAGAGGAAGGCCAAGAAAAGCAGTGGAAGGAACTAGAGAAGAAGTTGAACAACCTTCTCTTTTTACTGAAGAAGTACAAAGTCCAATAGCAGCACAAAAGAATACTTCTGATGGAAAACGTCCACGTAAAGGAAGAAATTTACTGGAAGTGGCTACACCAAAATCGGAGGAAATTGCACAAGAAACTCCTGTACAAGAAAAAATAGATGCACCTCTTACAAAAGAAACGAAGACGGAAGTAACTCCTGTAGAAAAAAGTACAACTGAAGCTGCTCCAAGAGAACGAAACGATCAAAATCGAAACAATCGATTCAATCGTCCACAACAACAGCAACAGCATCAACACAGACAACGTAACGATCAAAACAATAATCAAGATGAAGCTAAGCAGGATGACACGTTTGATCTGGTGGGGATAGTTTCAGCAGAAGGTGTTCTTGAAGTCATTCAAGATGGTTATGGATTTTTGCGCTCTTCAGACTACAATTACCTTCCTTCACCGGATGATGTATATGTATCACAAAGTCAGATCAAGTTGTTTGGACTTAAAACCGGTGACACCGTAAAAGGAACAATTCGTCCACCACGCGAAGGAGAAAAATTCTTCCCTTTGGTAAAAGTAGAATCAATCAATGGAAGACACCCATCCTATATTCGTGATCGAGTTCCTTTCCAATATTTGACACCTTTGTTTCCTGACGAGAAGTTCAAATTAACCGGACACAAGCAAGAAACGCTTTCTACACGCGTAATGGATCTTTTTGCGCCAATCGGTAAAGGACAGCGTGGTATGATCGTGGCGCAGCCTAAAACGGGTAAAACAATGCTCTTGAAGGATGTGGCCAATGCTATTGCCGCGAATCATCCAGAAACCTACTTGATCGTTTTGCTTATCGATGAACGCCCTGAAGAGGTTACCGATATGGCAAGAAGTGTAAAAGCCGAAGTTATTGCTTCTACTTTCGATGAACCGGCTGAGCGCCATGTGAAGGTTGCCAATATGGTACTTGAAAAGGCAAAACGAATGGTTGAATGTGGACACGACGTTTGTATCCTACTGGATTCCATCACCCGATTGGCTCGTGCATACAACACTGTTTCTCCGGCTTCAGGTAAAGTCCTGTCAGGAGGTGTTGATGCCAACGCATTGCACAAACCAAAGCGTTTCTTCGGTTCTGCTCGTAAAATCGAAAATGGAGGATCACTTTCAATCTTAGCAACAGCCTTGACAGAAACAGGTTCTAAAATGGACGAAGTGATCTTTGAAGAATTCAAAGGAACTGGAAACATGGAGTTACAATTGGATCGCAAAATTGCAAACCGTCGTATTTATCCGGCTATTGACATTCAAGCATCAGGAACTCGCCGTGAAGACTTGTTGATGGGCAAAGATGTCTTACAGCGCATTTGGCTTATTCGTAAATTTATTGCCGATATGAATCCGGTTGAGGCCATGGAATTCATGAAATCACACATGGATGGAACACTTTCCAATGAGGAGTTCCTTGCGTCGATGAACAGTTGATTCGAATTATATACCTTTGTCCCGACATCCGTAAGGATCGTCGGGATTTTTTTTGAGTATGATGTAAAGATGCTTACACTGCTCTATTTGATACAAATTAGTCGTTATGAAAATTACAGTAAAAACGGGACTCATCGCAGCAGCAGCTTGGATCTTCATCAAACTTCTTACATTTTACACCGGAATCATTCAATACAATGTCGTTCCGTTGGTTATGCTGAATATTCTTGGCGTTTTGTTGGCTGTTGCTATTGGTTTGTTTTTGCACAAGCGACAGGAGGGAGCTGACAGCAATTTATTGAGTGACATAAAAAATGGGTTATCTGCAGGTGTTCCATACGTTCTTGTGGTAAGTATCTTTCTCTACATCTACTACGACAAGATTGATCCGGACTTCAATACACATCAAATAGCTGAATTTCAAGCTGGGTTAGAGAAAGAATTGAATGATCCCGTGCAGTTTCAAAAGATTAAAGATTCCAATCCAGAGTTTGAGGTTAAAACAAAAGAAGAGATCTTTGAATCAATTATGCAGGGACCGCGCTCATTTTATCGTCCGGGATCTACCATGGCAATCAGTATGCTAGCGTTGTTGCTATTGGCCACATTGAATAGTATTTTCGTATCGATAGTGTATCGACGTTTAATCTTTCGGAACAATTGATCGTTACAGCGAAGAAACGATCTCTTCCCCTAATTTATCGTAATCGATTCCATCAAAATTTCCGGATGACATCATTAACAATGCTGTGTTATTCCAATTTTGACTGCGCAAAAGCGCCAACACATCTTCTGTGTGGGTCAATACTTTTACATTACCACCAAAGCCCTCAAACACCATTTCAGCGTTAATTGGTTCCAGTTTTTTGTGTTTCACTACATCCGGACTGAAATAAACGATTGCCTCATCCGCCATCTTCATCGCATCCTTGTAATGCGGTAAAAACTCCTTTTTCAAGGAAGAAAATGTATGCAATTCCATACAGGCGATCACTCTTCGATCAGCGAATTGTTCCTTCACAGCTTTCGTTGTTGCCTTCAATTTCGATGGTGAATGCGCAAAATCCTTAAACATGACAAAAGATCCTTGCTCTACCACTTTTTGCAAACGCTTCCCTGCTCCTGTAAAACTTCTGATCGGATTCAAGAAATTGTTCTCAGTAATCCCGATCTCTTTCCCAAGATACATAGCCCCCATCAAATTCTGCAGGTTATGCTGTCCAAAAATATTCAACTCGTATGACTTATTATCGAAATGAAGGCGTGTACCAACTGCTGTAGTTTCGTAGTCCGGTGTAGAATAAGGAACAGTATTAATTCTTCCAGCATATTGTCGGCCCAATTTCTCCACTTCAGGATCTTCACTATTGTAAACTAATGTTCCACCCGGCTCGATGAGCGAACAAAAAATAGCGAACTGCTCCACGTAGTTTTCAAAGGTTGGAAAGACATTGATGTGATCCCAAGCAATTCCTGAAATGATAGCTACATGAGGTCTGTACAAATGAAATTTTGGTCTTCGATCAATCGGTGAGCTCAGGTATTCATCACCCTCCAGAATCATTATCGGGGCAGAATCCGACAATTTAACCATACAATCGTACCCATCAAGTTGTGCCCCAACCATATAGTCGACATCCATTCCCAATTCTTGAACAACATGAAGCAGCATTGAGGTAATCGTCGTTTTTCCGTGACTTCCACCGATCACAATTCTTTTCTTTTCCTTACTTTGTTCATACAAATACTCAGGATACGAGTAGACAGGAATTCCTAATTCTTTTGCCTTGACCAACTCGGGATTATCCTCACGGGCATGCATTCCAAGAATCACAGCATCGATATCAGTGCTAATCCTCTGATCATCCCAACCAATTGATTCCGGTAAAATACCTTGTTTAGCCAGTCTGGATTTAGAGGGTTCAAAAATTTCATCATCCGATCCTGTAACTTGTGCTCCTTTCCTTGATAATGCTATCGCTAGGTTATGCATGGCACTACCTCCTATTGCGATAAAATGGATCTTTTTCATGCTTCTTTAGTTGAACTTATCAATAAATAACCATCTACTAAAACAGGAAGGATTAACAATACAATCCCAATGTCTGACAACCAATTGAAAAACGTGAGGTTACTTTCTTGGGCAAAAGTCACTGGAAGAATAACGCTTAACAAGCCAATATAATAGACCCAGTCCCACCAATGACTAGCAGCCGAAATACGTCGAGTTAGCATTTGCAACAAGATATATCCAACACAAAGTCCAAGTACATAAAATGGAATATTCGTCAGGCTTTCCAAATCACTGGAATTCCAGTAATAACTAGCAATAAATACAGCGATGATCAGTTTGGCCAATATCGCAATTGCCAATACAAGTCGGGTAAAATTCATTTTCATACAGGAAAATTAGCCAAAAGCATTGTGCTATTTCAAGCGATCAGAAGGAGTTACTGACAATTGATGTTGAATTGCGATGATTATTTCAGGTAGCGCTCAAAACCGGAGGACACAAACCGTGCAATTGAACCATTATCATCGTACAGCAGATAAACGTCCAATTTAAGTTCCTGATGCTGATTCAAAAATTCTTTCGTTCGTTCAAGTCCCATTACCATAAACGCTGTAGCATAAGCATCAGCAAAGGCACATTCATTGGTAATCACAGTGGCACTTAACAAAGAATGAGTGACTGGAAATCCCGTTTTCGGATCCAAAGTGTGCGCATACTTCTTTCCATCTACTTCGTAATACTTTCTGTAATTACCACTTGTCGCGACAGCTTTTCCGGAGACCGATAACACATTTTCCAATTGGCGTATGTCTTCATTAATTTCTTCTTTTGGCACATCGATACCAATTTTCCAAGGCTGACCTTCTCTATTCACTCCCTTTACCACCAATTCACCTCCAATTTCGATGTAATAGTTCTTGTGACCTCTTTTCTTGATAAAATCTGATAAAACATCTACAGATAGACCTTGTGCTATTGCATTGAAATCCAATTTGAAGCGTGGATCTTTCTTCTGCAAAACAATGGAATCCTCAATAAAAAAGATCTGATGAAACTTTCCTTTTTCAAATGAAACAAATTGCATGATGGAATCCACCTTATGAGATGAAAGTGGCGTTTCTACATTACGCATAAAACCCCATCCTTCGACTAATGGATAAACAGATGGATCAAAAGCACCTGATGTCGCCAAATAAACCTGTTCACTTTGTAGATAGCATCGCTGAAAAAATCCACTGGAATCAACTACACCACTCCATTCACTCCCGTTATTCAACTGACTTATCGCCGAAGACTCTATGTAACTGGATAAGGAAAGATCAAATTCATGCAACAAAGAATCGATCTCGCGTTGTTCAAAATTGACATTTTCCTCTGCAATAATAATGCGATAAGTAGTCCCCTGAGTTTCGCCGGTGAACTCAAATCCTTCGATTGATTTTGTTTCTTCACCCTTACATGCCGCCAGGATAAATAAAGCAAGAATACTAATAGTGCTTTTGCAAGTGCGGGCCCATGGTCTCTTTGTTCCAGACATGTTCTGTTGTTGGTACATCATTTTTTGTGTAGGTAATTCCATGAAGAGTCTGAGTGCGCACGTAAACATTCCCTTCACCATTTATCACTACAATGCGTCGCGTGATGATAGCTTTCATCAATCCATTTTCGTCATTCTGTGTAAACGATTCTTGAGACACTCCTTCAGGATACTCTGCTCCCAACGCATTCTTTACACGAATCTTTTCAGGGCGGTCAGATGAAATACCATCCAGATTTTGCTGTGTTGAGAGAATTTTCTCCTGTTTCTCTGTCCCTCGATTTGTCCGTTCAGCATCAAGTGCCGTATTCACATCCTTCACAAGTTCTGTATTCTTCTCCTGTTTCTTTGTGCTTGAGAAGTTGAAATCTTCGGTATTCGCATTGATCGTTTCTACTTTTGAACGAGCTTGTTGACGTTGTTCATCATCAGAAAGTGATTTTGCCTCATTCGTTGTATTCGCCTTTTCATTCAGTCGCTCTACTCCTTTTACATTCGATGCTACTTGCTCCTCTCCTTTCTCGACTACAACAATTACCTTTTTATCTTCAGACTCGATAACATTCTTATTCGAAAGGTATTTCAGCGTTTCTTTCTCGTAGGCACCACGACTAGCCTCATTCAGCGCATCGTCATTGGCTTTCATCAACTCTGCATTCTCTTTTCTTGGAATTTCACGATCTGTGTAATCTTCTGTGATCTTGATACTTACGTCAACCAACTTTCCGGAGTTGTCCACCAGCTTCAATGCAGCTGCCTCCGAGCGGACTTTCTCTGCGTCGATCACCACCAATTCAACCCCTTCTAACTGAGCTTTATTTCCAGGAGCGTGCTTGGCATCGACCTCCATTTTTTGCTCAACCATTCGATTTTGTTGTGTCAGGATCTCATCACCTTTCAGCAGTGCATCGGCTTTCTTTTCAGTACGCACAACCAATTGTCCATCAGCGGTCATCACAATTTCCTCTACCAATTGATCATTTCTTTGCTGACGACCGTATCCGGCATCCGTATCGTCAATAATTTTTGACTCCACCACTCTCAACTTTTGATCGGAATCTAAATTCAAGGCACCGTACTTTTCATTGCGATCAGTCATTTCAATACGCATGGCATCTGAATACGCATGAAGCATTGCTGTATTATCTTTGTACACTCCTTCTCGTTGACTATAATCTATTCCGCCTTCCTGAATTGCATAATCTAACTTCTCTTGAGAACCTCTCAACTCCGCTTCTTTTGCCAGTTGAGCAGCTTCGCGATTCAAGGCAAATTCATCATCTGCATTTCGCAATGCACCGACAATAGCTTGACGATTCTCATCTGATTCTTCGTAGCGTTCACCAATTGTACCCGTAATTCGGTAGATCTCATTGGTTGTACCTTTTTGCTTTTCAATTGCCGCATCCGTCAACGCCGCTTCGCGCTCTGTTGCTTTTGCAATTCTACGTTCTACTTTTTTGTCCTTAATGTTTTTGCGTTCAATATCAGCCTGAACCAAGGCAGCGTATCCATCCATTATGGAATTTTCCGGATAGGGTTCACCTAGAGGCTTTAAATTAACAGAACCAACAATCTTTGGATTGAGAATCGCATCGATCTCGTCAAGTTTTTTCTTTGGATAGGCATCAGCCGGACGCATTGTTAAAGCACGATTGTAGTAATCTCTTGCACTTTCATAGAGTTTACTCGTCATTTCAGCATCGGCTTTATCAATAATTTTCCTGTAATTCCGCTCTTCATCAACTGCAGTTCTTAAACGTTCGCGACGTTCACACTCTTCGGTTTGTTTTATTGCGTACACATTGTTCCCAAAAATGGCTAAAGCCTCTTCATACTTTGCTTTCGCATCAAGATAAGCCTCGCCAGCAAAAAGTGCGTCAGCATCTTTTATCAGTGCATTGAAACGATTCAAATTCTCCTGTTCGGATCGGGATGCGTTTGCCAAGTCATCTATGATCTGACGCATTTCGTTCACCTTATTCTGCGCAGGAACATCGCCATTTTTGACATTCAATGCACTTTCATAATGCACCAATGCTTGTTCCCAATTCTTTGCTGTTTCACTCAATTGACCTTTGGTCATGAAATCTTTGTAGATCTTTTCTCGTTCGGCTTGAGTACTTTGATCTGCAATTAGCCTATTCAATTCATCAATACGTTCTTGCGGTTTTGTTTCTTCCGGCTTAATCTGTTTAGCAGTTTCATAAACAGAGATAGCTTTTGTGTAATTTTTCTCGGCAGTTAATTTCTCTGCTTCTGCAATTTTCTGATTGTAATTCTTTTCTTTCGTTTCAGCTTCAAGGATTCTTTTCTGTAAATCTTTAGGTCTCGGATCATTCACCCTCACTGAAGCTGCTCGATCCGCTATTTCTTTAGCTTTTGCAAAATCCTTATCCGCCAACTTATTTTCAGCCTGAGTCAACATTTTATTGAACAATTGATCTTGTTCATTACCCTGTTCACGCTCCAATCGTTCACATTCAGCGGCAAGATCAACAGGCTCCTTTTCTTCCGGTTTAATTGCATTAGCCGCATTGAATTCTTTAATGGCCTCCAAGTATTTCTGAGTAGCCATCAAATCCTTCCCACGCTTCATTGCAGCAGCATATTTTGCATTGATTTCGGCCTGTTTTGCATTGTTCTTCTTCAACTCTTCCAACTCTGCAACCTTCGTTTTTGGCAGTGTTTCAGCAGGCTTCTTCAACGATGCTTCTTTGTATTTGGCTATTGCACCATCATAATCCAAAGTAGATTCTTTCTGAACAGCGGCCGCCATTAGATCATTGTACTCCTGTTCAAGTTTAATTAAGGCTTCGTTAGCCTTTATTTTTGCTTCGACTTCTATCAATTTTTGGTTAACCTGAGTGTCTGTTCCCTTGATCTCTTTTGCTTCTATCAATTTAGCTTTGGCATCCAACCACTTCTCCTCTGTCGCCAATTTTAAGCCCTCAGTTTTTAAATCTGCGAATCGTTTTTCAGCATTTGCCTTGTCTTCCAATTCTTTGATTTTCTTTTGGGCATCCTCCAATTTCGTTCGAACAGCAGGATCTTCTTTCATATCCAAGGCCTGTTGAAATTTGGACGCAGCCTCTTCAAACTTAGTGCCTTTGAAAGCAAGATCACCTTCTTGAACTAACTTATCAAATTTCGCTTTTTGTGCGGCAAAATCAGCTTCTTCTTTTAACTTTTGATCGATTTCGGTGAGACGATCTTTAGCCGTTTGATTAGCACCATCCAACTTTATCACCTCATTGTACTTCACTTTTGAATCATTCCACTTCGCAGCTGCAAATAAAGTATTCCCTTCCTCCAACAAGGCATTTATCTTTTCCAGTCTTTGTTTTTCAGCTAACTCATCTGCAATCTTTTTATCGCAGTCCTTCACACGTTCCGTGGCATAAGAGGAAGCCGACTCATACGTTAAAGCTTCGAGGTACTTTGCTTTCGCATCTGCGTAGCTCTTATCATTATACAAAGCATCGGCTGCTGCAATTGCGTCGTCGTACTTTTTCTTTTTCTCCTGCACTGCATTCTGTTCATTCAACTTTTTATCAATTTCAGCTAAACGAGTAATAGGATGTTGTTCTTCAGGCTTAAGCTTATTGGCTAATTGATACTTATCTCTTGCCGCTTGATAGGACCGCTGGGTATAGAACATGTCCGCTTGTTGAACCGCTTCTTTGTATTTAGAATCTTTTTGAATCAAATCCCTTAATGAATCAATCTGATCCTGTGGATAATCCTCTTTCTTTTTCCTAAGCGCTTCTTCATACTTTAAAATCGCTTGCTCATATTTCTTCTGATCACGTAAGGCATCAGCCGCTTTGATCAAATTATCGTATTCAGATGTAGATTGCTGCGCGGCTAGATCTTCTTTTTTCATTGCCATTATGAGCGCGTCCAATTCAAGAATTCGATCATTTGGATGTTTCTCAGTTGGCTTGATCTGAACTGCGGCCTCGTACTTTGCTAATGCTTCCTCCCACTTTTTAGCCGTATACAAATTGTCTGCTTCCTTTATCAATGCCTGATACTTTGCGTCATTGGCTGAATCATTCTTCTTGGAGTCTGCAATAACTTTTTCAATTCTGTTCTTAACCTTCTCATTGTGTGCTTGATCAAAAGCTCCAGTCAATTTACGATCGTCCCAATAGAATTTACCTACGGGCTCACTTTCAAGAAATGACAAATCCACATTGGGCTCACTGGGAACCATTTCAAATTCAGCACTTTTAAACGGACGAATATCTCCGGGAGGAGCATCTTCCACATTCATTTTTGAATAATCGAAAGAGAGCTTTTTAGAAACAAAACCGGATTTCGTAAATTTTACTTCAAATGGTTTTTTGAAATCCACTGCACCTTTTAATTCATACCGTCCATTTGACTGTGTAGTAGTTTGCAAAACAACTCCACCAGCTTGTATTAGCTCAATTTTTACACCAGCCTCCGGTTTTCCTGAAGTTCGATTCTTTGTAGTTCCATCAATATGAAACAAAGGCGCCTGTGACCAGCCAAAGCTGACACAAAACACAAACACTAAGAAGAGAAAAAATCTCATGATCCTTATTTAAACGAGGTGCCGTACACCCAGTTACAGATTTGGTTTAAATTTGAACGTAATTTATTTACAAATATGGATAAAATAGTTCAAATAACACCCTGAATCATGCTGAATATAGAACAATTGAGCTACTGGGAAAAGCAAACTTTTTTTCAAGGTGTCGACTTTTTAATTGTCGGTGCAGGAATTGTGGGATACAGTACAGCGATTCATTTGCGCGAACAACACCCAAACGCAAAAATTCTGATTCTTGAAAAAGGCTATCTACCAAGTGGTGCCAGTAGTAAAAATGCTGGTTTTGCATGCTTTGGAAGTGCCACAGAATTAATTGATGATCTAAGTCAAACTGATGAACACATCGTTTGGGATACTGTCGAGAAAAGATGGGAAGGCCTGCGCTACCTCAAACAATTGATTGGCGAAGCTGATTTGAATTTGGAAATTAATGGCTCTTGGGATCTCATTACCAATAAGGAAACTAAAAGAGCGGATGAAGTTCGTTCACAACTTGACTATTTAAACCAAAACATAAAGTCAATTACAGGAACAGATGGAGTTTACACTGAAGATAAATACCTTCATGAAAGATTCGGATTCAATAATTTAAACACTTCTTTTTTCAATAAACTCGAAGGCCAGATCAATACCGGTAAAATGATTCGAAAGTATTACCAATTGGCTATTCATCATGGAATTGACATTCTCTTTGGTATCGAAGTGAAAGGAATTGATGATTTAAGTGCTAAAGTCATTGTAAACACCTCAATTGGCGAGATCACATGTACTAATCTAATGATCTGCACCAATGGTTTTGCCCAACAGTTGATTCCCGAAGATGTTCAACCTGCCAGAGCTCAGGTGTTGGTAACCGAACCTATTCAGGATCTGAGAATCAAAGGTACATTCCATTACGATTGTGGTTATTATTATTTTCGAAATATAGACAATAGAATCCTTTTGGGAGGTGCACGAAATCTGGATTTCAAAGGAGAAACAAACACAGAGCTAACAACTACTCCACTTATCATGAACGCTTTAGAAGAACTACTAAATACAGTGATTCTTCCCAATAGAACTGTGAAAATTGAACATCGCTGGGCAGGCATCATGGGTGTCGGAACAGCAAAAGCACCTATCATAAAAAAGACCAGTTCTAACATTGGAATAGGGATTCGGATGGGTGGTATGGGCGTCGCAATTGGAAGTCTGGTTGGAAAAGAATTATCTGAATTGTTTTCATAAGCCTCCAAAAATTCACTAAAACAATTAATTTTGGCGCAAAACAAAGAAATCATGATCAAAAACACAGCATTAACTGAAAAACACATTGCTCTTGGAGCGAAAATGGTTCCATTTGCCGGATACAATATGCCAGTTCAGTATGAAGGGGTGAATGCCGAGCATGAAGCTGTGAGGAATGGTGTTGGTGTTTTTGATGTTTCTCACATGGGTGAATTTTTGTTGACCGGACCTGATGCACTGGATTTAATTCAACGTGTCACAACAAATGATGCCTCTATATTAACAATTGGTCGTGCTCAATATTCTTGTTTACCAAACGGTAAAGGTGGAATCGTAGATGATTTAATCATTTACCGGATGAAAGAAGAGCAGTATTTGCTAGTTGTAAATGCATCAAATATTGAAAAAGACTGGAATTGGATCTCTTCGCACAACACAAAGAATGTGGAAATGCGCAACTTATCTGACGATTATTCATTATTGGCGATCCAAGGTCCAAAGGCAATTGAAGCCATGCAATCATTGACGAGTGTTGATCTTTCAGCTATTAAATATTATCATTTTGAAGTTGGACCGTTTGCCGGAATAGAACATGTGATCATTTCTGCCACGGGATACACCGGTTCAGGAGGATTTGAGATTTACTGCAAAAATTCGGAAGTGGAGCAATTGTGGAACAAGGTTTTTGAAGCCGGAGCAGCATTTGAAATCAAGCCAATTGGCCTCGCAGCGCGCGATACCTTGCGTTTGGAAATGGGCTTTTGCCTCTACGGAAATGACATTGATGACACTACCTCACCGATCGAAGCCGGGTTGGGATGGATCACAAAATTCACGAAAGATTTCATCGATGCAGATCTTCTGAAAAAACAAAAAGAAGAAGGTGTTAGCCGCAAATTGATCGCATTTGAAATGATCGATCGTGGAATTCCACGTCACGACTACCCAATTCAAGATGCGAACGGAAACGTCATCGGAAAAGTTACTTCAGGAACAATGTCGCCATCTATGAAGATTGCAATCGGTCTTGGCTATGTAACAACTGAGTTCAGTCAGCCTGACAGCGAGATCTACATCAATATCCGTGATAAAGGATTAAAGGCAAAGGTGGTTAAATTACCTTTCTACAAGAAGTAAAAATTTTTACATCTTGTTTTGATTTTCTATTGGTTTCAGCTTAAAAGACTGCAGTAATCAAATCTAACACTCCAGGCTGCTGTTGAGCAGAACAGGAGAATGTTGCTTCCACGCCAATAAACTCACCGTCCGGATGCGCCGTTGCTCCCGCTTGCCCTACTGCCATTTCAGATGCAAACAACTGATCTGCAACAAGCGTATAATCTTCTGCTCCCCGGGTACTTACGTAAGTCCGTGCAACAGGATTTTGTGATCGACTATCCACACCAGATGACAAAGCGGTCGAGCCTGTTGCTGATTCAGTAGGTGTTACCGAGGTACCCTGAACCGATTCTTTAGGTTCTAGTTCAGCAGTGATCACCTTTTGATCCACTATCTTATCCTGAATTAAGAATGGTACCGTTAACAAAACAATCAAACCAATAGCCGCCATCTGAACCAATGGTTTACGAACAAATGGCTTGTTCTCCGGATAGATCAAGATCCAAGCAGAAGTCAACCAATGAATATTTCGTTGTGGCGCATGAACGGATGAAAACAAGGCATCAAGGGATTCCTTTGTCTCTTTTTTAGTTTGAAATGCTTCAGTTTTCACCATGTGAATACCTGTAAATACATTTCGCATTTGTTCAAACTCCTCTTCTGAAGAACACAAATCGCTCAATTGATCCTTTTCATCCCCACTTAATTCGTGGTAACGCTTTTCGATAAAAAGATCTGTCAATTCCTTTTCCATATCATCTGTTTTCAACCGGATTAAACACTTTTAATTCTTCTGACAAATACTTGATCGCATAAAACACTCGCGATTTCACCGTACCTTCATTTATATTCAATACCTCTGCAACTTCTTTAACCGACAAGCCCTCAATGTGCCTCAACTTAAAGGCCTCACGGTGTTTTTCATCCAATTGCTCCATACCTTTTGCAAATGCATCACGAAAGAACGCATCTTGCACCTCTCCCATCACATTCACATTCGTGTCCGAAACCGCATAATGATTATCCAATCCATTGTGTGTATTCTTGCGAACTTCCTGCTTTTTGTATTCGTTCTTGCACATATTATTCGCCACCGAATACACCCATGTTTTAAAGGATCGATCCATGTCGAAATAGTCCGGATTTCGAATGATCTTTGCAAATAGATCATGCACAAAATCTTCAGCTTTTTCTCTGTCGCGCCACAACATTCGCATAAAATAACCAAGCAACGGACCAGAATAGCGCGCATACAATTCATCGAAAGCACGTTTTTCTCCACTCGCTATGGAGCGCATGAGTGCTTCATCCGTCATTGAATTGTATTGCGGCTTCGTTAATCGCATTAATTCACTTTCAGTTTTTTGACTTGTTCTTTTCTATTTGAAATCGTTGCAACCTTATCAATTACAAGATCAATCTCTTGCTTTTTTCGGGGTTCATTCAATTCACCGTAAACGCGACTTAAATGAAGTAACATCGGTAAATAATTTGCCGTTAATTGTCGCCCTTTTTCGGTTTTCACTACTTCGATCAAAACTTTACTCATTTTGTTCCAGACTTCATCATTTCTTAGAAAGTTATTAAAGTCCTCTTCCGTATGGTACTCAAAAACCAAGCCTGAAACAAATAATCGAGAACTGATCGCTGTCAAATATTCCTTCGGAACAGTCATAGAAACTGCGATATCCTTGTCATCATTGAGTTCACAAAATTCTTTCAAGTAATTGACATCAATGGTGCTTTGTTCAGGCAAGGAGTAACCTTTCTTTTTCATTTCTTCTTTCATTCTGGAGCTCTGCATCAATTCAAGTGAAACGATTGTTACATCTTCTCTTGTATTAGTTGCATTCTGCTGATAAAATGCGGCAAAAGAATCATCATATCCATGAGTGATCAAGGTCCCTTTTTCCGGTACAGAGATCAAAAGGTCATTGCTGTAAACAAGCAATTCATCCGATAATTGATTGTTGTCAATTATTTTCTTCAGATAATTCATTGAATTCAACGTATCACTTACAATCCAATTAAACGCGGCTTTCTGAATTTGCACCTCTTCATTCTTCGGATTCAATTGCTCTGCCTTATTCAAATTGCCAATTAGATCTACATTGTGATTTCCTGCCTGATACCTAAAAAGATTGTACTCAAACGATTCCGGCGCAACGAGTTCTAACTGTTTCACCGAAGCATCCATTTGCTTTTGATACTCCGAATTCGGTGTCCGTTGGGTGCGACTTTTAGCCGTTTGAATCTGAGCGAAATTGAATGACTGCGTTGCGCTTACTTTATAATCAGCTGCTGGCATTGTCACTTCGTCATTAATCAATGAACTTGCTCTGGATTGTCCTTGTGCTTCTGCTTTTGCTTTTTTTGAAACCGCTTCTGTTTTAATGACTGATTTTTCCTCCAATCTTAAGGTATCTACATCTTTTTGCTCTTGCACACTGATCGTTTGAACACTTGAAGGTGCAGCATTGTTGTTCAATCCGGAATTATTTTCCGGAATTGCCTGCCCCCAAACAGAGAGACTTGAAAACAAAAAAACGATTGAGTTGAATTTGCTCATTTGTCGTAAATTTCAGCCTTATACACACCAAAGATACAATGGTTCAATGGGAAAGTAAATTTTTATGAAACAAGAAGAATTTAAACGACTCACACTTCACGACCGCTATGCACTTTTGAAAAATGAAGGCAATTACATTGGTGCTCGCGATTTACCACAGCATTTTGCCTACCTGTATGCTTTTCATGGATATTTTGTGGAAGTGTATATGATCAAATCCTTAAATCAGATTCAATGGATAGAAATTCAAACGAATCGGGATATTTTGCAGGAATATGTTGAGGGATTGGATTTTAGGAGCTTAGAACTTTAGGATGTTAAGACTTCATGACACACATGACTGTGAGAGTGAAAGACATTAAAATCTTAAGAAGATTGGCCTTAAACTAGCCCTCTGCAGCGAACAAAAATTTATTCGGAGAAACGATATTCGTTTTTACAGCGTACATGACGATTCCGGCGGTATTTTTGACGCCTAGTTTGGCCATAATGTTCTTACGGTGCGTATTGATGGTGTGGTTGCTTAAAAACAATTGCTCTGCGATTTGCGCATTGGTCAGTCCTTCAGCAATCAACTTGATGATCTCGTTTTCACGATCTGATAAAATAACAGCCTCACACGAAAAAGATTCGAAGTCAATATCATTCACATCAATAGACGCGCGTTGAATGGTTTCAAGTATCTGTCCACAAAAAAACTTGTTTCCCCTACCCGTCTCATCCACTGCATTCTGAATTTCGGAGAGATCACAATCTTTTTTCACATAACTTGTCACACCGGAACGCAAGGCATCGACCAAGGTTTGTGCTGATTGCTCAGGTGTGATGGCCAAAATGCGCACTTCTTTATTTTGCTGAAGTACCCTTGGAATAATATCTATTTCAAATCCGGGTGCTGTATAGTCAATTACAACTACGGCGGAACCGAAATTTCGAATTTGCTCCAACAATTCCTCACTGTCACGTGCTTCTCCAACAATATCAATATTCTTGTAGGAGTTGAGAACAGTTCTCAAACCTACTCGAACAAGATCATTGCTATCTGCTAAAATTACACGCACCTTATTTAGAATAATTTTAAACAAAGGTAATCAGCAGATGGAAATGCTGTTCAAAAAAATGATTGACTTATTAACAATAGGATTTTAGGATTTTAAGATGTTAGGATGTCAGGACTTTAGGATGTTAAGACGAATGATGGGATCAGACATCAATTATTAAGTCCTTGAAATCTGATCTTTAAAATTTTATATGCAAAAATCTAATTCAAACATCCGAAGGATCAAGGAAGGATCTTTTGGTTCTAATCTTGTGCCTTAAAACATCCAGTACTTCAAAATTCCTTTGTTCCCTTGTGGTAAAAAACTATAAAACTCCAGAAAACAAAAAAAAGACCGCTCAAGCGAACGGTCTTTAATCATAGTGGTTAAGTTATTATCAACGTGTAAATAGCATTTCTCTGAATTTAGGCATTGGCCACATTTCGTCATCTACCAACAGCTCCAATTTATCAGCGTGGTAGCGGATCTCATCAAAATGAACTTTAACTTTATCACAATAAGCAAATGCTTTCTCTTCTGCATGAGTGATCTTGTTTGCCGCTTTACGCTCCATCAACATATGATCTGCAGTAGATTTCATTTGATTCAAGTGAACTGAAATGCGCTGGATCAATTCGATTTGTCCTTTCGCGGCTTCTTTTCCGGCTTTAGCACCCAATACATCGATCAATCCCTGCACGTTCTTAATCAATTTGTTCTGGTATTCAACTACCGCTGGAATGATCATCGACTGAACAACATCGCCCATAATACGCGCTTCGATCTGGATTTTTAGAATGTAATTTTCAAATTCGATCTCCTTTCGCGCTTCCAATTCGCGTGGAGTCAATACGTTCATTTCATCGAACAGTTTTGCAACTTTCTTTTCTCCCCATACTTTCAAAGCACGTGGTGTATCTCTCAAGTTACTTAAGCCTCTTTTTTCCGCCTCTTTTCTCCATTCTTCTCCATATCCATTTCCTTCAAAACGGATTTTCTTTGACTCTTTAATCAATTTCTGCAACTCTTTTAAGATTGCTTCATCTTTCGCTTCACCTTTTTCAATGCGCGCATCAACCGACTTTTTAAAGTCCTTCAATTGCTTCGCCATTATCGTATTCAAAACAATCATAGCAGACGAGCAGTTCGCTGTAGAACCTACTGCACGGAATTCAAATTTATTTCCCGTGAATGCAAATGGCGATGTACGGTTACGATCTGTATTGTCTAACATGATCTGAGGAATCTTTCCGATGTTCAATTTCAACTCGGTTTTATCCTCCGGTGTCATTTTACCCGCCTTCACGTTCTTCTCAATATCATCCAACAAAGTCGAAAGCTGAGAACCAATAAACGTTGAAATAATTGCAGGAGGCGCCTCGTTTGCCCCCAAACGATGGTCATTTCCTGCAGAAGCTATACATGCACGTAAAATATCCGCATTATCGTGAATTGCTTTAATCGTGTTCACAAAGAAAGTCAAGAACTGAAGGTTCGACTTTGGATTTTTACCCGGCGCCAACAGATTCACACCTGTATTTGTACTTAGAGACCAGTTATTGTGTTTCCCGGATCCATTCACTCCAGCAAATGGTTTTTCATGGAACAAGACACGGAAGTTGTGCTTACGTGCAATTTTCTCCATCAAATCCATCAACAACAAGTTGTGATCGTTTGCCAAGTTACACTCTTCAAAAATTGGTGCACACTCAAACTGGTTTGGGGCAACCTCATTGTGGCGCGTTGTAACCGGAATTCCCAATTTCAATGCCTCTGTTTCGTATTCGCGCATGTAAGCTGTAACTCGCTCAGGAATTGATCCAAAATAATGATCTTCCAACTGCTGACCTTTTGCCGCTGCATGTCCGAACAAAGCTCTTCCTGTCATCATCAAATCCGGACGTGCATTGAACAATGCCTGATCAATCAGGAAGTACTCTTGCTCCCACCCCAACGTGGCATTCACTTTCGTTACATTCTTATCAAAGTACTGACAAACTTCAACTGCTGCTTCATCTACAGCGCTCAACGCTTTCAATAATGGCATTTTATAATCCAGTGATTCTCCAGTGTATGAAATAAAGATCGTTGGAATGCAAAGTGTTTTACCGATCACAAAAGCCGGTGAAGATGGATCCCACGCCGTATAACCACGCGCTTCGAATGTATTTCGAATTCCACCGTTCGGGAATGAAGATGCATCCGGCTCCTGCTGAACTAATAATTCACCGTTGAAACTCTCGATCGCTTTTCCGGGTCCAACCGGCTTAAAGAACGCATCGTGCTTTTCAGCAGTTGCACCTGTCAAAGGCTGAAACCAATGCGTATAGTGTGTCGCTCCTTTTGTTAAAGCCCAATCTTTCATTGCAGACGCAACCTGATCTGCCATTTTTCGATCCAGACGCGTACCGGTATTGATCGCCTCAACCATTTGCCTGAATGCATCTGAAGGCAAATACTCACGCATTACCTCTACATGAAACACATTTTGACCGAATAACTCTGAAATTTTCCCGTCATAATCGATGTGTTTCGGAGTTCTGTTCAACACATCCTGGTACGCTTGCTGCCTCTTGGTTGCCATATTTTTAAAATTTTTGACAAATGTATGTGTTTTTGAGGGGGTACTCAGTAAATTTTTATATTTTTTTTCAACATACCCCTATTATTTTTGGAATAGATTGGATTTTTATTCAATTTTGAATTAGGAATTCGGAATTTTAAATTGAAAAATGCATACCAAGAGCACTGCTGTAGGGAAGGAACTAACGATTGATAGAATTAAGAAATGAGGAAATAAAGAATTGGAGCATTCAAACGTTAATTTTTCTCAATAAACATGTTACTTTTTTGGGATCGGGGATTCAAAGACTACATTTAAAACAACTTTAAGGAAATGCGTGTACTATTGCTCTTTCTTCTTTTATCACAGTTGACCTGGTCTCAGGCCGATACTATTATCATTCAATACCCAAAAGATCCTATTCTCTTAGAGAAAAACACCAATGACACAATTTTGGTTAACTCGCCCTTTGAAGGATTAATTCTCCATGGAACGACTTTGCTACCAAATACATCTAATCAAGTCGGACTTTATGGTTATGGTTTGTTCCTGAATGAAGTAAAAGGGAGTCCCTGTACAATGGATTACCGATTAATAGAATCTCAACGTGATAAGATCAATTCAATCGTTATCACAGATAGTTCTTGGTATTTTGATTTGACGATCATTGCGAACTGTTGTCACTATTTCCTGGGAGACGCAGCACTTATTGAGGATTCAATTCTCAATCTAAGTTACTATGCCTATGGTGGATCTTACTGCGCATGCAATTGTTGTTTTGGATTAGAATACCATTTTACTGTCGATGACTTCATGGAAGATTATGGAGTTATAAGGTATGCAATGATTAACAACCGAAGAGAAACAATTAAAAAAGTACCGAACTATTCAACAAAGAAAAAATGAAAGTACTATTTGTCTTACTAACCGGAATTGGATTAATCGCTTGTTCGCAATTGGACAACCAAACCAATTCAGAATTGAAAAAATCTGACATAGAAGAAGTAAGCACACATCTTGACACCAATTTCAGGGAAGGTGATATCGTTTTTCAAACTTCTGGATCAGGTCAAAGTCTTGCCATTCAGCTGGCTACTCACTCACCGTATTCTCATTGCGGTATTCTGATCGAAAAGAATGGACAACTGCTCGTTTTTGAAGCAGTTCAACCCGTAAAATTTACCCCAATTGACCAATGGATCAAACGAGGTGACGATCAATACTACATTGTAAAAAGATTGATTAAAGCTGATTCTATTCTGAATGAGACATCTATACACAACATGCGAAAACTCGCCATAGATTTTGAAGGAAAAGACTATGATCTGCCTTTTGAATGGAGCGACGACAAACTCTATTGCTCCGAACTGGTTTATAAACTGTATCAAAAAACAACGGGGCTTGAAGTTGGAAAATTGGCTTCATTGAAAGATTTTGACCTAAGTTCAAGCATCGTAAAGCGCATAATGAAAGAACGCTACGGTACAACAATCCCCTTGGATCAACAAGTCATTTCGCCTGCAGCTATTTTTGAGTCGCCGTTACTGGTAACGGTTAAAGAGAGAGGGAGGGAGAATTAGGAGTTACGAATGAAGGATTAAGGAATTGAGAAATGATGAAGTTAGTTTTATTGAAGATCGAAGATCAATTCGGAACAGTGTTGCGGACCGAAATAACGATTGGAGATCTCGAGCAATTCTTCAGAAGTGAGCTTATCGATCGCATCATAGATTTCCTGTACGGTATCAATCTGATCAAACAACAACAAACTTTTGCCCAAACCAAGCATCAAACCTGAGTTACTATCCAAGCCGAGCGCCAAATGCCCTTTCAATTGCTCTTTGGCACGATTCAACTGAAGTGTTCCCAGTTTTTTAGAACAGAGATTTTTCAATTCTTTGTAAACCAATTCAACCGATTTATCGAGATACTTCTGATCCGCACCCAAATAAACACTCCAAAAGCCGGTATCTGTATAGGGTGTGAAGTTTGCCTCAATATTGTACGAATATCCGTACTTCTCGCGGATCGAAAGCGTCAAGCGAGAGTTTAATGCCGGTCCACCCAACAAATTCGTCAACAAAGTCATCCCTTTTCGAGAGTCTTCTTGATAACTAGGCGCAAGCCCACCAATCAAAGCGTGACATTGATAATTGGCCTCCTGAGTTCGGATCTTGAAAATCTCAGTTTTGGTAAATGGATTAAATTCTTTTTGATTTCCTCCCTGAGGTAATCCTTCAAAATATTCATTGAGAATTTTCTCTAGTTTATTCTTCGGCACATCACCCACAAAAGAAATCACCATATTATCAGCAGTAAAATGGCGATGTGTATAGTTCACCAAATCATCTCGTGTAAATCTTCCAATACTCTCATTTGTCCCAAGAATATTATTACCAAGCGCGTGTCCTTTAAACAAAAATGCCTCAAAATCATCAAAAATCTTATCAGAAGGACTATCCAAATAGGAAATGATCTCATCCAAAATAATCTCCTTCTCCTTTTCAATCTCTTTTTCCGGAAAATTTGAATTTATTGTAATATCGGCCAACAATTCAGCTGCACGACGTATATGGTCTTTTGTGAATGCCGCATAGACACAAATCTCTTCTTTTGCTGTATATGCATTCAACTCACCTCCTACCGAATCCAATCGAGACAAGATGTGATAGGCTTTTCTTTTTTGGGTTCCTTTAAATATGCAATGTTCAAGAAAATGAGCCAAACCATCTTCATCCGGTCGCTCGAAACGGGTACCTCCGAGAACAGTCACTCCCAAATGAGCAACTTGCGCATGAGCATGAAGGTACACAACGCGCACACCAGAATTTAACGTGAAAATTAGCGGTTCAATCTCGTACATATTATGGATTCTTTCGATAGATCTCCCACTTACCATTGTTTAGTTCAAAAACCAATCGATCATGAAGTCGTGAGCGTCGTCCTTGCCAAAATTCAATTTTTACGGGTCTCAGCACATATCCTCCCCAATGTGGCGGACGAGGCACTTCATTCGGGTATTTTTCAGCATATTCATGTACCCGATCCTCCAATTCCTTGCGGGAACTTAACATATCACTTTGATGGGAAGCCCAGGCTCCAATCTTACTCCCCCACGGACGGGATGCAAAATAGGCATCACTCATTTCTACAGGCACTCGTTCTGCAACTCCGCTAATGGAGATTTGACGCTCCAATCCAGGCCAAAAAAGCAAACCGTGAATCTTTGGATCACTTTCGATCGCACGACCTTTATCACTTAGGTAATTCGTGTAAAACACAATCCCCTCTTCCAATAACTCTTTGACATAAACAATTCGTGCATGGGGATAACCATCAAGACCAATCGTACTAATTGCGATTGCGTTCGGCTCACTAACTCCTTTCTCTACAGCCTCTCGAAGCCATTTCGCTAACATAGCAAAGGGTTCACTGCCAATATGATCTTCCAGTTTACCTTGATCAAACTGGTGATGATCGTTTCGTAAAAGCTCGAGAAAATCGTCCATTCACTTAATCTTCGTCAGAAAATTCGTCTTCCAGTTCACTTTCCGATCCTGTTTCTTCTTCTTCTATCTCATCTTCATCGATACCTGGCGCTGAATACACTTTACCTTTTGGGGCCGGAACCTCTGCTTCAAACTCTTCGATTAGAGTTCTTGAGATCTCGCGATCCAAATTCTCGGTTGGTGGGAAAATCTCAACAATTGGAGAAACAGCGATCATTGGAATTTGAAAATCAACCAAAAGCGTTGACAAACTCTCACGAATTCTGTCGTATGCATCCTTCACACTGTGCGCTGAAACCAAGAAATTCTGAGCGACTTTTTTCGCTTTCTCATCATCAGCTGAAGCACTATCATAAGTGATCTTTGCTTTGTACCAAACATCGGCATCATCGTAAGCAAAAATGTCATGCAATTCGGTTCTGGAAATTCCAGTCACGATAAACTCTCCACGAATAATACTTCCCAACTCCTCATAGATCCTTGCCTCTGCATCTGTAAATGTCATTGCGGCAACTAAGTAGGGTTCTGAAACGCGTTTGAATGTCCCATTCTCCAATTCCTTCGTATACTTAACCTTAACGGTAAACCAATTGTTCATTCGATAAATATTTGTTGTGTTTTAACAGAAAACAAAGATAGTTTTAAATTAGTTTTCGTCCTTGTGAAGTTATCAACGAATTAATTACAAATTCAAATTCTACGGGAAGTCCGGCTGTAAGCATTAAGAAAATTAAAGCATCTACAACTGTTTACGCAGTATACTTTTTCCCTTTTTTGAATACGATAAAAGATCGATTGAAAAGTTTCAGCAAAACTGTATTTCCATAAATTTCATATTCTGCCTCCATTTGATTGGTTAACTCATGGACTTTCCCTTCTGAAAGAACATTCACTCCTCCTATCAAACTTCTGAATACCAATGTATTATTTTTGATCAAATGATCCTTCGGGATGTAATTCGTCACTTCAATTCGTCGGCCATCCTGAAGTGCAAACATGAAATTGTTTTCAGTCCAAACAACCAAGTCGTCTTTCGCGTCCCAAAATTTAGCTCTAAAATTACTCAGCTGAGCTCGTGTCCCATTGCTATAATAATTCAGGTTGCCATTTAGATCCTCATATACAATAAATCCACGAGCTGCCTTGTATTTACCCATAAAGAATTGTTCAACATCTAAAAACTCTCCATTTTCAAAGACCGCAAATGTCTGTGTGGTTGGATCGTTAAAACAAAGTACATCGCATCCCGCCTTAAAGTCAATTGGGTTGTGCCAAACACCAAGATCATAGATCTCACCGCGCCAGAAAACTTTATAAAAATTACCATTGTCCTTAAACGCGATGATATTATCACCAATCGCTACAGGCATATAATTATCACCAGTTGTCTGATACAATTGAATGATTTTTTTATTCCAGTATACGTTCACCGTATTAAATCTGGTATCCTGAAAAACGATCAATGAATCGGTCACTTCATAAGCCCCGGAAAAATAGGTCAATGTTTGAAGTTTTCCTTCGTCCCACATATTCAAAGTCGGACCAATGTTATAGGCCATCAAGTGATCTGAGATCTTGTAAGAAACGATCATATTTGAGATATCCTGACGTTCATTTCCATCATAGACCCTCAAATTTCCTCGAGTGTCGATGTAGGCAACTAGGTCATCACCTGCTTGATAATCTTTGATCGGTTGAAATTCCAGCTGTCTGAAATTATCGTTTTCGAATGTTCTAAAGTAGTTGTTGAAATCTACAAATGGCACCACTTTTTGTGCGAAAGAAGCAGTTCCAGACAAAACAAAGAAAAATAAAAGCGTGTTTTTAAAGCTCATGTTTCAAAGTTAATCAATTTCCGTTCCAATCAAAAAAGTAGAAAAGTAACCACTGACCATTTGTTTCTACCGCACATCATTTGAATCGTTTGAATTGAAAAAAAGATACTTTCTTTGTAGCCAATCAAATTAGCTAAATTCATGAAGAAACTCATTTTTTCGGGACTTATTGCCCTGACTACATTTTCTTCGGTAGCTCAACGCAAGATTGAGTTTGTCGAATATGACCTGCCGAACGGGATCCATGTGATCCTTCACAAGGAACCATCTACACCAATTGTAGCCGTTTCTGTACTTTACCATGTTGGATCTAAAAACGAAAACACGGAAAGAACAGGATTTGCACACTTCTTTGAACATTTGCTCTTCGAAGGATCTGCCAATATTGGTCGTGGTGAATACAGTGAACTCGTTGAGAAAAACGGTGGAATGTTAAACGCTAACACTTCACAAGACAGAACCTATTATTATGAAATCCTACCATCCAACCAACTTGAGTTGGGACTTTGGTTGGAAAGTGAGCGTATGTTGCATGCAAAAGTAGAGACTGTTGGAATCGAAACTCAGCGCAGTGTCGTTAAAGAAGAAAAACGTCAGCGTGTTGACAACCAGCCTTATGGTTCATTTTTCACTGAAATGTTTGCTCGTATGTTTACCACTCACCCATACAATTGGGCACCGATCGGAAGCATGGAGCACCTTGATGCTGCTCAGGAAGAGGACTACGTAAATTTCTACAAAACCTTTTATGTTCCTGCAAATGCAACACTTTCTATTGCGGGAGATATCGATATCAATCAAACAAAGAAATGGATCGATAAGTACTTTGCAAGTATGCCAAAAGGACAAGCAATCAATTTGTACAGAGATTTCATCAATTTGTCTGATGCAGATTTTGAAAAACGTTATTCCATTTCAAAATCGAAATTCGATGCGAAGGATTTCATGAATTCAAAAAATGCTGATGCGAAGAAAATAATTGCAGCTTTTTCAGCAAAACCAGTTGAAATTCCACGCACCAAAAAAGACACCGAAAAGATCAATGGAGTGGTGAAAGATGTGATTTATGACAACATTCAATTGCCGGGCATCTTCATGGGGTATAAATTCCCTGAACAACGTCACCCGGACTCTTATGCCTTAGACATGATGAACGAGGTATTATCCGGAGGAAGTTCATCCCGCATCAACAAAACAATCGTTGAGAAAAAAGAAATGGCAACTTTCGCCTTTTCATTCAATTACGGACTAGAAGATGCCGGAGTTGGGATTTTCGCTGCGATTGCTGCAAATGGCGTTGAATTAGATGCTATTCAAGCTGAGTTCGACGCGCAGATCGATTTGATGAAGAAAGAATTGATTTCGCAAGAAGAATTTGAAAAAGTACGTAACAAAATTGAGAATGACTTTGTAAGCAGCAACGCTTCAATTGCCGGAGTTGCAGAAAATTTAGCAAACAACCACGTTTATTTCGGTAGCGCTGATCGCGTGAACAAAGAAATGGATGAATACATGAAAGTAACCCGTGAAGATATTCAACGTGTTGCTCAAAAGTATTTCACTCAGGATTCACGTGTAATCCTTCATTATTTACCGAAAGAAAAACAGTAAGAATATGAAAAAGATACTTTTTAGCATAGCACTTGTCCTTCCTGCATTAATTCATGCACAGTTGGATCGTTCGGTGAGACCAAATCCGGGAACAGCACCAAGCATAAACATAAAAGATTCAGAAGTTTTCAAAACAGCGAATGGGATTACCGTAATCCTTTCAGAAAACCATAAACTTCCGCGTGTAAGCTTCGACTTATTTACTGGTTCGGATCCACGCATTGAAGGAAATAAAGCAGGATTGTCAGAAATGGCGGGTTCATTGATCCTTTCAGGTACTGCTAATCGTTCTAAAGATCAATTGGACAATGAAAAGGATTACATTGGAGCTTCGATTAACGCAAGTGAAAATTCACTTTCTTTATCCTGTTTGACTAAACACATGAATAAAGGACTTGAACTGATGTCCGATGTGTTGATCAATGCCAATTTCCCACAATCAGAATTTGATCGTATCAAAAAACAGAATGAGTCGGGACTTATGGCTACTCGTTCTGATGCTGGCTCAATGGCTAGAAATGCAGAAGCAAAAGTAAATTTCCCTAATCATCCTTTTGGAGGAGTAATGACAGAAGCTACATTGAATGCTATTTCACGTGCAGATGTTGAAGCGTATTACCGTTCTACTTTTACACCAAAGGGAAGTTACCTAGTTATTGTTGGCGACATTACGGTAGCTGAAGCAAAAACGCTGGTTGAAAAATACTTCGGTGCATGGAAAGGAAATGACGCTTTCAAACAGGAAACAAACAAGGGACAATTCAACAAAGGAAACCGAGTTGTGTTTGTTAAGAAACCGGGGGCAGTTCAAAGTGTTGTTTATGTTTCTTTCCCAATGGATATTCGCACAGGAGATGACGACCAATTGGCACTTTCAGTTTTAAATGGAATTCTAGGTGGGGGTGGATTCGGTACACGTTTGATGCAGAATCTTCGTGAAGACAAAGCGTATACTTACGGATGTTATTCATCTGCCAACATCACCGAACATGGTTCTTGGATGTCTATGGGTGGAAACTTTAGAAATGCCGTTACAGACTCAGCTATTACACAAATATTATTTGAATTGGATCGTATTACTACGAGTTATGTTACAGATGAAGAGTTGAATTTAACGAAATCCTCTATGGCCGGTGGATTTGCTCGTTCGTTGGAGCGTCCATCTACCGTAGCACGATTTGCTTATAATATCATCAAGAATAATCTCTCCAAAGATTATTACCAGACATATTTGCAGCGACTTGAGGCCATTACGAAAGAAGATGTTTTGCTTATGGCTCAAAAATATTTTACAGCAAAAAATTGCAACATAGTTGTGGTTGGAAATGAAGAGATTATTGATCGTTTGAAGCAATTTGATGCCGATGGAAAGATCGAAATGCTAGACGCTTTTGGGGATGAAGTAAAAGAAATTGAAAAAGCTGATATTTCTGCGGATCAATTATTGGAAAAGTATGTTTTGGCTGTTACTAAATCCGGCAACATGAAGGAGGTCACTAAAAAAATGAAAAAAGTGAAATCCTATACTGAGGTGATGGATCTTAAAATTCCTCAGGCACCAATGCCTTTTAAAAACACGAAAATTTGGGTAGCACCAAATCAGGAAGGTTCTAAAATGGAAGGAATGGGAATGGTTCTTCAGAAGACTTTCTTTGACGGTTCTGCCGGTTCAAGCACCAACATGCAAACCGGCAAAAAAGACATGACATCGGATGAGATTGCAGCCAAAAAGAAATCAATTGGACTCTTTCCTGAAATGAATTACAAAACAGCAGGAATGCAATATGAATTGCTGGGGATCGAACAACATGGAAATTCTAAAGTTTATGTTCTCAAATTGAATGATGGCGAAAGTGAGGTGTACGATTACTATGACACGAAGACTTTCTACAAAGTAAAATCACTTTCAATCCGAACAATCGAAGGAGAAACTAACGAATCTACTGTTACATACAATGACTATAAAGAAGTCAGCGGCTTCCTTTTCCCACATCAGGCTAACTTAAGTATTGGTGAATTAAATTTAAGTGGTACCGTTAGTTCAATTGTAATTAACGGCAAAGTTGATTTGAGCACATTTAAATAAAGCTTCTGATATTCAATAAATTAAAAACGGACAAGTGTACCTACTTGGCCGTTTTTTTTTGTAACTTTCGTAACATCAGGCTGATATTTGCGTACACGAGCTCGACACAATTGCTATGTTATGAAAAAATTCGTGGCTACCTATTTGACACTATTACTTTGTTTCCTTTCATTAGGACAGGAAAAAGTCAAGTCATTTTACTTTGAGTTGAGTTATGGTGAACCCACCCGCTATTCAGAAATGCAATTTGAACAATTCAAGAAAAGTTTAGAGAGTGGTCAAGTTCATATTGTAGAAATCAACTCTTTTACTGACTCTACCGGCACGGCATCAGGAAATGACAGTTTGGCCAAAGTACGTTTAAATTATTTTGTTTCTCAAATCAATCCTGACCCATCGGTTAGACTAAATGCATATGGTTTAAAACGCCCTTATGCGCTACCAAAAGCGCTAAATTCAAGAAGAGTGGATATCATTTATGAGATTGGACCGAAACCAAGCAATCATATTGCAACATCTGAGGAAAATTCATTGGAATTGGTGAATCAAAAAATAGAAGAAAATCCTGCGGTAACGGAGTTAAGAAATGACCCGGAGGTCGTTGAAGCACCGCTTACCAATGCCTCCGAAATCAAAGAAAGTTTTGATGCAAACATTCCTTTTGTAATCAATGTGCAGTTCAAAGAAGGAACATCGAAAATCTTACCAATCAGTTATCGTGAAGTAACAAAAGTTGCACAGTTCATGAAGGAAAATCCACTATTAAAAGCCGAAATACGTGGACATGTTTGCTGTGGGAACAACATACGCATTTCCAAGAATAGGGCAAAATCCGTCTATAAACGACTATTGAAGGTTGGAATTTCAAAGGATCGCTTAAGTTATTCCGGTAAATCGAATACAGAACCTTTAGTATTTCCAGAAGTGACTGAAGCAGACCGACAAAAAAACAGACGAGTTGATGTAAAATTCAGCTTAATGGAGTAACAAGGTAACAATTCTTATAAAAACCGTTTAATGGCATCATTAAACATACAGTATGTCCAAGTTTACCTTATTCTCCATTTTTCTATTTTTTAGTTTAACAGCTTTATCACAGAAATTAACCGTTTATTTTGACTTTGATTCAAGCGAACTGTCTTATAGTGAATTGGAAAAGCTAAGCGTCTTTAAGGATGAAAAAAAACGAATAATTCGAATTGAATCTTTTTGTGACAGTTCGGGTTCTATGTCCTATAATCGAAAGCTGGCAGAAAAAAGAGCAAAACATGTTCAAGCTGCATTGAAACAATTTTCTTTTGAAAATGTTATCGTTGGAAAAGAATATCCAATAAACAAAACGAATTATCGTCCTGAAGAATGGAGAAAAGTTGACATTTTTTATACTTCAAAAGAGGCGACTATCAGTGAACAAATCGAAGTAGTTGAAACTACAGAAACAACCGAAACCCCTCAAACAAAAAGCATTTTCAATGACACTCTAGTTTTGGCTAGTGCCATAGAAGAAGGCGAACCAATCGTTTTAAATATTCAATTCATCCCAGGATCAAATCAGTTGTTTGACGAAAATTCTTACAATGAACTATGGCGATTGTTTTATTTTCTAAAAGGCAATCCAACCATGCATGCATTTATTCGTGGACATGTGTGTTGTGGTAGTTCGAATTCACTTTCCTTTGAGAGAGCGTACACTGTTTATCAATTTCTCACCCAACGTGGAATCTCGCCTAAACGTTTGAAGTACCAAGGATTTGATAATACTATTCCAATCAGTGAAACGGAATCTACTGAAGAAGAAAGACAACTAAACAGAAGAGTTGATGTCATATTTACGCCAATGATTAAAGAAAATTAGTTTATTTGATTAAAATTTTAATGGAAACATGAAGAATATTCTATTACTAACTTTAATGCTGACCAGTTTAATGGGTACAGCACAACTTTCAGCAACCTTGGACAACATTTGGATTCCCATGCGCGACGGATCGTCCTTACAAGCTGATGTGTACATCCCAGATGGTACAACAACAGCTGAAGTCATTTTGATTCAAACCCCCTACAACAAGGAGATGTTTTCTGTTGGTTTACCAATGGGTGTTGGTCAAAATCTCAACGATCAACCCTTTGTTTGGGTCATTGTGGACTGGCGAGGGTTTTATGGTTCTTCCGGTGCGGATTTATCCAACATCAATCGTGGTCAGGATGGTTACGATGTATGCGAGTGGATTTCAGAACAGTCTTGGTTTAACCAACGAATCGGTACTTGGGGGCCGTCTGCCTTAGGGGTAATCCAGTATTTAACAATGCGTGAACAACATCCAAATCACACATGTGCGGTTCCATTGGTTGCTCATCCGCACCAATCGTATGACTCTTATTTTACCGGAGGGGTTCTGGAACAAGCTAGACTTCAACAGTTGGATGCGTTAGGTTATGGATTATCTCCGGTGGTCATGGCAAATGTTTATTATAGTGCCCTGTGGTCGATTACTGAAAATAATTCGTGGTATCCATCCTCGATTCAAATTCCAACTTTGCAAATTGGTGGTTGGTATGATCACAACATTGACAAAATGATGACATGGTACAAAGCCACACGTCAACAAGCAGAAGTGAGTGTTCGGGAAGAACAATATTTGTTAATTGGCCCGTGGGTTCACGGTGGAACGGGAGCTGCATATGTTGGTAGTTCGGTTCAAGGAGAACTTACTTATCCAAATGCAGCGAATGTCAGCAATCAAATGGCTTGGGATTTCTTGAATTATTACTTATTGGATGAAGCCAATGATTGGCAAAACACCCCTAAAATCACCTATTATGAAACCGGAAAAAACACATGGACATCTACTGATGCAAATAGTATTGATTTCACTAATTATGAATCGATATATTTAACTGCAAACAATGGACTTGTGCCTAATTCATATTATGGTAGCAGCACTCTGAATTCACAGCCTGACAACCCAAGTCCAACAATTGGAGGAGCAACATTACATGTTAATCTTGATCAGGGTCCCTATGACCAAAATTCGTTGGATGTAAGAACCGACATTCTCACTTTTAGCTCCAATGAATTATTGAGTGACTTCACCATTTCAGGTAGAACTAAAGTTATTGTTTATGTTTCAGCAGATGTGACAGATTGTGATATATCCATTCGACTAACTGATCTTTATCCTGACGGTCGAAGTATGCTAATTACAGACGGTATTAAACGAATGCGATTCAGAAATGGATATACACAAGGTGCAGAGGCATTCATGACACCGGGAGAGGTCTATGCCTTAGAAATCACCTTACCTTTTACAAATTACACTTGGAAGGCTGGTCACAAATTAAAGATTTATGTTAGTGGTAACAATGCGATTCGCTACCACGTTAATCGACAAGATGGTGGAGCAATGTACACCGGAACTTCAACTCAAAATGCAACAATTACAATACACCACAACAACGCCTACCCTTCACGCATTGAATTTCCGAGTAATACTAATTTCCTTGAACTGAATGAATCCACAACAGTAAATTTGAATATTTACCCTAATCCGACTTCAGACAAATTACATATCCAATCTGAGATATCATTTCAATCAATAAGAATAATGGACCTCAATGGACGTGTTCTCAAAAACCAAGATTTTAACTCAATCATTTCAACAAACGAATTAGTTTCTGGCGTCTATTTTCTCATCTTGACAAACTCCAACGGAGAAGAAGAAATCATCAAATTCATTCGAGAATAATACGAATGTATTTCATAGATAAAAAAATGCCTCTCAAAGTTGGGAGGCATTTCTATTTATTACGATTTTATCCTAACAGCTTATTGCTTAATTAGTTTCACAACCTTTTGTTGATCTTTTGAATTCAATTTAACGAAGTAAACACCTGCCGGCTGATCTAACGAGATCTTTTCACTCGCCGTATTGATAAATGTATTCGTATAGATTTGTTTCCCGCTTAAGTCAGAGATCACCACTTCTACTTCTTCCAATACAGATCCAAATACAACTGTAAATTCACCTTCTGTTGGGTTGGGGAATATATTGACTTGGCTCATTTCCAGTTCAGTAGTCTCAGCCAAACTTTCACAGCAGTAATAAACAAATGCACGGTAAGTTTGTGTACCATTAACGATATTATGGAAGCCACTACCATTGTAAACTAAATATTGTGGATTATTCACACCACTGGTTGGAGTTGCACTTGCGCCAAAGGTCCAAGTTGTCACATCCTCACCTGCGTCGATAGTCATGTTCTCCACCATCACTGTAGGTCCCCAACAAGGAACATATGTAATTCTAATTTCCGGTTGACCAGCCAAATTGTAATTGGTACTTAACACAGAATAGGACTCACCCGATACCAATTGCACGTTCGCTGCGATTCCGTTAGCACCATTACCACCGTTTCCACCGGCTCCGCCAGCTCCTCCGTTTCCACCAGCGCCACCTTCACCGATTTCAGCAGAACAAGTTGAATTCTTTGCTCCGCCTTGACCTCCTGTACCACCAGGTCCACCTTGACCACCAAGTCCACCAAGACCGATCGATCCAGCCTGAACTTTACAATCAATAAATGATGCTCCGGCGCCATTCAATCGTGCATAAACGCCAAATGAACCACCACCTCCGGTTCCACCAGTTCCTCCGGTTCCACCCTGGCCGCCGCCGCCGCCACCAGAACCACCATTCCCTGGACCGTTATCGCAGAAAGTACATGTTTGACGACCG